>JBCKXH010000001.1:0-68105 GCA_038921555.1 Paracoccaceae bacterium
CTGGCGGAAGCCTGCGATCACCACCAGCGCGCCTTCGCCTTCGGCTGTGGTCAGCGGGCCGCAGGTCGGCAGTTCGATGCCGCAGGTCAGCGGGACCGCGGCACCATCGGGCGAGACGATGCGCCAGCGGAAGGCCTCGGTGCCAAGGTGGCGGTTGGCCGAGCGAAGCGGGTCGAGGACGGAGGCGACCTCCAATATCGAGGCTTGCGGCAGGACGAGGGCGGCGAGGGTCAGGGGTTGCCGGGCCGGGGCGAAGATTGTTGCGGTTTGCGCCATGTTATTTTCGTAAATCGTCAAGCATTGCGCTGCAAGTGCGATAGAGTTAGGCCAAGATTTTGGAGGATGCCATGCCGCTTGCCATGAACCGTGAAGTTTTCATCACCTGTGCCGTTACCGGATCGGGCGGCACGCAGGACCGCAGCCCGCATGTGCCGCGCAGCCCGGAAGAGATTGCCAAGTCGGCGATTGATGCGGCCAAGGCGGGGGCGGCGGTGGTGCATTGCCATGTGCGCGACCCTGAAACCGGCAAGCCGTCGCGCGATGGGCTTTTGTATCGTGAGGTGACCGAGCGGATCAGGGACAGCGGCACCGATGTCGTTTTGAACCTGACCTGCGGGATGGGCGGCGACCTCTTGTTCGACGGCACCGAGAATATGGCGCAGATGGGTGCGCGCTCGGATATGGCGGGGGCCGAGGAGCGGGTGGCGCATGTCGTCGAATGCCGCCCCGAGATTTGCACGCTGGACTGCGGCTCGATGAATTTCAACGAGGCCGATTTTGTGATGATCAACACGCCGGGTATGCTGCGCGATATGGCGCGGCGGATGGTCGCCGCCGGCGTGCGGATCGAGATCGAGGCCTTCGATTCCGGGCATCTGTGGCTGGCCAAGGAACTGCTGCGGGAGGGGGTGATTCCCGCGCCGGTGCTGGTGCAATTGTGCATGGGGGTGCCGTGGGGCGCGCCGGATGACCTGAACACCTTTATGGCGATGGTCAACAATGTGCCTGCCGATTGGATCTGGAGCGCCTTTGGCATCGGGCGCAACGAGATGCCCTATGTGGCGGCCGCGGTCTTGGCTGGCGGCCATGTGCGGGTCGGGCTGGAGGATAACCTGTGGCTGGGCAAGGGCGTGCTGGCGAGTAATGCGCAACTGGTGGAGCGGGCGGTCTCGATCATCAGCAACATGGGCGCAAGGGTGATCACCCCGGCTGAGGTTCGGGTGAAGTTGCAGTTGGAGAAGAGGGCACCCTTATGAACCGCAAGGCTGCGATCATCGGCGGCGGCGTCATTGGCGGCGGTTGGGCGGCGCGGTTCCTCTTGAACGGTTGGGATGTCGGCGTGTTCGACCCCGATCCGGAGGCGGAGCGCAAGGTTAACGCGGTTCTGGCCAATGCGCGGTTGGCTTTGCCTGCTTTGTCCGATGTGCCGATGCCGCCGGAGGGGTGCTTGACCTTTCACGGCACGATTGGCGAGGCGGTTGAGGGTGCCGAATATGTGCAGGAAAGCGTTTCCGAGCGCATCGACTTGAAGAAAAAGGTCTATGCCCAGTTGCAACAGGCCAATCCGGGGCTGCTGATCGGGTCCTCGACCTCTGGGTTCAAGGCGTCCGATCTGCAAGAGGGCTCACCCGCGCCGCACAACATCATCGCCGCCCATCCGTTCAATCCGGTCTACCTGCTGCCACTGTGCGAGATTTCGGGCAGCCCGCGCAATCCGCCCGAGGTGGTGGATACGACCGTGCAGATCATCAAGGACATCGGGATGTTCCCCTTGGTCCTGCGCAAGGAAATCGACGCCTTCATCGGCAACCGTTTTCTTGAGGCGGTGTGGCGTGAGGCGCTGTGGATGCTGGTTGACGGCGTGGCCACGACTGAGGAGATCGACGAGGCGATCCGCATGGGCTTTGGCCTGCGCTGGGGCCAGATGGGGCTGTTCGAGACCTACCGGATTGCGGGCGGCGAAGCCGGGATGCGGCACTTCATGGCGCAATTCGGGCCGACGCTGAAGTGGCCGTGGAGCAAGCTGACGGACGTGCCAGAGTTCAACGAGGCGCTGGTCGATCTGGTGGCGGATCAGTCGGATGCACAATCCGGCATGTATGGTATCAGGGAGTTGGAGCGGATCAGGGACCAGAACCTTGTCGGCTTCCTGCGCTCCTTGAAAGAGCGCAACTGGGGCGCGGGCAAGGTCCTGCGCGAGCATGATGCACGGCGGGCGGCGAGCTTTCACGCTGGAGAACCGCAGGGCGCGCCCCTAGTTCTGGCCCAGATGCAGGTCTTGCCGGGGTGGATTGATTACAACGGCCATATGACCGAAAGCCGCTATCTGTTTGCCGCCTCGGAAACCACCGACGCCTTCTTGCGGCTGATCGGGGCGGGGATCGACTATGTGGCGGGCGGCCACAGCTATTACACCGCCGAAAGCCATATCATGCATCTGGCCGAAGCGAGACTAGGCGACCGGCTGACCGGCACGCTGCAAATCCTGAGTGCGGATGACAAGCGGCTGCACATCTTTCTTCGCATCCTGAAGGATGGCGCTCCCGTCGCCACGGTTGAACAGATGTGCCTGCATGTCGATATGAAAATCGGCAAGACCTGTCCGGCAGCGCCCGAGGTTCTGGCCAGGCTGCTGCCGATTGCGCAGGCGCATGAGGCGCTGCCCCGGCCTGAAGCGGCGGGCCGCTTTACTGGGCAGCGCAAGACTGGGCAGCGCAAATGAAGCGGGTCCTGATCACGGCGGCGGCAAATGGCATCGGTCTGGTGATGGCGCGGGCCTTTCAGGCGGCAGGCTACCTTGTCTGGGTGACCGATATTGATCACCACATGCTGGCCGCTTTGCCGCCCGGCATTCGCGGCAGCCATGTCGATGCCGCCTCGGAAATGGGGATGGCGACGCTGTTCGCCGACATCGCCAGTCATTGGGGCGGGCTGGATGTTCTATGCGCCAATGCCGGGATCAAGGGGCCGACGGCGGCGATCGAAGATATGCCGCTGGAGGGCTGGCACCAGTGTCTGTCGGTCAATCTGGATGGCGCGATGCTGGCGGCAAAGCATGGCGCGCGGCTGATGAAACCGGCGCGCAAGGGCTGCATGATCTTCACCTCCTCGACCGCCGGGCTGTACGGCGTGCCCTACCGCGCGCCCTATGCGGCGGCGAAATGGGCAGTGATCGGCTTGATGAAGACGGTGGCGATGGAGTTGGGGCCGCATGGCATCCGCGCCAACGCGATTTGTCCTGGGTCGGTGAACGGCGCTCGCATCACCTCGGTGATCGAGGCTGAGGCAGCGGCCAAGGGCATGACGCCGGACGCGGTGCGGCAGGGCTATGCCCGCGGCACAGCACTGGGGCGACTGACCGATCCCGAGGACGTGGCGCATATGGCGCTGTTTCTGGCCTCGGACGGCGCGCGCATGGTTTCGGGCCAGGCGCTGACCGTGGACGGCTTTACCATCAATCCCGACCCGTGAGGCTGTAATGGATTTCGGACTGAGCGAAGAACAGAGGATGATCGTCGCGACCACGCGCGCCTTCGTGGAGAACGAGTTGTATCCGCATGAGGCCATGGTGGAACGCAGCGGACATCTGCCGATGGAGTTGATCCGCGAGATTCAGAAAAAGGCCATGGCGGCGGGGCTTTATGCGGCCAACATGCCGGCCGAACTGGGCGGGGCGGGGTTGGATACCCTGACCTGGCTGTTGTACGAAAAAGAACTGGGGCGGGCCAATTATGCCCTGCACTGGACCTGCGTGGCGCGGCCGTCGAACATCCTGTTGGCCGGAAATGCCGAACAGCGCGAACGCTACCTGATGCCCTGCATCCGGGGCGAGACCTGGGATTGTCTGGCGATGACGGAACCCGCCGCAGGGTCTGATCTGCGCGGCATGAAGGCCTTTGCCCGGCAAGAGGGCGACGACTGGGTGGTGAACGGCACCAAGCATTTCATCAGCCATGCCGATCTGGCGGGCTTTGCGATTGTCTTTGTGGCGACCGGGCAAGAGGACACGCCGCGCGGACCGAAGAAGAAGATCACGGCGTTCTTTGTCGACAAGGGCACCAAGGGCTTTACCGTCCGCGATGGCTATCGCAACGTTTCGCACCGCGGCTACACCAATGCGATCCTGGAATTCGACGAATGTCGGCTGAACAAACGCCAGATTCTGGGCGAGGTTCACCAGGGCTTTGAGGTGGCCAATTCCTGGCTTGGCGCCACCCGCTTGCAAGTCGCCTCGACCTGCCTTGGCCGGGCTGAACGCGCGCTGGGCCATGCGCTGAACTATGCCGCCGCGCGCCAGCAGTTCGGCCAGCAGATCGGCAAGTTTCAGGGCGTCAGCTTCAAACTGGCCGATATGGCAATGGAGTTGAAGGCGGCAGAACTGCTGACCCGCGAGGCGGCATGGAAATACGATCAGGGCACGGTGACCGAGGCCGATATGTCGATGGCCAAGCTGAAGGCGACCGAAGTGCTGGCGATGGTCGCTGATGAGGCGATCCAGATCCATGGCGGCATGGGCCTGATGGACGAACTGCCCTTGGAGCGGATCTGGCGGGATGCCCGGGTGGAGCGCATCTGGGAGGGGACCTCGGAGATTCAGCGGCACATCATCAGCCGCGAATTGTTGCGGGCGGTGGGGGGATAAGAACTTTTGGTGCCTCCGGCGGGGATATTTAGGGACAGAAAATGGTAAAGTTTCGCTCCAAAACTAACGTTTCGTTAACTGACAAAAGTCACATTGGATTTACGGTACAGGGAGGGATCCCGATGACCGTGACGGGAAACGGCGCTCTGTCCTCCAAGTGGGGGCAGGGTGTTTCTGTTTTCTGTCCCCAAATATCCTCGGGGGGGTCCGGGGGGGCAGAAGGCCCACCCGGCGTTGGTCACACGACCAGAGGTCGCAGATGAAAGACCTCCACCGCCTGCTTCGTCCGAAATCCATTGCCGTATTGGGTGCTGGCTGGGCGCGCAACGTGATCGAGCAATGTCAGAAAATGGGATTTGCCGGGCCGGTCTGGCCGGTCCATCCGACCAAGGCCGAGATTGGCGGGCTGAAGGCCTATGCCTCGTTGGCTGAACTGCCCGGCGTGCCGGATGCGGTGTTCGTCGGTGTCAACCGACATGCTACGCTGGATGTCGTGGCCGAGCTGTCTGCCATGGGAGCGGGTGGGGCGATCTGTTTTGCCAGCGGCTGGACCGAGGCGGGCGAGCCCGAGTTGCAGGCGCAGCTGGTCGCGGCGGCCGGGGATATGCCGATCCTGGGGCCGAATTGTTATGGGGTGATCAATTACCTCGACGGGGCGCTCTTGTGGCCGGATCAGCATGGCGGGGTCAGGGTTGCCAAGGGCGTGGCGCTGGTCAGCCAGTCGTCCAACATCGTGATCAATCTGGGCATGCAGAAGCGTGCCTTGCCGGTGGCCTATGTCGCCTGCCTGGGCAATGCGGCGGTGGTCGGTCTGGCGGAACTGGCAGGGGCCCTGCTGGCCGATGACCGGGTGACAGCACTTGGGCTGTATATCGAGGGCATCGACGATGCGGCGGCCTTTGCCGAATTGGCGCAGGCGGCGCGGGCGGCGGGCAAGGGGGTGGTCTGCATCAAATCTGGCAAGACCGAGCTTTCGCGCAGGGCGGCGGCCTCGCACACGGCGGCGCTGGCGGGCGGCGGGGCGGCGTCGAGCGCCTTTCTGCGCCAGATCGGGGTGGCGGAGGTGAACACGCCGTCGGAACTGATCGAGACACTGAAGATCTTTCACGTCCATGGCAATCGGGTCGGGCGGCGGCTGTGTTCACTGTCGTGTTCAGGGGGCGAGGCGGGGTTGGTGGCGGATTTGGCGGCGCCGTTCGGGATTGAGTTTCCGCCGGTGCCTGCTGCGGTGCGGCGGCGGTTGGGCGAGATTTTAGGGCCCATCGTGACCATCGCCAATCCGCTGGATTATCACACCTTCATCTGGGGCGACGGGCCGCGCACGACGGATGTCTTCACCACCATGCTGTCGGGCTATGATGCGGGTATCTACATCATCGACATGCCACGCGGGGACCGCTGCGACCCTTCCGGCTATCAACCTGCATTCGGGGCCATCGTGGCGGCGCAAAAGGCGACGGGCAAGCCTGCCTTCCCACTCGCCTCGATGCCAGAGAATTTCGACGAGGCCTATGCGATCAAGCTGATGGATCAGGGAGTTTGCACCTTGATGGGGCTGGAGACCGGGTTGGCCGCGATCCGCGCGGCCCAAGTTGGGCCGGGGGTGCCGGGGTGGCGGCCTTTGGTTGTGACGCCGCCCAAGGACAGCCGGCTGTTGAGCGAGGCCGAGGCGAAAGTCTTGTTGGCCTGCGCCGGTGTTGCGGTGCCACGGGCGGTTTGCGGGACCTTGGCCGAGGTGACCGAGGCGGCGGCGGGTTTGACCCCGCCCTACGCGCTGAAGGGGTTGGGCTTTGCCCACAAGACCGAGGCGGGGGCGGTGCGGTTGGGGCTTACGTCGCTGGCGGGGCAGGAGGCGATGGCGGGTGCTTCGGGCTATCTGGTGGAAGAGATGGTCACCGGGGCGGTGGCGGAGGTACTGCTCGGGCTGCGGCGCGATCCGGTCTATGGCGTGTCGCTGACGCTGGGGATGGGTGGGGTCATGGCCGAGCTACTGGCGGATAGTGTGACGCTGATCCTGCCTGCAACCCAGGTTCAGGTGCTGGAGGCGATGCGCAAGCTGCGGCTTTGGCCCTTGCTGGACGGCTACCGCGGGCGAAAGCGGGCGGATATGGCGGCCGTGGCGGCGCTGGCGGTCAGGTTGGGCGGACTGATGGCGGCGGACGACAGTCTGGAAGAAATCGAAATCAATCCCGTCATGGTGGGTGAAAACTTTGCCGTGGCGGTGGATGCGTTGATCAGGAGGGTATGAGATGGAAATGACGACCGAGGGACAGGTCAGGACCCGCCGCGAAGGGGCCATTCTGGAGGTCACGCTGGACCGGCCCAAGGCCAATGCGATTGACCTCGCAACCAGCCGGGTCATGGGGCTGACCTTTCGGGCGTTCCGCGATGATGACAGCCTCAGGGTGTGCATTCTGCGGGCCGCGGGCGAAAAATTCTTTTGCCCCGGCTGGGACCTGAAGGCGGCGGCAGCTGGTGATGCGGTCGATGGTGATTACGGCGTCGGCGGCTTTGGCGGCTTGCAGGAACTGCCCAACCTGAACAAGCCGGTGATTGCGGCGGTGAACGGCATCTGTTGCGGCGGCGGGCTGGAACTGGCGTTGAGCGCCGATCTGATCCTGTGTTCGTCGAACGCGACCTTCGCCTTGCCGGAGATCAGGTCGGGGACGCTGGCCGATGCCGCCAGTATCAAGCTGCCCAAGCGGATACCTTATCATGTGGCGATGGATCTGCTGCTGACCGGGCGTTGGTTTGACGCCGATGAGGCGCTGCGCTGGGGGATCGTGAAGGAAATTTGTGCGCCTGCCGACCTCTTGGGCAAGGCCTGGGATTTGGCGCGGCTGCTCGAATCCGGGCCGCCGCTGGTCTATGCGGCGATCAAGGAAGTGGTGCGCGAGGCGGAGAATATGCGGTTTCAGGACGCTTTGGCCCGGGTCACGAAACGGCTGCTGCCGAGTGTGGACCGGCTCTATTCCAGCGCGGATCAATTGGAAGGGGCGCGGGCCTTTGCCGAAAAGAGGAACCCGGTCTGGCAGGGGAAGTAGGGGTTCGTCCAGACTGGTCGCCATGTTTACGTCAAATTTACCCTTCAAAACTGTACTATCTTAGCCGTGTGCTTATATGTTAGTGGAACCTCTATGGACCGGAGAAATGCGCAAATGGACAAAATGAGCTACTCGGCGTTCCGCCGGGGGGTGGCCTTGGGCTTCTCATCTCCCTATCGTTTTGCGCTAGGTGAGCGGTGGCATCCCACGTACCGCGAAACTGACACTTTGGCTTCTGCTTGGCGTGAGGTTGGAAAACTCTTGAGAGACGAACTCGCAAGGGAAGGAGAAAGACAACTTGGGAACAGCGCCAACAAAGAAGTCGCCCCCCCAAAGAGATGAGCCACTTGATCGAACCCAGGCTTTCGAAGCAGAGGTTGACCGTCAGATAGGTAACCTTGTGCCCCAGAAGGGCCGCAAGGAGATCGTCGCGCGGATGACGGCTCTTGTTATCACTGAAAGCTTCTCTGGTCCGATAGCACATCCGCGCCATCTGAAAGAGTATGAAGCGGTTGAGCCCGGGTCTGCGGATCGGATCATTACAATGGCCGAAAAGCGCAATAATCACCATATGTCGATGGAGCGCGCGGTTTTGGACGCTGAAGATAGGGACCAAGCACGGGGAATGTGGTTGGGGGCTGGTCTTTTCGCGATCTTGATTGGCGCAGCACTTTGGGTTTCGCTGGTTACTCAGAACGCTGTCTTGGCGGCAGTGTTCCTTGGAGTTGCAGCTTTGGGCGGAATTGCTGTTTTCATCAAGGGCCGAAACGGCAAGTAGCAAGGCAGTCTGCGACAGATTTTGTCGGAAACCCTCAAGGCTATGTGGAGACTGGCGCTATGGTTGCTCCGATACTGGAGATAACCATGGCGGAGACCGATTACATCATCGTCGGATCGGGCTCAGCGGGGTCGGTGCTGGCCGATCGGTTGACGGCGTCGGGCCGGCACCGCGTCACGCTGCTGGAGGCGGGCGGCACCGACCGGCGGTTTTTCGTGCAGATGCCTCTCGGCTATGGCAAGCTGTTCTATGACCCCGCCGTCAACTGGTGCTACCAGACCGAGCCTGATCCGGGCCTCGCGGGGCAGCGCGATTTCTGGCCGCGCGGCAAGATATTGGGCGGGTCGTCCTCGATCAACGCCATGGTCTATATCCGCGGCCACCGGGCGGATTACGTCGAATGGGGCCGCGCAGCACCGGGTTGGGGCTGGGACGAATGTCTGAGCGCCTACCGCGCGATGGAGGACACCGAGGCGGGCGGCGACCACTGGCGCGGCAAGGGCGGGCCTTTGTTCATCAGCGAAAACCGCAAGGGGCTGCATTGGCTGGTTGAGGATTACATCGCGGCCTGCGGACAGGCCGGGCTTGCCTTCAACCGCGATTTCAACGGGGCCGAGCAGGAGGGGGCGGGCACCTATCAGATGACCATCCGGGGGGCGCGGCGCAATTCGGCGGCGCGGGCCTTTCTGCGGCCCGCGATGCGGCGTCAGAACCTGGCGGTGATCACCGGGGCCATGGTGACGCGGGTTCTGATCGAGGACGGCCGGGCGGGTGGGGTGGAATATGTGCGGGATGGCCAGCGGGTGGAGTTGCGCTGCAATGGCGAAGTGATCTTGGCGGGCGGGGCGATCAACTCACCGCAGTTGTTGCAACTGTCAGGGGTCGGGCCGGGGGCGTTGTTGCAGGGCTTGGGGATTGCGGTGCTGCGCGACAATCCCGCTGTCGGCGACCATCTGAGCGACCATCAGGGCATCAACTATACCTGGGCGGCAAAGGGGCCGACCTATAACGACATCCTGCGGCCATGGTGGGGCAAGCTGTTTGTCGGGGCGCAATATTTCCTGACGGGTGGTGGTCCCTTGTCCAAGTCGATCAACCATGGCGGCGGCTTCTTCCGCACCAGGCCTGATCTGGAGCGGCCCAACATGCAGCTGTACTTCCAGGCCTTCTCGACGCTGATCCCGCGGGTTGGGGGAAGGCGGGGGGGCGAGCGGCCCTTGCTGACGCCGGACCCGTTCAGCGGCTTGTCGATCGGGCTGTCGAACTGCCGCCCGACCAGCCGGGGGCATATCCGCATCCGCTCGGCGGATCCGTTTGAACATCCGGCGATCGTGGCCAATGCGTTTTCAACCGACAATGACGTCGAGGAGATGCTGGCAGCGGTCAAGTTCCTGCGCAGCATCGCCGCCCAGCCCGCCCTCGCGGCGCGGCTGGCCGAGGAGTTGCGACCGGGGCCCGCGGTGCAGTCGGATGAGGCGCTGATCGCGGATTTCCGGGCACGCTCGGGCACCGTCTATCACCCCGGTTGCACCTGCCGGATCGGCTCGGTGGTCGATGGGCGGTTAAAGGTGTTCGGGGTGGAGGGGTTGCGGGTGTGCGACGCCTCGGCCTTTCCCAATCTGATTGCGGGCAACACCAATGCGCCTGCCATGCTGATGGGGTGGAAAGGGGCGGAGATGGTGTTGCAGGACGCGCGCTGACCACAGCGAGGGGCCGCTTCGGGTGCCATCGAGGCACCGCTTAGCGGCATTGCCATGGCGGAGGGCCGGACGCTGCGCCGGAGGAGGGGGCGGACGCTCCGCGGGGAGTATTTCTGCCAATGTGAAACGATTTCATACTGGCACAAATACTCCCGCCGGAGGCATCTGATGCCGGGCAGGGGCGGGGGGCGTCGTGGTATGGTCACTCCCCCCTTGGGAAGCGCTTGTGCTCTTCCAGCACGTTCAAATCCATGTGGTTGCGCATGTAGCGTTCCGAGGCGGCGCGCAGGGGTTGGTGGTCCCAGGGGTAATAGGCGCCGTTGCGCAGGGCTTCGTACACCACCCAGCGGCGGGCCTGGCTCTGGCGGACCTCGAAATCATAGGCGGCAAGGTCCCAGCGGGCGGCGACCACCAGCTGAAAATGGGCCAGAACCTCGGCGGCGCGCGGGTCGGTGGCGAGGTTGCGGTTCTCATCCGGGTCCGAGGCGAGGTCGAACAGAAGGTCGGGGTCGGCGGGGCAGTGGATGTATTTCCACGCCCCCTGACGCAGGGCGATCATCGGGGTGATCGAGCCTTCGGCGGCGTATTCCATGGCGACCGGGGAGAGACGATCTTCGCCGCGCGCGAGCGGCACCAGGCTTTCGCCATCGGTCCATGGCATGACTTCGGCCATCGTGATGCCGGCAAGCTCGCACAGGGTCGGCGTCACGTCGAGGGTGGACACCGCAGTTTCAACGCAATGGGGCGTGAGGCCGGCGGCGGATATCATCAGGGGCACCCGTGCTGCGCCCTCAAAGAAGTTCATCTTGAACCACAGGCCCTTGCGGCCAAGCATCTCACCATGGTCCGAGACAAAGACCACGATCGCCGCTTGCCGGGTTGCCGCAAGCGTCGCCAGAATCTCGCCGATCTTGTCATCGACATAGGAGATATTGGCGAAATAGCCCTGGCGGGCGCGGCGGATGTGGTCGGGCGTCAACTCAAGGCCGCGCCAGTCGCAGGCATCCATCAGGCGTTGGGAATGGGGATCCATGGCTTCATAGGCCAGAGGCGGCGGCGGCTCCAGTTCAGGCGCAGCCTCATACAGGTCCCAGTATTTCTTGCGGGCGACGAAGGGATCGTGGGGATGGCTGAAGCTGGCGGTCAGGCACCACGGTCGGGGGTCAAGGCCGCGTGAGCGGTCATAGATTTTCTGCACCGCCTGATGGCAGACGTCGTCGTCATATTCCAGCTGGTTGGTGATCTCGGCCACGCCGGCACCGGTGACTGAGCCGAGGTTGTGATACCACCAGTCGATCCGCTGCCCAGGTTTGCGATAATCGGGGGTCCAGCCGAAATCGGCGGGGTAGATGTCGGTGGTCAGGCGCTCCTCGAAACCGTGCAACTGGTCGGGGCCGACGAAGTGCATCTTGCCGGACAGCGCGGTGTAATAGCCGGCACGGCGCAGGTGGTGGGCATAGGTCGGGATGTCCGAGGCAAACTCGGCCGCGTTGTCATAGACCCGGGTGCGGCGCGGCAGGGCGCCCGACATGAAGGCGGCGCGGGCGGGGGCACAGAGCGGCGAGGCGGTGTAGGCATTGGCAAAGCGCACCGAGCGGGCGGCAAGCGCGCGCAGGTTGGGGGCGTGCAGAAAGGCGGCGGGGCCGTCGGCAAACAGGGTGCCGGTCAACTGATCGACCATCAGGATCAGGATATTGGGTTTATCGGTCATCTTGGCCTCCGGCGCGTGCTGGGCATAGATGGGCTGAAGCATGGCAAAAGAACAGCCGGAAAGTCGCCTTTCCGTTACAGGCCGGGCCTATGGAACGGGGGGCAGCCCAGCCAGCCCAGAGGTGTTCGGGTGAAGCGACTTGCCCTTGCCGCAATCGGGATGGAACACCTGAAGTCCAAACGCAACAGCCTCAAAGTCGTTGACACGCCCTGCACCGCGTTGGAAAACCAAGTTGCTCACACCGCGCCGCAAGGGGTTCCAATCCGCCACAATCCGGCTAAGCTTGCCCTGTCAGGCAGGCTTGGGAGGTCAGAACCGATGATGAAGGTCTTTCGCCTTGCTCTTGTTGCCGCAACCAGAGCCTTTTCCGCTAAAATGGCTCTTGCAGATGGCTTGCAAGACTGCCTCACCGCAGCCCAAGCGGGCGACGCCGCAACAGATGACGCCCGAGGATATAGCGGAGGCTACCCGGCGCGCAAAACGCTGTATGGCGTCCAGCTACGCCGATTGCGATTGAAAAGCGATTTCCTGGCCGCCGCATCACTACGGCCCAAAGCCGCAACGGGAACTGGTGTCGTATTTGTGCCGGAAAGTGGCGGGAAAGTCCGGATTTCTCCGGGCGTAGCGGGTCCTGATGGCGGGGGAATAGGGGGGCATCATGCGCAGTGTCAGCGAGTTTCCACACAAGGTGGTTGAGACCCCCGACATGGGCATCGTGCTGTCGGATGGCTGCCGCCTGTCGGCGCGGGTCTGGATGCCAGAGGGCGCGGGGCCGGTGCCTGCCGTGCTGGAGTATATCCCTTACCGCAAGCGCGACGGCACGCTGCCGAGGGATGAGATCATGCATCCCTATGTGGCGGGTCACGGCTATGCCTGCGTGCGGGTCGATATGCGGGGCAATGGCGATTCTGACGGGCTGATGGCGGATGAATACACCGCTCAGGAACTGGCCGATGCCTGCGAGGTGATCGAATGGCTGGCCAAGCAGCCGTGGTGCAGCGGTGCCGTGGGGATGATGGGCAAGTCCTGGGGCGGCTTCAACTGTTTGCAGACGGCGTTTCTGCAACCCCCCGCCTTGAAAGCCGTGGTGGCGGTCTGTGCGACGGTGGACCGTTTTGCCGACGACATCCATTACAAGGGCGGCTGTCTGTTGGGCGAGAATTTCGGCTGGGGGGCAGTGATGCTGTCCTTCTCCAGCCGACCGCCCGACCCAATGCTGCGCGCTGATTGGCGCGAGGTCTGGTTGCAGCGGCTGGAGGCCGAGCCGTGGCTGGCGCCGCGTTGGGCCGCTTTGCAGGAAAGGTCGGACTATTGGCAGCACGGCTCGATCTGCGAGGATTTTTCGCGAATGCAGGTGCCGGTGCTGATCTGGGGCGGCTGGGCGGATGGCTATATGAACACGGTGTCTCATATTGTCAGCTCTGTGCCGGGGGCCAAGGGGATCGTCGGGCCATGGGTGCATCAATATCCGCAGATGGCGGTGCCGGGGCCGCAGGTGGGCTTTCTGCAAGAGGCGATAAGGTGGTGGGATCGCTGGTTGAAGGGGGTGGAGAATGGCGCGGAAAGTGATCCGGCTTACCGCGCCTATATGCTGCATTCGCAGGAGCCGGATGCCTCGGCCAAGTGGCGGGATGGGCATTGGGTAAGCGAGGCGGTCTGGCCATCGGCAGCGGTGCGGCGCGAGATTTTTCAGCTTGGCGCTGCGGCATCAAGGCCGGGGGGTTTCACACCCCCCGGACCCCCCGTGGAGTATTTGGGAAAGAGTAAGTCGGGTGAATTTGCCTGGGAGATTGCCACGCCGCAGCATCTGGGGATGGATGCAGGTGAGTTTTTCCCGATGGGTTTGAATGCCGAGATGCCGGGGGATCAGCGCTTGGATGATGCGCTGTCGGTGTGTTTTGACGGCGATGTGTTGGGCGAGCCGCTGGATTTGCTGGGGGCGGCGCGGCTGACGCTGATTCTGTCGTCGGACATGCCGCTTGGCTTTGTGGTGGCGCGGTTGTGTGATGTGGGGCCGGATGGCGCATCAGTTCGGATTGCGCATGGGATGCGCAACCTGTGTCACCGCGACAGTATGGCGGAGCCGGTGGCGATGGTGCCGGGGCAGGAGGTTGAGGTCAGCTTTGATCTGGACCAGATGGCTTATCGCCTGGCACCGGGGCATCGGTTGCGGCTGGCTTTGTCGAATTCCTATTGGCCGTTTGTCTGGCCTTCACCGCAGGCCGGGGTGCTGTTGGTGACGGCGGGGCGGCTGGAATTGCCGGTGCATCAGGGCTCGGCTGACTGGCTGCCGCCCGAGGCGCAGGGTGCGCCGGGCTGGTGCCACCGCCTGTTGCGCAAGGGTGGTGCGTCGCGGCGGGTCGAGACCGACCTTTTATCAGGGATCCGGGCGCTGGTGATCAGGGATGATGGCGACGAGGTCGAGAATCTGGACCATGGCTTGTGCACTTGCGAGGTCATGTCGGAGCGTTGGGAGATTGGCGCGGAGCCGTTGTCGGCCAAGGCGGTGCAGGTCTGGGAGCAGCATCTGTGGCGCGGCGAGTGGCGGGTCAGGACCCTGGCCGAGGCGGAAATGACCGGGACGGCCACCCATCTGCGGATGGTGGCCAAGCTGACGGCATGGCAGGGCGACCGGGTGGTTTTCGAGCGGGACTATGACGAGGAGGTTGCGCGGCGGTTTGTCTAGATCAGGGTGATGTTTGATCGAAAACATCATCCTGATCTGGTTCTTTGGTGGTCGCGTGATTATCGCGGAAAACCGCTAAGCACTTTTCCGCAACAGGCCCCAGGCAGCGGGACCAAAAATAATCCTTGGTCCTGAAAGAGAACCGCGTTTTATTGACGCGGCAATCAAGAAAAAGCCCGAGGGGGCGAACAGGGAGACCAAGCATGTCCACAGAACTGAACCAAATCCTGGCGCAGGCCGCCAAGGGCAAGATGAACCGCCGCGACTTTGTCGGTCGTGCCGGCGCCTTGGGCGTTTCGGCGGCACTGGCCGGCGCGGTGCTGACCAATCCGGCGCGCGCCGCAGAGCCGGTCAGGGGCGGCGTGCTGCGCGCGGGCGTGGCGGGCGGGCAAAGCACCGACTCGCTGGACCCGGCACTGGCGGCGTCGGATTCGCCCTTCATGATCAACTCGACCTGGGGTGAGACCCTGGTGGATGTGGAACTAAACGGCACTTTGGGCATGCGGGTGGCCGAGGAGATCTCGTCCAGCGCCGATGCGACGCAGTGGATGTTCAAGATCCGCCAGGGCGTTGAATACCACAACGGTGCCACGCTGACCGCGCAGGACGTGGTGGCGACGCTGAGGCGCCATACCGACGACGCCTCGCAATCGGGGGCACAGGGCATCGTCAAGGGCATCACCGACATGAAGGCCGCGGGCGACATGGTCACCCTGACGCTGAACGCGGGCAACGCCGACCTGCCGTTCCTGATGGCGGATTATCACCTGATGATCCAACCCGGCGGCGGTGTGGACAATCCGCAGGCCGGTATCGGCAGCGGCGCCTACAAGATCGTCTCGAACGAGCCCGGCGTGCGGGCTGCGTTCGAAAAGCACGCCAATTACTGGGATGCGAACCGCGGTTTCGCCGATCAGGTCGAGATTCTGTCGATCAACGACAACACGGCGCGGACGGCGGCGCTCCAGGCGGGTCAGATTCATCTGATGGCGTCGGTTGACCCCAAGATCGCCGAACTGCTGGCCGGCAATGCCGATGTGGTGATCGAGCGTTCCTCTGGTCCGGGGCATTACGTGTTCATCATGCAATGCACCCAGAAACCCTTTGACAACAACGACCTGCGCATGGCGTTGAAGCTGGCGGTCAACCGGCAGGAACTGGTTGACAAGATCCTGGGTGGCATGGGGTCGCGCGGCAACGACTTCCCGATCAACGCCGCCTATCCGCTGTTCGACGACAGCATCGCGCAGCGTGAATACGATGCGGCGGCGGCGGCGGAGTTCTACCAGAAGTCCGGCCATGACGGTTCGCCCTTGCTGTTGCAAGTGGCGCCCGGTGCTTTCCCCGGTGCTGTCGAGGCGGCGCAACTGTTCCAGGCATCGGCCAATGCGGCGGGCATTCCGCTGCAGGTGAAACTGGAGCCCGATGACGGCTATTGGTCCAACGTGTGGAACGTGGCGCCGTTCTGCGCCAGCTATTGGGGCGGGCGTCCGGTGCAGGACCAGATGTATTCGACCGCCTATCTGTCCACCGCCGACTGGAACGACACCAAATTCATCGACCCGCATTTCGACGACTTGATGATCAGGGCGCGCGGCGAGTTGGACCAGGTCAAGCGCAAGGCGATGTATTCGGAAATGGCCCATATCCTGCGCGACACCGGCGGTCTGATCTGCCCGATGTTCAACGACTGGGTCGAAGGCCGGCGCGCCGAAGTTGGTGGCTGGATCCCGAATCCGGCTGGCTCGCTGATGAACGGCAAGGCGCTGAGCATGTGCTGGCTGAACGCCTGAGGCGGCGGGTCCGTGCATCCTATCCTGAAACTGGTGGTCCAGCGCGTTGCGCTGGGCCTTCTGTTGTTGCTGGCGGTGTCTTTCGTGCTCTTTCTGGGTGTCGAGATGCTGCCGGGCGACACCGCACAGGCCATTCTGGGGCAACGGGCAACCCCGGTCGCGCTGGCCAACCTGCGTGAGGCGCTGGGGCTGAATGAACCGGCGCTGACGAGATACCTGAAATGGCTGTTCCATGCGCTGCAAGGCGACCTTGGCGTGGCGCTGACCAATGGCAAGGACATTGCCCAAGCGATCGGGCAACGCTTTGGCAATACGCTGTTTCTGGCGACTTCTGCCGGGGTGATTGCGGTGCCCTTGGCCATCATGCTGGGGTTGATCGCGGCGCGCTACAATGGGCGCTGGCCGGACAAGTTGATTTCCGGCGTCACCTTAGCGACGATTTCGCTGCCAGAGTTTGTGGCGGCCTATTTCATGATCTTTCTGCTGACCCAGGTCGTGCCGCTGTTCCAGCCGGTCGCGATGGTCTTTCCCGGCATGTCGTTTTGGCAAAAGTTGCACGCCGTGGCGCTGCCGGTGATCGTGCTGGTCATGGTGGTGCTGGCCCATATGATGCGAATGACCCGGGCAGCCATTTTGAACGTCATGCAGTCGGCCTATATCGAAACCGCCGAGTTGAAGGGCCTGACGCCGATGCAGGTGATCTGGCGCCATGCGCTGCCGAATGCGGTGGCGCCGATCATCTCGGTCGTGGTGATCAACCTCGCCTATCTGGTGGTGGGGGTGGTCGTGGTCGAGGTGGTGTTCAGTTACAACGCCCTCGGCCAGTATCTGGTGGACCATGTCGCCAAACGAGACCTGCCGGTGGTGCAGGCGGTGGGGATCCTCTTTGCCGCTGTCTATATCGGGCTGAACATCCTGGCCGATGTCATCGGCATCGTGGCCAATCCCAGACTGCGGCACCCGAAATGAGGCACCCGAAATGAAGATGCCGCTTTCGGCCCTGATCGGTATCGTTGCGACCTCTGCCTTTGTGCTGGCGGCAATTTTCGCGCAATGGATCGCGCCCTATCCGATTGACGCGGCGGCGGGCAAAGTGTGGGAGGCTCCGTCAGAGCAGTTCTGGCTGGGCACCGATACCATTGGCCGCGACATCCTCAGCCGGCTGATCTATGGCGGCCAGATCACCATATTCGTCGCGCTGGCCTCGTCGCTGCTGTCGTTTTCGCTGGGGGCGTTCTTTGGCTTCATGGCGGCGGTGCGCGGCGGTTGGGTCGATCTGTTCCTGTCACGGCTGGTCGATCTGATGATGGCGGTGCCCGCGCTGATCGTGGCTTTGGTCGTGCTGTCGGTGCTGCCGTTGAACCTGCTGGTGCTGATCCTGCTGATGGGCATTCTGGATTCGACGCGGGTTTTCCGCTTAAGCCGGGCGGTGGCTACGGATATCACCGTGATGGATTATGTCGAGGCGGCGCGGCTGCGCGGTGAGCGGCAAGGCTGGATCATCTTTCGCGAAATCCTGCCCAACGCGCTGTCGCCCCTGGTCGCCGAGTTCGGGTTGCGGTTCATCTTTGCGGTGCTGTTCATCTCAACCCTGTCTTTCCTTGGTCTGGGCATTCAGCCGCCTCTGTCGGATTGGGGCGGCATGGTCAGGGAAAACAAGGACGGGCTGGTCTATGGCAAGGCAGCGGCGATGATGCCGGCGGCGGCGATTGCGGTACTGGCGATCAGCGTCAACCTGGTGGCGGATTGGGTGCTGTCGCGGACCGCCAGTCTGAAAGGCGGGCGCGGTGGCTGATTTGCTGGAGATCAGGAACCTGCGGATTGAGGCGACGTCCTATCCGCCGGGTGAAAAGCCAAGGCATGTCGTGCTGGTCGATGATGTGTCGGTGTCGCTGGCCAAGGGCCGCGTTCTGGGGTTGATCGGTGAAAGCGGGGCGGGCAAGTCAACCATCGGGCTGTCGGCGATGGCGTATGGGCGGGGCGGGGTGCGCTTGACCGGCGGGCAGGTTCTGCTGAACGGGCGCGATCTCTTGAAAGCCTGCCCGGCGGGCTTGCGCAGCTTGCGTGGCCATCAGGTGACCTATGTCGCGCAATCGGCGGCGGCGGCGTTCAATCCGGCGTGGCGCCTCATGGATCAGGTGATCGAGGCCAGCCTGCAACACAGGCTGATGAGCCGCAAAGCGGCTGAGGCGCGGGCGGTTGATCTGTTCCGCAGGCTGGGCCTGCCCGACCCCACAACTTTTGGCCGCCGCTATCCGCATCAGGTCTCGGGCGGCCAGTTGCAGCGGGCGATGACGGCGATGGCCTTGTGCCCCAGGCCTGATCTGGTGATCTTTGACGAGCCGACGACTGCGCTGGATGTGACGACACAGATCGAGGTTTTGGCGGCCATCAAGGAGGCAATCCGCGATACCGGGGTGGCGGCGCTCTATATCTCGCATGATCTGGCCGTGGTGGCGCAGGTCGCGGATGACATTCTGGTGCTGCGCGGCGGCAGACAAGTCGAATACGGCACCGCCGGGCAGATCATCAACGCGCCGCAGGAAGCCTATACCAAGGCGCTGGTTTCAGTGCGCTCGATCCACCATGTCGAAAAGGCGTTGTCCGACGCGGTGTTGCGGGTTGAGGGGGTGACGGCGCGCTATCGCGGCACCAATCTCGACGTGCTGAAAGGCGTGACGATCGAGGTGGCGGCGGGCCAGACACTGGCTGTGGTGGGCGAAAGCGGCTCGGGCAAGTCAACACTGGCGCGGGTGATCACCGGGCTTTTGCCCGCAACGGCGGGTCGTATCCTATTCGCCGGGCGGGTGCTGCCTGCCGAGCTTGCCGCCCGCAGCAAGGATGACCTGCGCGAGTTGCAGATGATCTATCAGATGGCCGATACCGCAATGAACCCGCGCCAGACCGTGGCCACCATCATCGGGCGGCCGCTGGAGTTCTACTTTGGCCTGAAGGGTGAGGCCCGGCGCAAACGCGTGCAGGAACTGCTGGACCAGATCGAGATGGGTTCGGGCTATATCGACCGTTATCCGGCGGAACTTTCGGGCGGGCAGAAGCAGCGGGTCTGCATCGCGCGGGCGCTGGCCGCCAAGCCCAAACTGATCATCTGCGATGAAGTGACCAGCGCGTTGGACCCTCTGGTGGCGGATGGCATCCTGAAGCTGCTGTTGGATTTGCAGGCGCGCGAGGGCGTGGCCTATCTGTTCATCACCCATGATTTGGCAACGGTCAAAGCCATCGCCGACAAGATCGCCGTGCTGTATCGCGGCGAAGTGGTGCGCTATGGCGCGAAAACCGATGTGCTGACGCCGCCGTTTGACGATTATACCGAGCTTCTGCTATCCTCGGTGCCAGAGATGGAACTGGGCTGGCTGGAGGGGGTTCTGGCCAATCGCAGGATGGAAAGCGCGGGGAACTGATGCGGCATCTGGCAGTGGCGGTGGCTTTGGTTGCGGCAGGGCCGCTCTGGGCGGAAACCTTCCTCATCACCCCCGGCCCCGCGGCTGAGGCCGTGCTGCAAGAGGCGCTGATCCTGGCGCAGGCCGGCGATGAGGTGGTGTTGGCGGCGGGGCGCTATGACATCCGCAACCAGCTGTCGCTGGCGAATGACGATGTGACGCTGCGCGGGGCGGGAATGGCCGCCTCGGTCCTGTCGTTCAAGGGGCAAACCGGCGGGGCCGAGGGGCTGCTGGTGACCGGCAACGGTGCAATCCTGAAGGATTTTGCGGTCGAGGATACCAAGGGCGACGCCATCAAGGCCAAGGGGGTGGACGGTTTCGCCGCGATCCGGGTTCGGGCCGAGTGGACGGGCGAGCCCAAGGCGGAAAACGGCAGCTATGGGATTTACCCGGTGCAATCGACCAATGTCCTGCTGGACGGCGTTGTGGTCAGGGGCGCCTCGGACGCCGGGATATACGTCGGGCAAAGCCAGAAGATCATCGTGCGAAACAGCCGGGCCGAGTTCAACGTCGCGGGGCTGGAGATCGAGAACTGCTACTTCGCCGATGTCTTTGACAACACCCTGACCAACAATACCGGAGGTCTGCTGGTGTTTGACCTGCCCGATCTGCCGCAACAAGGCGGCCATGACATCCGCTTTTTCCGCAACAAATCCTACGCCAACAACACCGACAACTTCGCCCCCGAAGGCAACATCGTCGGGCTGGTCCCGGCGGGCACCGGCATGTTGGTGATGGCCAATGCCGATATCGAAATCTTCGAGAACCAGTTCAGCGACAACAAATCCGTCGGCCTGATCATTGCGGCCTATGTCAAGGACACCGAGGATGCCAATTACGACATCCACCCCCGCCGCATCCACATCCACAACAACGTCTTTGCCGCCAATGGCTCTGACCCCGATGGTAGCGAATTTGGCGCCCTGCTGCGTGAGTTGTTTGGCGCGCCGGTGCCGCAGATTGTCTGGGACGGCGTCATTCCGTTGTGGCGCTGGGCTACGGTAGGGGCGGCATCGGATGTTGAACATTCCATCCATGACAACGACTTTGGCGATGCCACGCCCTATGGCAATGCCGACTTCATCGGCAAGTTCGGCCTGACATGGCTGCACGAGGTAACCTACGAGCTGTCCGAGCATTCGGCCGAATTGACGCCGCTTGTGCCGGTGCAGGTGATCATCCGGGGCCGCGACGTCTCGCACAGGGGCGCCTGGGCGGAGATGGCGAAGTGAGGTTCGCTCTGGCTCTGGCTCTGGCCCTGGTGTTGGCTGCCGGGCCTGCGATGGTCGAGGTCAACGACGCGGCCATTCTGGCCCGATACCCGCCCAAAACCCTGTCCGAATTCGGCTTTTTCGACGCGCGTGCCCTCGCGTCGGGGGTGGTGCCTTACGTCATCGCCTCGCCCCTGTTCAGCGATTATTCCGACAAGGACCGCTACATCTATACCCCTACGCCCGCCCCGGCCGCCCTTGTAGGCGTGCTGGATTTTCCGCTCGGCACGGCGATCATCAAGACCTTCCGCTATGGCGATCACAAGGTTGAAACCCGGGTGCTGCTGCATCAGGCGGGCGGCTGGAAGGCCTATCCCTATCTGTGGAACGAGGCGGGCACCGAGGCCATGCTGGCGCTGGCCGGGGCTGATCTGAGCGTGCCCAGTCCGCGCGGGCCCGTGGCCTATCACGTCCCCAATGCCAACCAATGCAAGGCCTGCCACGAGGGGCCGGACAAGGCGATCACGCCGATCGGACCCAAGCTGCGCAATCTGAACACGGGCGGGCAATTGGCGCTGCTGGCGGCGGCTGGTGTGATCGACGCAGTTCCCGCCGATGCCCCGGCCACGCCCGAATACCGCGACGCCACACTGGCCGACGATGTCAGGGCGCGGGCCTATCTGGACGCCAACTGCGCCCATTGCCACGCGCCGGGTCATCCCGCCGACACCTCGGGCCTGTTCCTGAACTGGGAAGAAAGCGACGCTCTGCGGCTTGGCATCAACAAGCGGCCGGTGGCGGCGGGCAAGGGTTCGGGCGATCTGCAATTTGATGTGGTGCCGGGCGACCCCGGGGCGTCCATCCTGCTTTACCGGATGCAGTCGCTGGACCCCGGTGCCATGATGCCGGAACTGGGGCGTGGGGTGGTGCATGACGAGGGGGTCGAGCTGATCCGGGCGTGGATTGCCGGGCTGGACCAATAAGCAGGGAGATTGTGATGACGGGCAAGGTGTTGCTGATAATTCTGGACGGGGTGCCCTATGCCAACTGGCGCAGGCTGTTTGGCAATCTGGAGGGCTGGGTTGCCAGTGGTGAGGCGCGGGTGTGGAAGATGCGCTCGGTTTTGCCGTCAACCAGCGGGACCTGTTATGCCTCGATCCATACTGGCGTGGCACCGCAGGTCCATGGCATCTGGGGCAATGCCACCCGCAGGCGGCTGGAGTTTCCCGATGTGTTTTCGCAGGCGAGCGGGGCCGGGCTCAAGACCGGAGCGGTGACGCATTCCTGGTGGTCGGAATTCTTCAACCGCTATCCGTTCGATTACGTCCGTGACATCGAATATGACGAGCCGGAGGGGCCGATCAGCCATGGTCGGTTTCATACGATGACGGGGGACACCCCTAGTAACCAGATGACGCCGGCCGACACCGATCTGTTTGCCACGCTGACCCGGCTGTGTCTGGTCAAGGCCATCGACTATGGCATCCTGCACACCTGCACGCTGGA
This sequence comes from Paracoccaceae bacterium, assembly GCA_038921555.1. Lineage (GTDB taxonomy): Bacteria > Pseudomonadota > Alphaproteobacteria > Rhodobacterales > Rhodobacteraceae > Stagnihabitans. The sequence continues at coordinate 22,530 of JBCKXH010000001.1, forward strand.
CAGTCTGGGGCATCGCTTTTTCCACGATTGCGAAGAGATGGACGATGCCTGCTACCGGATGGACGAGGCGCTGGCGAACTTTCTGCCGCAGTGGCGGGCAGCGGGCTATGAGGTGATCGTGACCGCTGACCATGGCCAGGACGCGCGCGGCCACCACGGCGGGGCGAGTGAGGCGCAGCGTGACTTCGCGCTGTATTACTTTGGCGCCGCTGATGGGCCGGGGCCGGATGTGGTGCTGGACCAGTTGGCGCTGGCCCCGACGATATTGACGCGGCTGGGGGTGGCTGTGCCGGGGACGATGAAGGCGGCGCCGTTTCTGGACTGATCCGCCGCGCCGGACAGTCAGCCCGGCTTCACCGCACGGATATGGCCGGGGCTCATGGCGCAGGCGTCGAGGGCACGCACCAGGACCTCCCAGAAAGAGGCCTCGTCGGCCAAAGCCTCCGGGCCGAAGTCGGCCGCAAAGCGTTCACCCATCGCCCCCCTGAGCCGCGCCAGTTCACCGCGCGCCTCACCCAAATACCAAATTCCGCGATCCTCGGTCTGAATGGCGGCGAAACCAGCCACCATCGCACATTCAGTGATCTGGTGGAGGGTGACCATGTGAAAGTCATGGCCGGCGGCGGCGACGAATTCGTCAACCAGCGCCTGAACGCCCTCTCCGGGGCCTGCAAGCCAGTCGCTGATCAGCAGCAGGCCCCCCGGCCGCAGAACCCGGAAGGCTTCGCGGTAGATGGCGGCCTTGTCAGCCACATGCAAAAGCGCGTCCTTGCTGAAAACCGCGTCATAGCTGGCATCAGCAAAGGGCAGCGGGCCGGGCGTGATCAGGTGATAGTGAATGCGGTCCGACAGACCCAGGCGGGCGACGTATTGAGTGGCACGATCAATCAGCTCGGGCTGAACATCGACCCCGGTGACTGAGGTCGCGCCGTGGTTCACCACCAGCGCCACATCGGCCCCGCCAAGACCGCAGCCGATGTCGAGCACAACCCGCCCGTGCAGGGTCCAGCCGCCAAGGATGCGCGCCACTTCGTCCGGCCCGCCGGGCGACATGAAGCCTTCCCCCCAGATCAGCTCCAACTTTTCCGTAGCCTTGTAGCCGGGTTCCTTAACTGCCTGACCCATGATGCCTCCTTTTGGATAGTCGTGACGGCGAAAGACCAGCTGCGGCCAATTGACAGACAGGCTTGCACGGGAGCCGCCGGAATCGGGCCTCAGGAGGCATAAGTCGCACCTTCCTCATCCAGCAGCGCCTTGATCTCGGCCAGATGAAAGTCGGCGAAGCCGGGATAGACCTCCCATTCCCGGGCGGTCTTTTCGGCCACGGCGTCGGACAGGACGCGCAAGGGGCGGCCGGTTTGCAGGGCGCGGATATAGGTCTCAGCCGCGCGTTCGAAATAGGTCAGGCGGTTGAAGGCATCGGCGACGGTTTGACCGATGATCAGGACGCCGTGGTTGCCCATGATCATCGTGGTGATCTTGGGGTCACCCAGCATTTCGGCGCAGCGGGCACCCTCATCGGCAAAGGCCATGCCTGCGTAGTACTCGTCCACCACCTGGCGGCCAAAGAACATGGCCGAGTTCTGGTCAATCGGCGGCAGGCGGCTGTCGGCAAGCGAGGCCAGCACGGTGGCGTGCATCGAATGGACATGCATCACGCAGCGGGCATGGGGCAGGGCGCGGTGGATAGCACCATGCAGGCCCCAGGCGGTGGGGTCGGGCGCGTCGGGGCGCTCCATGCTGCGCGGATCATTGGCGTCAATCTCGACCAGCGACGAGGCGGTGATGCGGGCAAAGTGGCGGCCATTGGGGTTGATCAGGAACCGTGTCCCCTCGGGGTTGATGGCCAGCGAGAAGTGATTGGCCACCGATTCGTGCAGGTTCAGTTTGACAGCCCAGCGGAAAGCGGCGGCCATGTCGGTCCGCTCGGCCCAATGGGTCAGGTTGGCATGGCTGTTCATGTGGTGTCTCCGTAAGGCCAGGCGCTCCGGGCAAGGGAGGTGATGGCATGAGTGATGCGGACAAAGCTGGCCCCGGCGCGCGGCACCGTCTGGCGGGCGCGCAGGTAGCCGTGGACAAGGCCGCGCTCCAGCACGAAATGGCCGCGACCACCGGCGGCGCTGATGGCTGCGGCATAGGCGCTGGCGTCGTCGCACAGGGGGTCACATTCGGCACCGAAGGTGACGGTTGGCGGCAGGTTGGTGAAGTCGCTGTCCTGCAGGGGGGCGACGGTTGGGTCGCCGTCCGAGGGAGCGGCACCATGGCGGATGTCGCGGTAGAACAGCACGTCATCCCGCGTCAGCATCGGTGCCAGGGCATGGCGCAGATAACTGCCGGTGTTCAGATCGCCGCCCAGAGCGGGATAGATCAGCACCTGCCCCAGAACCTCAACCTCTTGCCGCAGGACATGGGCGGCGGCTGCGGCCAGATTGGCCCCGGCGCTGTCGCCCACCAGAAGGATCGGGCCCTGCGCCGCAAAATGGCGCGCCACCGCCAGCGTATCAAGCAAGGCAGCCGGATGCAGGTGTTCGGGCGACAGGCGGTAGTCCACCGACACGACCGTCAACCCGGTCGATGCCCGGATCTCGGCGCAGATGTCGTCGTGGCTTTCAAGGCCGCCCACCACAAAGCCACCGCCATGCAGATAGACGACGACCGGGACTTGACCCGCATAGACCCGACAGGGCACGCCCTCCACCGGCGCATCCCGGGCGGTAACTCCGGCCGGATAACCCCGAAAGAAGGTGCTACACATCCCGTCATAGATCGCCCGCTGCGCCGCGATGGTCCGCGTGGCGGTGTCGGGCGGATAGGCGGCCGCGCTGTGGGCAATGAAATCCCAGGTCGGGCCGTCAATCAGTGCGGCATAGTCCGTCATGGTCATCACCCTGCTTGCAGATGTCTGGGCAAGTTGATCGCGATTTCGACGCAATAGGCAAGCGCTCGTCCGAAAGGGCGGCGAAAATGCCCAAATTCCCCCGCTGTTTCGCCAACAGTTTCAGATGAATCCAATTCAGGGAACAATTTGAGGTGGGACAATGCAAATCATCAGATCACGGGAGCAAGGGGACTCCGCCATGGTTGGCAGGGCAGTTCGCCTACTGCTGCTGACATCCGAGGGCCAGACCGCGATGATGGGGCGGCGGCTGGCGGGGCTTGGCACCAGGGGCGATGTGGTTGAGCTGTTCGCGGCGCTGTCGGACCTGATCGACGACCCGACCGGCACTGCGCTGTTCGTGGTTGTTTGCGACAGCGCCACTGTCGGCAGGCTTGAAGCAGTGCCGCGCGCGATGAGGATGCTGGCCGATGTGGCGCAGCGCGTGTCGGTCATTCTGGTGTCCAGCGAATGCCGCAAGCAGCGTTTCCCGCAAGATCGTTGCGCGCCGATCCTGCTGCGCGCGCCTTTGTCGGCGGTGGCGCTGAAAGTGGGCTTTGAACATGCCCTGTGCGAGCGGTTTCTGTATTAGCAGGCCTGAGGCGGGAAGAATAGCAAAGGGTGCGCCGGTGGGGCGCGCCCTTTGTCATGCTGCACAGGCTTACGCGAGGGCGAGGTTGGTCGCCGATTCGCGGCCATCACGGCCGGCTTCGATGTCGAAGGTGACCGGCTGGCCATCCTTCAACGACCGCAGACCTGCGCGCTCCAGTGCAGTGATGTGAACGAACACGTCCTTCTTGCCGCCTTCCGGGGCGATGAAGCCGAAACCCTTGGTTTCATTAAACCATTTCACGGTGCCCTTGGCCATCGTGAAGTCTCCTGTCTTGTTGCCGCCCGCGAGATTGCGGCGGCCCGGCTCGGTCAGCTTGGTATCGAATGCTGTGGCCGTGGTAGCAGACAGGTCGATAGAGACAACGTCGCGAGCGAGAATATGATCGGTTCTGGGCAAAAATCAAGGGGAAGTGGGCAGCGAAAGGATTCGCAGGGGTTGCGGGAGCGGACGGGGTGGAACTTTGTGGTTGGGTGCGCAAGGCGGCGTAGGTTATCCGTCGTTTATCCGTCGTTTTTCTGTCGTTCTTTTGTAGCTACAGCAGGGCTTGGGGCGCCGCATTAACCTTTTCCTGCGGCGCAGGGGATCGGGAAAGGTTTGGTTAACCTTGCTGCGGCAGGGTGGCGGGATGCCGGATTACATCCGCCCCAAGGTGACAGGCTCCACGGTGTTTTTCACGGTTGGATTGGCGGTGCGCGGTGGGGATTTGTTGGTGCGAGAGGTTGGGCGGTTACGGGAGGCAGTAGCCGTGACGCGGGCCGAACATTGGTTCGGGATCGAGGCCTGGGTGGTATTGCCGGACCATTTGCATTCGGTGTGGACGATGCCGGTGGGCGATGGCGATTATTCCGGGCGGTGGGGTGCGATCAAGGCGCGGTTTTCGATGGCCATGGGTAGGGCGGGGTTCACCCCGCCGCCGCCGATTGGATTTAGGAACGGCGGGGTGAACCCCGCCCTACGGAGGAAGGGAGAGGTTGGGTTGTGGCAGCCGAGGTTTTGGGATGAGGTGTTTAAAAGGGTCCGGGGGAATGTTTTCAACAGAGAACGCGCGGAGCGCACATTCGGGATCAGGCGGATTTTGACACGCATATGCGGTATTGTTGGGGGAACCCGGTGAAGCATGGGTTGGTGGAGCGGGCAGTGGATTGGCCGTATTCGTCGATCCACCGGGATATTGCGCGTGGGATGGTTGAGCCGGAATGGTCGGGGTTGATGCCAGACGGGCAGTTTGGCGAGTAGGGTGGGTGAAACCCACCGCGCGGGTAGGGAGGGGAGTGGTGGGTTGGCACCCACCCTACGCCGGGTTTTGAGCGGGGCGGCTCGATTGGGGCGGCGCGATTGATGGCTGGCGGGGATGGTGGGTTGGCACCCACCCTACGCTTGCTGCGCTTGCCACCGTTCCATCCCATCGATCATGGAAAGAATGCGGGCATGGTCAATGCTTTTATAGATGATTCCAGTAATTATCTCTTCGAGTAACCCGAAAGCTGCAAGCTTCTTCAGAACGAGATGCCCCGCGCCGGGCATTTCAATGCGACTGACTTCCTTGACGCACTCTAATAGTTTGACGTGAACACCATCCGGGCCAATTGGGTCGAAAAATACAAAACAATCGCACCCGTTTCGGATAAGCATTTCGTCATCAATAAATCGAATCTTCGCGCGGTCGTCGGACCACCTCTTTTCCCAAGGTACTTTCGCGGGATCTACAGAAAACTGGGGGGAGAACGCAGCTACACTATCAAGTTGCAAAATCTCAGAAAATTTCAGAGAAGCGTAAGCGCCCATCGAAGAACCGTAACCTATCCGTCTTTCGCTTTGCCTGGTAGTTTCAAAGCCAATCGCTAGGCATTCCTGCATTTCTTCAGTCTGCCAACAGTGATTCCAATGGCTGATGAAATGAAGTGCCGGGATAGATCGGTCGTTCAAAAACTTCTCGTAAAAACCAAATAAACGCGCGCACGATGTGGGCCGAGGACGCAGTGGAGAGAATGTGATGCAGACTGGCCCGCCACTAGGAAGGCCGACACTCATCAATGCCATGTCATTGCCGGAAAACAGTATTTCCCGTTTCACTGTACAAGACTCCAGAATGAGCGATTTGATGAGAATCTCATGATGCAGCCCAAACTTTAGTGCCGGATCCATGAATCTGCGCACGATAACCAATCTTTGAGGCTAGATTGGCGATTAGGAAGGGTTTGAAACGATCAAGACAGGGTGACAATTGGATTTCCCCCCTCACCTCGTGAACTTCTTATACTTCACCCGCGTCGGCTTGATGCTGTCCGGCCCCAGACGGCGCACTTTATCCTCCTCATAGGCCTCGAAGTTGCCTTCGAACCACTCGACATGGGCATCGCCTTCGAACGCCAGGATATGCGTGCATAGGCGGTCCAGAAAAAACCGGTCGTGGGAGATGATAACGGCGCAGCCGGCGAAGTCTTCGATGGCGGATTCAAGCGATTGCAGGGTTTCGACGTCGAGGTCGTTGGTGGGCTCGTCGAGCAGCAACACGTTGCCGCCGCTGCGCAGCAGTTTGGCCAGATGGACGCGGTTGCGTTCGCCGCCTGACAGCAGGCCGACTTTCTTCTGTTGGTCGGTGCCTTTGAAGTTGAAGGCACCGGCATAGGCGCGGGAGTTCATTTCCATGTCGCCGAGGGTGATGACCTCCAGCCCGTCGGAAATCTCTTGCCAGGCGGTTTTGTTGGGATCAAGGCTGTCGCGGCTTTGATCGACGTAGCTAAGCTGCACGGTATTGCCGAGGGTGATGGTGCCTTCATCGGGTGGCTCCTGACCGGTGATCATCCGAAACAGGGTGGTCTTGCCGGCACCGTTAGGGCCGATGATGCCGACGATGGCGCCGGGCGGGATGGTGAAGGACAGGTTCTCGATCAGCAGGCGGTCGCCCATGTGCTTTTTCAGGCCCACAACCTCAATCACCTTGCCGCCGAGGCGTTCGCCGTTGGGGATGATGATCTGGACACCCGAGGCGCGTTCGCGGACGGTTTTGGCGGCCATTTCGTTATACTTGTTGATCCGGGCTTTCTGCTTGGCTTGACGGGCCTTGGCACCGGCGCGGATCCATTCGAGTTCCTTTTCCATCATCTTCTGGCGCGACTTGTCTTCACGGGATTCCTGGATCAGGCGTTTGGCCTTTTGTTCCAGCCAGGCGGTGTAGTTGCCCTCATAGGGGATGCCGCGGCCACGGTCCAATTCCAGAATCCAGCCGGTGATGTCGTCGAGGAAATAGCGGTCGTGGGTGACGAGCAGGATGGTGCCGGTGTAGGCGATGAGGTGCTTTTGCAGCCAGGCGATCGACTCGGCGTCAAGGTGGTTGGTGGGTTCGTCCAGAAGCAGCATCTCGGGCGCTTCCAGCAAAAGCTGGCACAAAGCGACGCGGCGGCGTTCACCGCCGGACAGGGTTTGCACAGCGGAGTCGTCGGGCGGGCAGCGCAGGGCCTCCATCGCGACATCGACCTGGCTGTCGAGGTCCCACAGGTTGGCGGCGTCGATCTGGTCTTGCAACTGGGCCATCTCGTCGGCGGTGGCGTCCGAGTAGTTCATGGCAAGCTCGTTATAGCGGTTCAGGATGGCGGTCTTTTTGTGCAGGCCAAGCATTACATTGCCGCGCACATCGAGGGTCGGGTCAAGCTGGGGTTCCTGCGCGAGGTAGCCGACCTTGACGCCCTTGGCGGCCCAAGCCTCACCCCGAAAGTCGGTGTCGATGCCGGCGATGATGCGCAGAAGGGTGGATTTGCCCGAGCCGTTGACGCCGACGACGCCGATCTTGACGCCGGGCAGGAAGTTGAGCTTGATGTTTTCAAACAGTTTCTTGCCGCCGGGATAGGCCTTGGAGAGGTTGTCCATGTGGTAGACATATTGATAGGCGGCCATTTCGATCTCCGACGCTGGGGGCTGCGGGTCGTTTACGGGAAAGGCGGCGATTGGGCAACGGGCAATAGGGGCCAGGCAAAGCGGCGGGATGGGTGGGAGTTGGCAGCATGTCGCGGAACAAGATATTGTGTTTTATCCCATTATACCAATATGTTATGTGTTCTCAGTAACAAAGATTTGACTGTTTGACGGCTGGGCGCTTGGCCCGGTCCAAGCGAGGGCTGCGGCCAGAGACCCGACGGTCGCCCTGAGCCGGGTGGCGCGGGCGGGGTTGCCCGGCCCAGGAGATGCGGCCAGAGAGATCGGCGAGGAGGGCGGGGGTTGGATAGCGAGAAAGGTGGGTGGTGAGGTGGTGGAGGGCTGCAAGCGGGTGGTGAGGCAGGCGCGCAAGGCCTGACACTCTCGATCTGCTTGCACTCGGTCATCAAACCGACCTCGCGGTCCAGCACGATCAGCCGACAGGTCTGTGCTGTCATATCTCAAAGGGGGTGGGTAATTACCATGAAAGTGCATCCTTGAACAGTGATCCGATAAAATGGCGCAATTGCGCGCGAATGTGCAAGTGTGATATTCAAGGCGTGGTGGCGCGGATGGAGAGTGCGATGAACGAACAGGCGAAAAAATGGGCGATGATGGCGGTCAGGGCTTTGCTGTCGCTGACCTTTGCCGCGGCGGGTATTGCCAAGCTGGCAGGGGTCGAGATGATGGTCCAGACTTTTGACGCCGTGGGCTTTGGCCAGTGGTTCCGCTATGTGACCGGCGCCATCGAGCTTGGCTCGGCCGTAGCACTGTGGCTTCCGGGCCTGACGGCCTATGCGGCGGGGCTCTTGGTTTGCACGATGATCGGGGCGCTGGTGGCCCATGCCACGGTGCTGGGCATGGACTCTGCGGTCGGGGCCATCGTGCTGGGGGCGCTGGCGGCGTTGGTCCTGTGGGTGAACCGGGGGCAGTTGCGGCGCTAAGGCGGATCCGGTTCAACTTGAATCGGAAATCGCTGCCGCTCGTTTCTCTCGAACGTGTTTTTCCGATACTGCAATTTCCATCAGAACCTGATCCGCTCTCATGCGTGCCGGTCAGCGGCATCGGGCCACAACTCGCGCCCGGTCATCGGTTCTGGCAGGCCCGCGAGGAAGGCGTGCACGCGCGCCCGTTCACTTTGGGAAAAATGCCGAACGGGGAGTGACCGCGCCGATGCGGTTCCCCCATGCGAATCGGTGTCATAGGCCTGCATCACAGCGGCCATATCCACCATGCCAAGCCCGCAATGGCCGAAGATGCGCGCCAATGTGCCCGCGCGGTCCTGCACCAGCGCATCGTACCTCGTGGCTTGCATCGGCACGCCCTGCGCCAGCGCCTCGGCATAGAATCGCCGGTTCAGCACCCATGCGGCAGCCGCCATCGCGTCAAATGTCACCACCTCGGCGGTCAGATCGACCAAGCCCCCCAACTGGGCAGGCGGGGTGTTGCCCGACATGATCCACCAGATGAAGTCTCGATCCGACGGTGCCATCACGATCGGCAGCCCGACCATCCGTTGGGCAAAACCGTAGATCGAATTGCACCAGCTTTCCGCCTCGCGGTACAGAAACAGGCATAGCGCCTGCGGAGTGGCGCGATGACAATCGCCGCAGATCGTCATCGCCTGACTTAAATGCTTGATCACCTGCACCTGACCCGCGCCAAGGCCCGGCAGCAGCCGCATAAAGGCAAAGCCTGCCCGCAACAGCGCCACACGCTCGGGCGCGGGCACAGTCGCGCGCGCCATCGCCAGATCAAACACGAACATCGGCTCTGACAGGCACCAAGCCGCACCAGACCGGTTGAAGGCGTTGTGCAACAGCGTCGATCCGCAATGCCCGATGTTGAACAGATGCGCTTGCGGCCTGCCCGCCGGGATCTGCCTGGCCAGATCGATCAGCTCTGCAAAAGGCAGTCGCACCAATCGGCGCGCGCAATCATATTGTCGCTGATAGCTGAACGGAGCCAAAGACAGGTCCATATCGGGACCGATATCCAGAAACACCGCTTCGCTCCGCGCCATGTCAAAGCTGAACAGGGTCCAGCCCGCCTCGGTCAGCAGACTGGACCCTGCAAGTTCTGCCCCCGGACCCAGATCAAGCGCGCCCGCCATCTCGATCACGCCCGTGAACACTTGCCCGGCTTGACGGCCGATCACGTCGAATGCTGTGGCCATGATCTGCCCCGCCATGAACGATCAATAGGCTATCGTGCCACGCCAAACCGGGCAAGTCGATTGGTTTGAAGCGGATCAGGTTCAACCTGAATCGGAAATCGCGGCCTCGGTGCGTCATGGCGGCACCTGCCCGGCTTGACAGCGGCCCCTGACCGGCGTATTTGCCCCCAATTCCCCGGAAGCCGTCATGCTTCCGGTCCCTTGGCTTTGCCGGGATCGCCACCTGTAAGCGCGTTGCGCCCACGGGTGCTGTGGTCCATTGGTCTTGGGAGATCCGCCGAGCCGCCCCATATCGGGGTTTTGCCTAGGAGAGAGCCGATGTTTGAAAGCCTGTCAGACCGCCTTGGTGGCGTCTTTGACCGCCTGACCAAGCAGGGCGCCCTGTCCGAGGCGGATGTCGATGCAGCACTGCGTGAGGTGCGCACGGCGCTGTTGGACGCCGATGTTTCGCTGTCCGTGGCGCGGGATTTTGTGCGTGCCGTCAAGCTCAAGGCGACGGGCCAAGCCGTCACCAGATCGGTGACCCCCGGTCAACAGGTCGTCAAGATCGTCCATGATGAATTGGTGCGGATGCTGGCGGGCGATGATGAGCCCGAGGCGCTGAAGATCGATAACCCGCCCTCGACCATCCTGATGGTGGGTCTGCAAGGCTCTGGCAAGACCACCACAACGGCCAAGCTGGCCAAAAGGTTCAAAGAGCGCAATGGCAAGCGGGTGCTGCTGGCCTCCCTGGACACCAACCGTCCGGCGGCGATGGAGCAGCTGGCGATTCTGGCCGGCCAGATCGGGGTGGATGCGCTGCCGATCGTCAAGGGTGAGACGGCGGTTCAGATCGCGCGGCGGGCCAAGACTCAGGCGGCGCTGGGCGGCTATGACGTGCTGTTTCTGGACACCGCGGGCCGCTTGCACATCGACGAAGTGCTGATGGGCGAATTGCAGGCGGTGCGCGACGTAGCCCTTCCGCGCGAAGTGCTGCTGGTGGTCGATGGCTTGACCGGGCAGGACGCGGTCAACGTAGCGTCCGAGTTTGACGGCAAGATCGGCATCACCGGCGTCGTGCTGACCCGGATGGACGGCGACGGGCGCGGCGGTGCGGCTTTGTCGATGCGCGCCGTCACCGGCAAGCCGATCCGCTTTGTCGGTCTGGGCGAAAAGCTGGACGCCCTTGAGAGCTTCGAGGCCGAAAGGGTTGCAGGCCGCATTCTGGGCATGGGCGATATCGTCGCTTTGGTCGAGAAAGCGCGCGAGACCTTTGAGGTCGAACAGGCCGAGCGGATGGCGCGCAGGCTCGCCAAGGGGCTGTTCAACATGAACGACCTGCGCGCGCAACTGGAGCAGATGCTGAAGATGGGCGGTATGCAGTCGATCATGGCGATGCTGCCCGGCATGGGCGGCATGGCCAAGGCGGCGGAAAAGGCCGGATTCGATGACCGGATGCTGAAACGCCAGATCGCGCTGATCCAGTCGATGACCAGGAAGGAACGCGCCAATCCCGACCTTCTGGCCGCCAGCCGCAAGAAGCGCGTGGCCAAGGGCGCGGGGATGGAAGTGTCCGATCTGAACAAGCTGCTGAAACAGCATCAGAAAATGGCCGAGATGATGAAGAGGATCGGCAAGGGTGGCATGATGAAACAGGCCATCGCGCAGATGATGGGCGGCAAAGGCGGATTGGCGGGCGGCGCTGACGGCGGTCTTGCCGATCTGAAAAACATGGACCCCGCCCAGCTTGAGGCCATCGCACGCACCATGAAGCAAAGCGCCGGTGGCATGGGGGGCCTGCCGGGCATGGGCAGGGGGATGCCGGGTATGGGGGGGCTGCCCTCGGGCCTGTCGGGGATGTTCAAGAAGAAATGACTCGGTTGACCGCCGCCACCCGCCATTCCAGCCGCCTGCCGCTTGGCCCCTCCGCGCGGCGCGATGCCTGGGAGGGTGCCGCGATTGGGGCTAGGCTTGACGCCGCCGCTGCAACCCCGGACGGCATGACCACGGCTGTCCGGCGTCTGCCGCCTGCCACCACCCAGTCCCACCCCTTCGCCGGAGGCAAGGATGCCAGGTAACACCACAATCGCCGCAACCCTGTTGCGCGACCACCGCGCCAGCATCGACCGGCTGGACGCCATTCTGGTCTATACGCTGGCCGAAAGGTTCAAGCATACCCAGGCGGTGGGGCGGCTGAAGGCCGAGCATGACCTGCCGCCGTCCGACCCCGCGCGTGAGGTGCTGCAGATGGCGCGGCTGGAACATTTGGCCGAGGAGGCCGAACTTGACCCGGCGCTAGCCAGAAAATTCCTGAACTTCATCATTTCGGAAGTCATCAGGCATCACGAGAAACTGCAGAAATGACCAACCATAGGTGCGTGAAATCACGCAGCCTACACCCACACGCAGCCTACACCCACACGCACCTTACACTCAGGAGACTACGACAATGGCCATGAAAATCCGTCTTGCCCGTGGCGGTTCCAAGAAGCGCCCGCACTACTCGATCGTCGCGACCGACAGCCGGATGCCGCGCGACGGCCGCTTTCTGGAAAAGCTGGGCACCTATGACCCGATGCTGGCCAAGGACAACGAGGGCCGCATCAAGATGGACCTGAAGCGCGCGAAGCATTGGTTGGCTCTGGGCGCACAGCCGACCGACCGGGTTGCCCGTATGCTGGAAGCCGCTGGCGTCATGCCGAAGAAGGCCCGCAGCAACCCCAAAGCCGCCGTCCCCGGCAAAGCCATGGCCGAGCGTGCCAAGAAGAAGGCCGCGCGTTCGGAAGCCCTGGCCGTGGCCGAAGCACCGGCTGCTGCCGAGTGATCGCGGGCTGACATGCGCGGCAAGTATACAACCGGGTTCCGTGATGAACTCGCTGATCTGATGCGGTGGCGGCGTGATGTGCGCCGCTTCCGCAGCGACCCGGTAGCACCCGAACTTCTGGCGCGCTGCCTTGGCGCTTTTGGCCTTGCGCCGTCGGTAGGGCTGTCGGAACCGTGGCGCGTGATCTGCGTCAGCGGGGCCGCAGCGCGTGCGGCGGCACTGGCCAATTTCGAGGCGGCCAATGCTGCGGCACTGGCGGGCTACAAGGACGAAAAAGCCGGGCTTTACGCGCGGCTGAAATTGTCGGGAATGCGCGAGGCACCGGCGCATCTGGCGGTCTGGTGCGACGAGACCACGGCCAAAGGTGCCGGGCTGGGGGCGCAGACCATGCCCGAAACCCGCGCCTATTTGGTGGTCGGGGCCATCACGCTGTTCTGGCTGGCCTTGCGGTCGGAAGGGCTGGGGCTGGGCTGGGTGTCGATCCTGAATCCGGTGCGGCTGGCCCGCGATCTGGTGGTGCCCGAGGAGTGGCGGCTGATCGGTTATCTTTGCATCGGCTGGCCCGAAAGCGCAGAGACTGTGCCGGAACTGGAGCGGCTTGGCTGGGAAGGCCGTGCTGCACAACTGTGGCTGGAGACGCGCTGAATGTCTGACACAATATCCGACCGCATCTGCGTCGGTGCATTCGCCGGGTCATACGGTGTATCGGGCGAGGTGCGCCTGAAAAGCTTCTGTGCCAAGCCCGAGGCGATTGCCGGCTATGGCCCGCTGTTCAGCGCGGACGGCAGTCGCAGTTTTGCCATCACGCTCACGCGTGCCGTGGCAGGCGGGTTGGGGGCAGGCGGGCTTGGGGCGCGGGTTTCGGGCGTCACCACCATGGAACAGGCCGAGGCGCTGAAGGGTGTCAGCCTGTTTGCCGACCGCGCAAGGCTGCCACGCTTGTCGGATGAGGAATTCTATCACTCTGACCTGATCGGGTTGGAAGCGCGCGACACTACAGGCTCTCTCTTGGGCCTTGTCACTGCGGTCCACAACCATGGCGCGGGCGATCTCTTGGAGATCATGGGCGAGGGGCGCAAGCAGGCGCTGCTGGTGCCCTTCAGCCTTGCCGTGGTGCCGACGGTCGATCTGGCCGCTGGCCGGGTGGTGGTTGATCTGCCGGAGGGGCTGGACTAGCTGTGGAGCCTCAACAGGTTGTCCCGGTTAGGAGCGAGACGGCTGATGGGTGGTTTTGAGCCTGTTCTGCAGTTGGGGCGGTGCCAACTATAGGCGATTATGCACTTGACTGCCATGTCCCGGCTGAACTGGCTGGGAAGCAAATCGATCCGGGAAGGGTCATGGCTTGCCCGGCTGCGGGAACGCAAGCCGAAGATGCTTGTTGCGATTGCGCTGGCCAACAAGATGGCGAGGGCAATCTGGGCCATGCTGACGAAACAGGAAGACTATCGCGATCCGGTACCGGCTGGCGCTGCATGAGCTTAGGCTCAAGTTTCAAGTGCAACACTTTCCGCCCGCAGGGCATAGGATATTGCGATGGACAGACAAAGCAAGCACCTAAGCCACGAGGAACGTGGCGTGATTTTGGCGGAACATGGCCGAGGCAGCAGCCAGCGCTCGATCGGGGCGCTTCTGGGCCGGCCGGCAAGGAAGGATTTGACGCGCGACATCAGATCGTTGCTTCCGTGCTCGTCGGCCCCATGGATCACATCGCCGTCGCCGTCGGTTTCCAGATCGGCGATCTCGCGCAGCAGTGAGGTGGCATCGTCGCAGGCGGCGAGGCGCTTGGCCTCCCAAGCGGCGGTTATGGCGTCCTGTTCGATCTGATGGCGCTGGGCGGGATCAAGCGGCATGTTCGCCCTCCTTGAAGGCGCTGTCGGTGATCTGGCGCAGCAGGCTGGCGTAGTGGTTCAGGCTGCCGACATGGCCCCAGTTGATCGCGTCGGGATGGGTCTCGAAATGGTCGTCGCTGAGGGTTTTCAGCCGCGCGAGCATGGCGTCGATCTCGAACTTGGCGGCGAGGAAGGCGTTCAGGGATTTGTCGTTTCGTGCGATAGCGCGGCGGGTGGTCATGGCTGTTCTCCGGGGGTGAGTTGCATCGTTTCCGTGCAATCAGAATCACTCCTATCCGGGGTGTAATCGACTTAATAACAAGCAATATCATTGCTTTATCTGGAACGGGCGTAAATGGCGCGAAACCTCGGGCGGTGGGCGGGGTTTTTTGCTTTCCCTGCGGCTCGCTTTATGATTGATCCTGTGGATGGCCCCGCCCGGAAACATTGAAGAGCTTTCGATCATCGAGCTGCGGGCCCTGGTGGTAGCTTTGCTCGGCAAGGTGGCAGATCTGGAGCGGACGGTCTGCGCTGTAGCGCGGTGAAATCGCCCGTCGCAAAGGTCCAAAGGGGCCACCGTCGATCAAGCCGAGTGGCATGGAGCCAAGCGACGTCGGTCAAGCCGAAGGGTTCAAAGCGCTTCAGGCGTGGTTCAAAGCCGGTGCCGCGGGTCGTCGTCGAGGACCAAAATCTTGTCCCCGAGATGACTGGTGCCGAGCGATCTGGCGCAGGGTTCAAGGGATATCGGGATTGCGTGTCCAGGATCTCGTGATCAGCCAGAGGGTGGTTCGCTAGCTCTGGGAGCGCTGGATGACGGCGGACGGCAGGACGGTAACGGCCGCATGGCACCGCGCGGCTTTCCACGCGACAACCGGTTCACTTAAGCCGCCACCATTTCCGCCAGCAGCCGCTCGCAGGACAGCCGGTCAATCGCAGCCAATCTGCCCAGCTTGCGCTGAATAAGGCTGTTCGGGATCGTGGCAAGACGCCACCTGACAATGCAAGGATGGTCCAGACCGGCGGCACTCAGATCGCTGATCAGATGATCGCTTGGCCAGACAGACGCCTTGGTCGTGGTGATCATGCCAACCAGCGTTGCCGCGTTTTCGGCATTGAACCGCGAGTTTGACAGAACAATTGCTGGACGCCGCTTCAAGACAGGAACGTCCGAAAACGGGAACGGGACGACAATCGTGTCAAAACGTTCACAAATCACGAAACGCGCTTTCGTCTTCCTCGCTGGACCATTCGGACATCAGGCCGGACGTTGCAGCCAGAAACTCGTCGGCCAATTGCACCGCATGGATTTCAACCCGCTCTCCCTTGCGGGATTTGAACCAGCCATTCCAGACCTCTTTCATCGGCCCGACCGGACAGATCCCATCCGTCGGCCTTCCGTCCCTACCGGTCTTCATCCGCCGCCAGCGACCGACGGCCCGGTCAACGGACAAGACGATTTCATCTTCGGGCGCAAGAGATTGAAGCTTGGACAGCAAATCCTTGGCATGGACATGCTTGAACCAGATCGCCACGTCGGTGATTTCAAGGCGCTCCATAATATGGTCTCCCGGGGGTCTTCTCTGGACCCCATATATACCCCTACCCTTACCCTGTCAAGCATCACACCTTCTCCACCCCCAACCAGACGCCGCCCTGGGGCCGCAAGGTCAGGATCATCACCGGCTTGGGCGCTTTCCCGGCGATCAGCGAATACCGGAACCGGGCCAGCAGGGTGGCCAGGATGATCACCGCCTCTTGCAGCGCGAACGAGGCCCCGATGCAGATGCGCGGGCCGTCGCCGAACGGCAGGTAGGCAAAGCGCGCAGGCGCGGCGGCAAAGCGGGCGGGGTCGAACTGGTCGGGGTTGGCCCATAGGGCGTGATGGCGATGCAGGGCATAGATCGGCAGGATGATCGTGTCGCCCGCCCTGACCTCGCGCCCGCATAGAGTGTCGGCCTTCTGCGCGGTGCGGGCCAGAAAGGCGGCCGGCGGATAGAGGCGCAGCGCCTCATCCACGATGCGGCGGGTCAGGGCCAGGTTGGCTATGTCGGCACTGGTGGCGGCGCGCTCGCCAAGCACGGC
This sequence comes from Paracoccaceae bacterium, assembly GCA_038921555.1. Classification (GTDB taxonomy): domain Bacteria; phylum Pseudomonadota; class Alphaproteobacteria; order Rhodobacterales; family Rhodobacteraceae; genus Stagnihabitans. The sequence goes on from JBCKXH010000001.1 coordinate 38,820, forward strand.
CCGCGCCTCGGCGCGCGCCGCTTCCTGAATGGCTGGGTCAAAGGCGCAAAGATACAGCGACCAGGCGAGGGTCAGCGCCGTCGTCTCATGCCCGGCCACGATGAAGGTCAGCAGGTTGTCGCGCAGCTCATCCACGCTCATGCGGCGGCCCGAGATCGGGTCCTCACCGGCGATCAAGAGGTCGAGAAGGTCTGGGACCTGTGATGCCCCCCGGGCGCGGCGCTGCGCGATGGCGCGATCGGCGGTGCCCTTCATCTGCCGCATCGTGGCACCGGCAAACATCCGGCCCGGTCGCGGCACCCAGGCAGGCGCGCCCAGAATGTCCAGCACCGACAACCTGGCGGACTGGCCGATGTAATCCTCGATCGCCTTGTGGACCGAGGCGCGGTCGAACCCCTCACCGCCCGACAGCGTGACATCGGCGATGACCTCGAACGTCGTGGTGATCATCTCGTCAAAGGCATCAATCGCGCTTCCATCTGCCGCAGCAAAGCGGGCGGCGGCCCGTTCGGCGGCGGCACTCATCACCGGGGCAAGGGCCGCGATATTGCGATGGCTGAACACCGGAGCGGCAGTGCGGCGCTGCCACAGCCATGCAGCACCCTCCGCCACGAACATCGAATTGCCGATGGCCGGGCCAAGGATCAGCTTGGTCACGGTGGATTTGGGATAATCCGCGACCGCATCGCGCAGCACATGGCGCAGCCCGTCCGGGTCCATCAGCATGTGCCAGCGTTTGCCCGTGGTGCCCGACAGGATCGGGGCGCGGGTGGCAATTTCGGGGATCAGTTCCAGCACATTGCGCCGCCCGGTGCGAAACGAACCCCAGATCCCCAGCGGCGTGATGCCCAGGGGCACGCGGGCGGGAACCTCTGCCACAGGGGTCTCAATCTTGCCCATTTGCACCTCGTGACAGCAAGTATAGGGCCAAGACCTGCCCAGGCAAGGGCCTGCCAGTTGCACGGCGGTGGCCAGCAGGCTATGTGCCGTTCAGGGGGCCTTCGCCCCGGCGGAGCGCTGTTCATGACGATCTTTCCGGCTGCCCGGCTGAAGCTGGCCCTGATGCTGGTGCTTGGCCTTGGCCTGCTGGCCGGCTGCGCGGGTAACGACCTGAAGAAGCCTCCGGCACCCTTGGGCGATTTCGTGCTGGGGCTGAACATCGCGGTGGCCGACAATGTTCAGGTTCCCGCCATTTCGCGGCAGGTGACGACCGACCAATGGGAAGCCGCGATGAAACAGGCGATGAATGATCGCTTTGGCCGCTATGAGGGCAGCCGGATCTACAATTTCGGGATCAGCATTGACGGCTATGTGCTGGCGCCGCCCGGCGTGCCCTTCGTCGCCTCGCCCCGGTCGGCGCTGATCATCACGGTGCATGTCTATGAGGACGCCACCCAAACTCAACTGAACCCCGGCGGCAAGCAGTTGACCATGCTCGAAGGCGTGTCGCCCGAAAGCTTCATCGGCTCGGGCTGGACGCAGACCAAGCAGCAGCAACTGGACCGGATGGCGTATCGGGCGGCGCTGGCGGTGCAGAACTACCTGCTGGCAAACCCTGAGTGGTTCGGCCTGCCGCCCCGACCCGCGACACCACCCGCCGGGACCAGCAAATGACGCTTGATTTTCCCCTGCGCGGGCTTTTTGCCGCCGCGCGTGTAGATCGGGCCCCACATCGGGAAACTGGAATGCCAAAATGGACAGCGGCCATGGTGATATCTGCCGTTCTGCTTTGCAGCGAGGCAAAGGCGCAAGAGAAAGCGGTGACCAACCGCTTTCCCGGGCCCTATTATGCTACGGTGGTTCGGGTCATCGACGGCGACACGCTGGATGTCCGGGTCGAGGTTTGGCCGGGCCTTGTGGCAGAATACGCGGTGCGGGTGCGCGGCATAGATGCGCCGGAACTTCGCCGGGTCGATTGTGAAGCAGAGCGGCTTTGGGGCGAAGCGGCCCGCGATCAAGTCCGCAAACTCTATCCCGAAGGGTCTGCGATCCGGCTTGAGAATGTTGGCCGGGATCCGTTTTTCGGGCGGGTGGTGGCTGATGTCCGCCGGTTCAGGTCGGATCGCTGGCTGTTCTTGAAAGATGAGCTGCTGGAGCGCAGGCTTGCCGTCGAATGGACCCCGCAGATGACAGACGTGAATTGGTGCCTTCTGGCAGCTGGCGGTGGCGCACCCCACGATAGATTGCAGACGAAGTTTCAAGCAAGATGACCTCCGCGCAGGGCTGGGTGCTGCAAGCAATGCCGAAACCCCTTGATTTCCCCACGCCCCTGCCGTAACCCGCTCACAGGCCTAGGAGTTTAGCTCAGTTGGTAGAGCATCGGTCTCCAAAACCGAGGGTCGTGGGTTCGAGTCCCCCAACTCCTGCCAGTCTTTTCAATAGTTTGGCTTTTCAATAGTTTGGCTTTTCAATAGTTTGGCTTTTCAATAGTTTGGCTTTTCAATAGTTTGGCTGATGTTCCGGCTGGAACCTGTCACGCTATTGGCAAGTCGGTCGGAAAATCACCCGCGCGCGTCATGGGCTGGCCGCCGTCCGGGCGCTTACCCTGCCGATCCCGGATCGCTAGTGCGGCAGGTTGCCCGCAGCATGACCAGGGCGGAGATCCACTTAGAGCGCGTCGCGTTTGATCAGACGCGCATACCCGATGTGACGACGGATTTCGCTTGGCACAGGCTGCTTTCCAGCGCGCCGTAGGGTGTGCATTTATGCGCACCTCTGCTTCTGCTTGCCGGATTTACCACCGATCTCGGCAAGCCCAACCCCCCTTGCCCTGCGGCTTTCGCCTTCAGGCAACCCAACCGGGCCATTCGGGGGCTTACGCGGCCCCTCAGGGGCCACGGTCCCCCTCATATGCCACAGGCAGGTCTTCTATCCGGTCCTCAGGGCAGACCCCTCCGTGGCGCTGGCTGCGATCAAAGGCGACACGCTCTAAAAAACTCCGGAACCGGTTCAAACAAACCGCACCACCTCGCCTGGCCGTGGTGCGGCTGGTGGCCGGTCAGGTGGCGGTGATGCAGGCCGGCAAGGTCGTCGGACCGGGGGGGCGCGGGCGCGAGTTTTACATGACCCGCAGTCGGATTGCACCAGAATGCTGCTACACTGATGGCCAGGATTGCAGCGCGCCGTCATTTGCGGCGGCGAAACCGACGGATCGGGGCCATATGAACAACGTGATCACATTGGCCGACAAGCATGAGGCGCAATCCGGGCGGGATGAGGCCGCAGTGATCGGCCTGCGGCTTTACAAGGTGCGGATGCCTTGGCCCTTGGAGCCGCAGGGCATAAGGGCTTTCTCGCAAGGGTTGCAGGAGGTTCTGATCGTCGAGGAACGCCGCGAGATCGTTGAGAACCAGATCAAGCAGCAATTGTTCAACTGGCGCGCCGATGTCCGCCCCCGGGTGGTCGGCAAGTTCGACGACAAGGACCGCCCCTTTCTGCCCCACGCCGCCGGACTGACGGTGTCGATGGTGGCCCGCGCCATTGCCGACCGCCTGTTGCCGCAAGCCCTGCCCGCAGGTCTGGCAGACAGTATCCGTGCCAAACTGCACCGGTTGGAGAGGCTGGAACAGGCGGCCGCGACCCACCTGCCGCCAGTGCTGCGCCAGCCGCTTTACTGCGCCGGTTGCCCGCACAACACCTCGACCCAGGTGCCCGAAGGCTCCAAGGCGATGGCGGGGATCGGCTGGCCCTGTTCGCTGCCCGATGAGATCTGCGGCTTTGGCCCGGTCAAGGCCGAGGCGATGGCGCGCGCCGCAGCCTTACGGGTCTGGTTGCTGGAAAGGCTCGCTGGAATGTTCAACGCCGCGATGAATTTCGGGCTGGGACCGGATCTCGACGCCTTGCGCGCCATGGTCCATTCCTGGGCGCAGAGCCGCATCAGGCCGATGGCCTGCGAGATCGGCCGCGCCAACCTTTTCCCCGCCGCCTTGTGGGGTGAGATGGGCGCGCTTGGTTTACTGGGTATCACGGTGCCGGTTGAGTATGGCGGGGCCGGGATGGGCTATCTTGCCCATGTCGTGGCGGTCGAGGAAATCGCCCGCGCCTCGGCCAGCGTCAGCCTGTCGTACGGCGCACATTCCAACCTCTGCGTCAACCAGATCAACCTGGATGGCTCGGCCAGCCAGAAGGCCCGCTATCTGGCCAAACTGCTCAGCGGCACCCATGTCGGCGCTTTGGCGATGAGCGAGGCGGCGGCGGGGTCTGACGTGGTGTCAATGGTGCTGAGGGCAGAGCGGCGCGGCGACCATTATGTGCTGAACGGCACGAAATACCGGATCACCAACGGGTCGAGTGCCGATGTGCTGGTGGTCTATGGCAAGACCGATCCGGCGGCGGGCTCAAATTGCATCACGGCGTTTCTGATTGTGCGGGGGATGAAGGGCTTTACCTCCGGTCCGCATTTCGACAAGCTGGGAATGCGCGGGTCGGATACGGCGGAACTCATCTTCAACGATGTCGAAGTGCCGGTCGAGAATGTTCTGGGCCAGGACGGGCGCGGCGTGCCGGTGCAGATGTCGGATGCGGCACAGGTTCTGGCCGGGATCACCCGCGCGCCGGGCGTGTTCTATGGGGCGCTGACGCCGAACCTGCGTGGGTTTGCGCAGGCCATGGCAGCGGGGGCGGATGAGGTCGCGGTTTTCGCTTCGGCCTCGGAAGGCTTCAGCCGGGCCATTATCAACTGTAGCATCGCGGCAAGCCTTGCCCGCTTTGCGCCGGTGCTGGCGGCGGCGGCGGCGGCAAAGCTCCGGGTGCGCGGCTATGTGTCTTGCGTGACCCACTGCCCTTATGACGGGCCGACCCCGCCGGAACGGGTAGCACGGGTCGCGCAGGCGCTGCTGGCGCTGGGCTGCCATGCGGTTTCGCTGGGCGACACCATCGGCCATGCCACGCCAGAGACCACGGCGCGGATGTTGGGCTTTGTGCTGGCCTGCGTGCCCGCGCGACAGCTTGCCGGGCATTTCCACGACTCCAAGGGGCAGGCGCTGGCCAATATCGCGGTGTCGCTGGAGCACGGCCTAGGCTGCTTTGATGCGGCGGTTGGCGGGCTTGGCGGCTGCCCCTTTGCGCCGGGGGCCAAGGGCAATGTCGCCACCGAAGCACTCGTGGCCCATCTGCATCACCTCGGTTTCGCCACCGGGATCGACATGGCGCGGCTGATGCTGGCGGTCAGTCTTGCCAAGGGATTGAGGAGAATCTGAATGCCGAGCTATGAAGCCTTGCCATCACCAGCGATCCTCGCGGTGTGGCGCATCTAACCCTGAACCGCCCGCAAAAGCGCAACGCGCTGTCCGGCCAGATGATCGCGGAGCTGACCGCCGCCGCCCATAATCTGAGCGGACAGGACCGCGTCCGCGCCGTGGTTCTGGCGGGGGCGGGTGCGGTGTTTTGCGCCGGTGCTGACCTTGACTGGATGAAAGCCCAGATCGACGCCCCGCGATCAGCGGATGACCGAGGCCCGCAAACTTGCCATCATGCTGAAGGCGCTGAACGAAATGCAAAAGCCGCTGATCGGGCGCAGCCATGGCGGGGCTTTTGGCGCTGGAATCGGGCTGGCCTGCGTCTGCGATGTGGCGCTGGCGGCCAAGGGCACCAGGTTCGGGCTGACCGAAACCCGGCTTGGCCTGATCCCGGCCACGATCAGCCCCTATGTGCTGGCCCGCATCGGCGAAGGCATGGCACGCCGGATCTTCATGTCGGCCCGGATTTTCGCCGCGGATGAGGCGCAGCAGCTTGGTCTTGTTGCCAAAGTCGCGGCCGAATCCGAGCTTGACGCTGAAATCGAGGCCGAAATCGCCCCCTATCTGTCGGCTGCCCCCGGTCCCGTTGCCGCAGCCAAGGCACTGGCGCGCGCCCTTGGTCCGCGCATTGACGACCAGATCATCGAAGACAGCATCGCCCACCTTGCCGACACCTGGGACAGCGAAGAAGCGGCCCATGGCATCGCGGCCTTTCTGGCCAAACGCCCACCACGCTGGGGCTAAAGTGCCGCCCCGGCCCGCAGACCGTCCTGAATGGCCTCTTCGACGGTGCGGGCCGCAAGGCAATCGCGGGTGGTCAGCACCTTGCCCGCAAACCCGGCAAGGTTGCGCAAGCTGACCCTGGGGCTGCAAGCCCGTGCAACGGCTGGGCCTATGCGATGATGCTTGCACTGCACAGGAATGCCACGACGACCCCGGCGATCCGGGGACAGATTGCGCAAGCAGCGAACCCGACGAGAGAGAAAGCCACGTTCGCAGGATGTTCACTCTGGAGCGCGCCTTGCAGCCAAACGCGACAGCCCTGCCCCCCCTTCCCCTGCCCGCCATTTTCCTGTATGGCCCCCGCAATCTGCGACGTGAGGCCATGCCCCCGGCCACATGCAAAGGATTGGGGGCGGCGGCAATGGGGCCGCCATGCAAAAGGAAGACGCGGGCCAAGGGGCCGTGGATGCTTCCATATAGGGAACGATCAATGTTCAACGTTACACGAAAATCCATCCTATGGGGCCATGACACGCTCACACTGGAATCGGGCAAGGTTGCCCGTCAGGCCGATGGCTCGGTCATAGCCACCTATGGCGAAACTCAGGTCATGGCCAATGTGACCTTCGCCAGAACCGCCAAGCTGGGGCAGGACTTCTTCCCGCTGACCGTGCATTATCAGGAAAAATACTATGCCGCGGGCAAGATCCCCGGTGGCTTCTTCAAACGTGAAGCCCGCCCGTCGGACAAAGAGACCCTGACCTCGCGCCTGATCGACCGCCCCTGCCGCCCGCTGTTTGTTGAGGGCTTCAAGAACGAAGTCCTCGTGATGGCGACCGTGCTGTCCTGCGATCTGGTGAACGACCCCGATATCGTCGCCATGATCGCGGTTTCGGCGGCGCTGACAATCTCCGGCGTGCCCTTCATGGGCCCGATCGGTGCGGCCCGGGTCGGCTTTACCGCTGGCGCCTATGTGCTGAACCCGGCGATGGACGACATGGCCCATCTGCGCGGCAATCCCGATCAGCGCCTTGACCTGGTCATCGCCGGCACCAAAGACGCCGTGATGATGGTTGAATCCGAGGCTTATGAGTTGTCCGAGGATGAAATGCTGGGCGCCGTCAAGTTCGGCCACGCCCAGATGCAGCCGGTCATCGACCTGATCATCGGCTTTGCCGAACACTGCGCCAAGGAGCCGTTGGATTTTCAGGCTCCCGATTACTCGGCGCTTTACGGCAAAGTGAAAACCGCCGGCGAGACGCTGATGCGGGCCGCCTTCGCCCTGCGCGACAAACAGCAGCGCACTACCGCCATCGAGGCCAGTGTGGCCGCGATCAAGGCCAAGATGTCGGACGAAGATCAGCTCGATGCGAACCTCTATCCTGCGATCAAAAAGCTGGAAAGCGCGATCCTGCGCGGCGGCATCATCTCGGGCGGTGCCCGGATTGATGGCCGTGACACCAAGACGGTGCGCCAGATCAGCGCCGAGACCGGCGTCCTGCCGCGCACCCATGGCTCGGCCCTGTTCACCCGTGGCGAAACCCAGGCTCTGGTGGTGACCACCCTTGGCACTGGCGAGGATGAGCAGATCATCGACGCGCTGAACGGCAAGCGCCGCTCGAACTTCCTGTTGCACTACAACTTCCCGCCCTATTCGGTTGGCGAAGTTGGCCGGGTAGGCTCGCCCGGTCGCCGCGAAATCGGTCACGGCAAACTGGCGTGGCGCGCGCTGCAAGCCGTGCTGCCCGCGCCGACCGACTTCCCCTACACCATCCGTCTGGTGTCCGAGATCACCGAAAGCAACGGCTCCTCCTCGATGGCCTCGGTCTGCGGTGGTTCGCTGTCGATGATGGATGCCGGCGTGCCGCTGAAGGCGCCGGTTGCTGGCGTGGCGATGGGCCTGATCTTGGAAGACGATGGAAGCTGGGCCGTGCTGACCGACATCCTGGGCGATGAAGATCACCTTGGCGACATGGACTTCAAGGTTGCCGGCACTGCCAAGGGCATCACCACCATGCAGATGGACATCAAGATCGCCGGCATCACGCCCGAGATCATGGCGCAAGCCCTGGCGCAGGCCCGCGACGCCCGCCTGCACATCCTGGATGAGATGAACAAGGCGCTGTCCGCCCCCGCTGGTTTCAGCGAATACGCGCCCAAGATCGAAACCCTGACGATCCCGACCGACAAGATCCGCGAAGTCATCGGTTCCGGCGGCAAGGTGATCCGCGAGATCGTCGAACTGTCCGGTGCCAAGGTTGACATCGGCGACGACGGCGTCATCAAGATCGCGTCCAGCGACCAGAAGGCCATCAAAAAGGCCTATGACATGATCTGGTCGATCGTGGCCGAGCCAGAAGCAGGCCAGATCTACACCGGCCGCGTGGTGAAACTGGTCGATTTCGGTGCCTTCGTGAACTTCTTCGGCAAGCGTGACGGCTTGGTGCATGTCAGCCAAATCTCCGGCAAGCGCCTGAACCACCCGAATGAGGCGCTGAAGGAAGGTCAGGAAGTGAAGGTCAAGCTTCTGGGCTTTGACGACCGCGGCAAGGTGCGCCTTGGCATGAAGATGGTCGATCAGGAAACCGGGCTGGAGATCGGCGAAAAGACTGAAGCCGAGGCGTAAGCGGGACGAATGATTGCCCAAAAGGCCCGCTCACGCGGGCCTTCTTTTTTGATGGCCCATGGTGACATGCCGCCGGTTCCTACGGTGTCCGAGCAAGAGTCTGATCAGAATTTGGATTTATGCGCTTTTTTCATCGCGGCACAAAGATCATCCACCCGCGATTGATAGGTGAAGTCGGCGTCTGATCTGGCCAAAGCGACCGCTTGCTCTGGGTCATCGAACCAATGCGCGCCTATATCATTCGGCCTGGTCATCTTGGCTGCTTGGCAAACCGCAGATAGGGCAGCCTGATATCCAACTCGCCGTAACGCTCTCTGGCCTGTTCGTCGTTCAGGCTCAGCGCCACGATCACATCTTGACCGGGCTGCCAGTTCGCCGGAGTGGCCAAGGGCACCCCGTCGGTCAGCCGCACGGCATCCAGCGCCCGCAGAATCTCGGCAAAGTTGCGGCCCACCGACATCGGATAGGTCATGGTCAGCTTCACGCGTTTGTCCGGCCCCACGATGTAAACCGTCCGCACCGTGGCCGAATGGGCCGGTGTGCGGCCCTCGACCGGCAGATAGAACTCAGCCGGCAGCATGTCATAGGCCTTGGCCACCGCCAGCGACGTGTCGTCGACGATCGGGAAATCCGCCGGGACACCGCCAAAGGCCTCGATGTCGCGCTTCCACTTGTCGTGGTCCTGCACCGTATCGACCGATACGCCGATCACCTTGGTCGCCCGCTTGGCGAACTCGGGCAGCAATTGCGCCACCGCGCCGAATTCGGTCGTGCAGACCGGGGTGAAATCCCGCGGATGCGAGAAGATGATCGCGTAATGGCCATCCAGCCAGTCGTGGAACTTGATTTCCCCGGCGGTCGACTGGGCGGTGAAATCGGGGGCGATGTCGTTGATGCGGATGGCCATGGCGAACCTCTGGTTTGTTGGATCTGTCCCAAGATAGACTGATCGGCACGAAACTTCATCACCCGCCTGCTGAATGCCGCAAAGAAGGCCATTTTACCAGCCCTTGCACCAAAACCGGACTCCAGTCCCGCCCAATGGTCACGGCGCAACACCGATTCGCGCCATGAACGCCAGCGCCACCCGGTCCCCGACCTCGATAGCCTCGATAGCCTCGATAGCCGCCACCTTGCGCATCACCCGGCGCAGATGGTCGGCGTCCGGCGTCGTCGGGTTCGGCCCGCGCGCGATCTTGGCCCGCAATTCCTCACCCGACCGCGTGTAATAATGGTTCAACTGGATACGCTCCGCCGAATAGAACCCAAGCCCCTCCCGCCCCTTGGCGCCAAACCGCACGCCCCGGTCATTGCAGGTGTCTGACACGCCATCCGTCTCGATCATATGGACCCTCACCGCCGTGACATGACAGGGATCGACGATCATCTCGAAATTCCGCAACCCGCGGGCACCGCTCATCGGGTCCGGGTTGCGGCTGGTATAGTTCGGCAAAACCCCACCCGAAGGCGGCACCACCTGCCCCGAGCGGCCAAACAAATGCCACGGCAGCACCGTCAAACGCCCGCCCAGAAACCCCAGTTCCGCAAGGGCCGCATCCGTGCAGCCATTGTCATAGACCTAGAAGTGCCGCACACCCGCCAGCACATGAAACCGCGCCCATTCGGCGATATGTGCCGCCTCATTGCGCATGATCAGCACCAGCCCCAGGCCCTGCCGCCCCGGCCTGGGCGCCGGCGGATCAATCTCGATCCGGGTAATGCTCTGGCCGCGCGTCAGAAATCCGAACATGGCATTCCTATAGCAGCCCCAGGCCCGCCTCGCAAACGCGACAATTTGCCTAGATCAGGATGATGTTTGATCGAAAACATCCTCCTGATCTCGTTCGTTGATGGTCGCGTGAATGTTGAGGAAAACCGGTAACCACTTTTCCTCATCACGCTCCAAAATTTGCCCCCTTACCCTTTCGCAAATACTCCCCCGGGGTGTGGGGGTGGGAAACCCCCACCAACCTCTAGGCAGCAGATCGCCGCCGATAATTTGATCAAATTTTGCATCCTGACCTTGCCTCACCGACAATCCAACGCAAAACTCCGACCAACCCAAGAAGGCCGCCATGATCTCCGGCTACGACCCCAACCTCGACCCCGAACTGGACATCGCCGCCGAGTGACTTTGGTATAACAGCAAGGCGACCAGCGGTTCAGAACGGACACTCCGCCCGATACTCAACCCAGGCCCTTGTCGCCGGATGATGCAGCCCCAGGGTTTGCGCATGCAGCATCAACCTTGCAAACCCGCGCGCCTCGCCCGTTGCATAGATCGGATCGCCCAGAATTGGATGGCCGAGTGCCAGCATATGCACCCGCAACTGGTGAGAGCGCCCGGTCAGCGGATATAAATGAACCCGTGTTTCATTACCCTCCCGGCTGATAACCTCCCATTCGGTAATGGCCGAACGTCCGTTCACCTGATCGACCATCTGCCGGGGCCGGTTGGCCCAGTCCGAACCTATGGCGAGGTCAATCCGCCCGCGCTCGCCCGCAACCCTGCCAAACACAAGCGCGACATAGGTCTTTTTCGCACGCCGCTGCTCGAACTCCTGCCCCAGAAAGCCTTGGCACCCCTTGTTGCGGGCAAAGATCATCACGCCCGAGGTGTCGCAATCCAGCCGGTGCACCAGCAGAGCGTCCCAGAACACCGCCCGCAAACGGCTTTGCAGACAATCCTCGCGGCCCGCCAGCTTGCCCGGCACCGACAAAAGCCCGGCAGGCTTGTTGACCACGATGACCTGATCGTCCTGATGCAGGATCGCCAAAGGCACGTCCGCAGGCTGGTAGTCGAACTCGATCATAGGATATGATGGCCCGCCGCCCGCAACCGCGCGGCCAACAGCGCGATATGCGCCGGCCCCACTTCACAGCACCCCCCGACGATTGTCGCCCCCATCGCAACCCAAGCCATTGCGAAATCGGCATATTTTTCCGGCGTCAGGTCGCCTCGACGGGTCAGATCCTTGACGGTCGGCGCATCTTTCAGGAAATTGCCCGAGATATGGGTAAAGCCGTTGGCATAGGCGCCAAATGGCAATCCCAACCCCTTCAGCGCCGCCAGCGCCGCCGCCATCGCCTCGGGAACCGAGCAATTGGCCAGCACCGCCGCCACCGGATGCTTTGCCACAACCTGCGCCAGCCCCGCCACCGGCTCGCCCGAGCGCAGCCGCGTCCCGTCATGGTCATCGACCGAGACCGACAGCCACACCGGCTTGCCCGCGGCCTGTGCGCCCTCCACCACCGCCTCGGCCATTCCCAGCGAAGCCATGGTCTCGCACAGGATCAGATCGACATGCGGCGCCAAAATCCGCGCCACTTCGGCATATTTCGGCGCCGCCACCGCAACCGGTTCCGCCAGATCGGGCCGGTAACTCGCCTTCAGCGGCCCGATCGACCCGGCAATCCGCCCTGACCCCGCCCCGCGCGCCTCATGCGCCTCGGCGAGGGCGCGCAGGTGCAGGGCGTGAAACATGTGGTCCAGACCAAAACGCTCCAACCGGTCATGGTGGATCGCATAGGTGTTGGTGGTGGCCAGGCTGGCCCCGGCGGCAAAGTAATCCTCATGGATGGCGCGCACCATGCCGGGATGGTCGATCATCACCCGCGTCGCCCACAGTTGCGTCGGCTCGTCCCCCGAACGGGCCAGCAGTTCCTGCCCCATCCCGCCGTCCAGAAGGGTAATCTGCGTCATGTCACCCGCCTTCCGCTTGGGGCAACCCATCGCTCAGTGGGTAGTAATCACCCTTGTCGGCCACAAAGATGTGCCGCGAAAGATGGCCGCCGGTCGGGTTGTCGATGCAGCCCGCCTCAACCGAAAACCCGCCATCCGCCGCGCGGAAATACAGCGACGACCCGCAGCATGGGCAAAATCCGCGCTGCGCGCCACCCGGCGTCATATATTCCGCCACCAACTTGCCGGCCCAGATCAGCGCATCCTCCTCGACATCGAACGACGCCGAGAAATGGCCTGACGCCTTGCGGCACTGGCTGCAATGGCAGGCCGTCACCTCACCCATCGCTCCGTCCAGGGTGAATAGATTGGCACCACACAGGCAGGACCCGGTCAGCAACGCGGCGGGCTGCGGCACAAGGTAATAATCGCCCGCGTCCGCCAGATACCATTCCTCTTCTATCGCCAACCCGGTCGCCCCGTCCAAAGCCCCCGGCGCGAAATGCAGCGTGCCCTGCCCGAAAGGCCGCCAGAACAGGCTGGAGCCGCAGGTGCCGCAAAACCCCCGCTCCGCCACGTCAGACGAGCGATACCAGCGCAGCGCACCCGCCTGCACCAGTGCAAACGCCGAATCCACCACCGAGCTTGCCGCCCAGAAATGCCCCGACATCTTGCGGCATTGCGTGCAATGGCAGGCGATCACCGGGCGCAAGGTCCCCGCCACCGCGAACACCACCCCGCCGCACAGGCATGACCCTTTCATTCCACCACCTCATCACTCTCACCATGGCTCAGCGCGTGGATGCTGGCCGAAATCTCAGGATAATCCACCCCTTAATACCCCAAAGCGCAGCCATCCTTGCGCGGGTCCGAGGCCCCGATCAAGACGCCGCTGTCGTCGATCCTGATCGCCTGCGCGCCGCCCAAAGGGTCGGGCGGCACCGACACCTGATGGCCCAGCGCCACCAATTCCGCGCGCACCCGCTCCGGATAGCCCCGCTCAACCAGCATACCCTCCGGCCCGCTGAAACTACGCGGCCCATCAACCGCCGTTTGGCTGTCCATCCCGAAATCCAGCATATTGGTCACGAACCGCACATGCCCGACCGGCTGATATTCCCCGCCCATCACGCCGAACGGCATCACCACCCGGCCCGCCTTGGCCAGCATCGCCGGGATGATCGTGTGCATCGGCCGCTTGCCGCCCGCCAACTCGTTCGGATGCCCCTGCGCCAGCGTGAACCCCGCCCCGCGGTTCTGAAAGTTGATGCCGAACCGCGCCGACGCCAGGCCCGAGCCAAAGCCCCAGAAGATCGAATAGATCAGCGACACCGCCATACGGTCACGGTCCACCACCGTGATATAGACCGTGTCGCGGTGCATCGCTTCGGTCATTGGGGCTGCACTGGCCAGCGCCCGCTTGGGATCAATCAACCCCGCCAGCTGCGCCGCCACCTGCGCTGACAGCATGTAATCCAGCCGGGGGCTGGCCTCGGCGATAAAGCGGTTGCGGGCGTCATCGGCCAGCTTGGTCGCCTCTGCCTCAAGATGCGCCCGCATCGCGCCATAAGGCTCCAGCGCCGCCAGATCGAAATGCTTCAGGATGTTCAGCATCAAGATCGCCGTCGCCCCCTGGCCGTTCGGCGGATGCTCCAGCAAGTCATGCCCCTGGTAATTGCCGCTGACCGGCGTGCCATAGCTGCTGCGCGTCGCCGCCAAATCCTCCAGCGTATGACAGCCGCCCATGGCGCGCAGCGAGGTGATCATGTCCTGCGCCACCTCACCCTCATAAAACCCGGCGCGACCCGTGGCCGCCACCCTGCGCAGCACCTCAGCCTGGCCCGGCGCGCGAAAAATCTGACCTACGCGCGGAGCCTTGCCATCCAGCAACAGGAACCGCCGCGCATCCCCGGCAAGGTCAGGCGCATTCTCGGCCCAGTCAAAGGCGACGCGCGGTGCCACCGGCACGCCCTCATCGGCATAAAGGATCGCCGGGGCCAAAACCCGGTCCAGCCCCAGCTTGCCCCAATCCGCCGACAGCGTGCAAAACGCATCCACCGCGCCGGGCAGCGTCACCGGATCAATCCCGCGCACCGGCACCGCCGACAACTGGCGCTGCCGCAGCGCCTCGGCACTGGCAGCAGCAGCCGAGCGGCCCGAGCCATTCAGCGTGAAAACCGCCTCCGACCCCGCCGGTTTGACCAGCGCAAAGCAATCGCCGCCGATCCCGGTCGATTGCGGCTCGCAAATGCCCAAGAGAACCGCGCCCGCGATGGCCGCATCGACAGCATTGCCGCCCGCCTGCAGAATGTCGATGGCGGTCTTGGCCGCCAAGGGATGCGAGGTCGCGCACATCCCATTTGCCGCATAGGTGGCCGAGCGTCCCGGCAGTTGGAAATCACGCATGGAAAACTCCCCATCAGGCCATGAGCCTAGGGGTTTGTACCGGATTTTCAAGGTGAGTTTGGCGGTCTGTGCCTCGGCGCTGTGAACCGGGTGGGGGCTAAGATCCACAGCGCCGAGGGAAGCCTATGCAGCTACATCCTCTCTATGACGGGCGCTTGGGGCAGTTCTTGGGGCGAAATGCGGCACTTGCTTGTCGGTTTCCTGGCATTGGAAACAATCGACCTGTTTCAGACACGATACTCCACGCCCATGCAAAAGCTCAGCCTGTTGTGACCGCCCTCGCGCCGATAGGTCAGCCCCTGCGTCAGGCTGCGAATCAGGAACCAGCCGAATCCCCCCTCAGGCAGATTCTGAACTTCCGCCGCCTCGTTCGGCTTGCCTCCAGGCGGCTCACCACCCGGCATCGGCAGGCCAGTGTCGGCCACACGGACGAACAAAAAGCCGTCATGCGCGGTGATCCAGACTTCGATCTTGCCGGGGAAACTTGCATAGGCGTGTTCGGCGATGTTGTTCATCACCTCGGCCAGCACGATCTCGACGGCGCCACGGCTGTTGTCGCTCAACCCGGCCAGCAGCGGGATGGCAAACAGATCCATCAGCCCAGCGCGCACCGATTCCAGGTCACCATCAAAGATCAACGCCTCGGTCGCCACCTGATCCGCCGGCTCATGTTGGCTCACCCGCCTGTCACCCCGCATTCCGCAGGCCTTCCGGCAGCGATTTGTGGATGATCAGGACCGAATCCATCCGGGTCAGGCGGAACACCTTTTCCACGGCCAGGGTCAGCCCGAACAGTTCCAGCCGCCGCACCGGGCCCAGCGCTTTCATCACCGCCATCACGGCGCCCAGACCCGAGCTGTCCAGAAACCCGACCATCGACATGTCCAGCACGACGCGCGCGCTCGGCTCCTGAATGATTTCGCGCATGCGTTCCTTGAACTGGATCGCCCCGGCAGCGTCGATCCGGTCGCCCATGGCGCGGATCACCAGAATCTCGCCGTGATGTTCGCTTTGCAATTCCATTCGCTCTCTCCATTCCTGCGGGATGGACAAAGCTTAGACCTCAGAGGTTACCGTTCGGTAAGCGACACAATCAGTTCAGTTGGAATTGCAGAGGATAACGTCCATCCTCGAAATCGCCGAACAGATCGGGCAGATCGGGATGGCTGACCGGCTCGCCGGTTTCGTCCGGCACCAGGTTCTGCTCGGACACATAGGCCACGTAATAGCTTTGGTCGTTCTCGGCCAGCAGATGATAGAACGGCTGGTTTTTCGCGGGGCGGCTGTCCTCGGGGATATTCTCGTACCAGTCCTCGGTGTTGGAAAACATCGCATCGACGTCAAACACCACGCCGCGAAACGGATGTTTGCGATGGCGCAGCACCTGCCCGATGTGGTATTTGGCCGCCGTCCTGAGCATCATTCTGCGCTCCCCTGCTGTCATAGTAATCCCGTCCCTGGGTCGTTGTAAATCAATGCGTTGATGCAGAAAGGAAACAGTCTGTGGCCCTCAGCCCTACAGTTGGGCGGCAGCCAGCCGATGCCGGCATCCCACACTTGGCGAAAATGTGACCCGGAAGCTGGCGCTAGACGGTTTCCCTTGCCACAGTCTTGCCCTATACAGCCCAAAAAGAATGCACGAGGGGCGAATGAGCAGACTTCTCCGTGCGCAGGTCCTGTTGCTGTTTCTGGCCTCTTGCGGGGGCGGCAACTTCTCGGCGCCGAAAAACCTTGATGACGCCTGTTCGATCGTCGATCAGCGGCCGACCTATCTGACCGCCATGCAAGCGGCCGAGCGCAAGTGGGGCGTGCCCATGTCGGTCCAGATGGCCACACTCTTTCAGGAAAGCAAATTCATCGGCAACGCCCGCACCCCGCACCGCTATGCGCTTGGCATCATCCCGATGGGCCGCCAAAGCTCGGCCTATGGCTACAGCCAGGCCCTCGATGGCACATGGGCAGAGTATCAAGACGATCAGCGCCGCCGCAGCGCAAGGCGCGACAACATCCGCGACTCCACCGATTTCATCGGCTGGTATATGGCGGAATCCACCCGCCGGCTTGGCATTGCCAAATCCGACGCCGCAAGCCAGTATCTCGCCTATCATGAGGGCCGCAGCGGCTTTGCCAAGGGCAGCTACAAAGCCAAGGGCTGGCTGGTCACCATCGCCGCAGAGGTCGGCGCGCGGGCGCAGCGTTACCGCGAACAACTGGCCCGCTGTTCGCGCTGATCAGCTACTTGTTGCGCTTGGCCAGTTCGACCTCTTTCGAGAACAGGCTCGCGCCATAGGTCCGCCCCACCACCAGATCGCTCAGCGTGACCGAGGTCTGGTTGCCGATGTCGTCGGTGATGATCCATTGCGTCAACGCAACCGGGTTCGCGCTGAAGATCAGGTCAATCGTGCCATATTCGGGGTGCTCGGGGTCCTGCGCCGTGACCAATGTCAGATCGCCGACCTCGCGGTGCCCCACCACCATCCTGGCCGACCCCAGATCGACCCGCTGCGCCAGGATCAGGTTCAACGGAGTGCGCACCAGCGGATATTGCTCGGGCGGCTGGTTCGATCTTGCGTCAAAGATCACCACCTGCCCGCCCGCCGCGATCACCAGGTTCTGGTCCGGTGCGCTATATTCGAACCGCGCCCGCCCCGGCCGCTGGATATAGATCTTGCCGTATGACTTCGAGCCATCGGCATTGACCTGCACAAAATCGGCCTCCACCGTGGTCAGAGCGTTCAGATAGGCCGACAACACCTCCAGCGGCACTACCTTGGCCGCCAGCGGCCCGGAAACAGTGACCGACATCAGCACAATCAGCAGGGCCACTATGGCGCGAAGCATTTTCATGCCCCCCGATATAGCCCGCCGCCCGCCCCTTCGCACCCCCCCACCGCCTCACAAGGCAGAGAGACGCCTATCCCCAACAATTCGATTAAAATTTGGCTTCATCTCGGCATAAATACTCCACGGGGGGTCTGGGGGGATGTGAAATCCCCCCAGCCTGTCCACCCACCCAAAGGCCAGCCGATGACCCAAACCCGCCGCGCCTTTCTCACCAGCCTCGCCGCAGCCCTTGCCGCCCCGGCCCTCGGCCAAAACGCCTTCCCCACCGTCCCCGATGCCGGCTTTGACCGCTGGGTCGCCAGGTTCCGCGCCCGGGCCGCCGGCCGCGGCATCACCGACCGCACAATGAACGCCGCCTTCGCCACTGCGGGCTTCCTCCCTGCCGTCATCGAAAAAGACCGCTCGCAGTTCGAATTCAGCCTCACGCTGGAAGACTACCTCGCCATCACCGCCTCGCAGGATCGCATCCGCAAAGGTCGCAGCGCCCTGCAACGCCACGCGGGCTTGTTCAATGAAATCGAACAGGCTTACGGCGTCGAACCCCACATCATCGCCGCCGTCTGGGGGATTGAAAGCTTTTACGGCACCAAACGCGGCAGCGTCCCGACCATCGCGGCCCTTGCCAGCCTCGCCTACGACGGCCGCCGCGCTGAGTTTTTTGAGCGCCAGTTGTTCGCCGCGCTGAAAATCCTCCAGAATGGCGATGTCACCGCCCAAAACATGATCGGCGGCTGGGCCGGGGCGATGGGCCACACCCAGTTCATCCCAACCTCCTATGCCGCCTATGCCGTCGATTTCCGTGGCGACGGGCGGCGCGACATCTGGTCCGACGACCCGACCGACGCCCTCGCCTCCGCCGCCAATTACCTGGCCAAATCGGGGTGGAGTTACGGCCAGCCCTGGGGGATCGAGGTCCAACTGCCCGCCGGCTTCAACCGCGCCCTCGCCGGCAACCTGCGCCGCCGCTCCGCCACCGACTGGGCCAACCTGGGCCTGCGCTCTGCCACCGGCGCCCGGCTGAGCGATCACGGCGCGGGCTCGGTCATCCTGCCCGAAGGCGTCAGCGGCCCGGCCTTTCTGGTCTTTCACAACTACAGCGTGATCATCCGTTACAACGCCGCGCAGAAATACGCAATCGGCCTCGGCCACCTCGCTGACCGCCTCAAGGGTGGAGCCCCCCTGCACGCCGCCTTCCCGCCTGACCGCTACGGCATGCGCCAGGCCGACCGGGTTGATCTGCAAAAGCGGCTGACCGGCCTGGGCTATGACACCGGCAGCATCGACGGCGTGTTCGGCCCGCTGACCCGCGCCGCCGTCAAAGGCTTTCAGTCGTCGCGCGGCCTGCCAGCAGACGGCAAACCCTCGTTAAGCCTTTTGTCGATCATGCGCTAGAAAGCTGGCAAATGTCGGGACGGATGCCATACGGAAACCGACCGATAACAGACAGCACTTTTCAGCGTTTTCAGCCCCTTACCGCCAGATCGGCCAATCTGACCACAATCGCCTGCCCCGCGAAGGCCAAAGCCTGATCCGCCACCACCAGCACCTCGGGCGAGTTCCACGCCCAGCTAAGCCCAGAAAGCCTGATCATCGCCGCCCGAACAACCGCTCGATATCGGCCAGTTTCAACTCGACATAGGTCGGCCGACCGTGGTTGCACTGCCCGGAATGCGGCGTCGCCTCCATCTCGCGCAGCAGCGCATTCATCTCCTCGGCCCGCATCTGCCGACCTGATCTGACCGCGCCATGACAGGCCATCCGGCTCAAGATCGCCTCCATCCGAACCTGCAAGGTCTGCGATTGTCCCAGATCGGCCAACTCGTCCAAGATGTCGCGTAGCAAGCCCGCAGCTGAGATAACCCCCAATAGCGCCGGGGTTTCGCGCACCGCAACAGCACTACCGCCAAAGGGCTCAATCCCCAACCCCAGAAGCGCCAGATCGCCAGCAACCTCCAGCAAACGCGCCGCATCACTTGGGGAAAGTTCAACGATTTCAGGGATAAGCAGCGCCTGAGCCTTGATGCCGCTCTCCGCCATCTGCCGCTTCAGCCGCTCATAGACCAGCCGCTCATGCGCCGCGTGCTGATCGACAATCACCATGCCCGTAGCCGTTTGCGCGATGATGTAATTCTCATGGACCTGCGCCCGCGCAGCACCCAAAGGCCCCGCCTCAACCGGCTCCACAGCCTCAATGCGCGCCACCGGAGCCTCGGCAAACCCCATAAGGCCTTCCGGTGCCTGAAACGCAAATGCCCGCCCCAAGCTGGCCTGCGAGGGCCGGTCCATCTGATAGATCCGCCCGCGAACCTCTGGCCGAAACGCCGCCAGCGTTGCATCGGCCACGGTCGAGCTTGCCCGATGCAAGGCCCCCGACAGCGCCGTCCTGAGGCTGGTGATGATCAGCGCCCGCACCGCCTCCGGTTCCCTGAAGCGAACCTCCGACTTGGCCGGATGCACATTGACATCCACCCTTTCGGACCCGCAAATCAGGTTCAAAACCGCCGCCGGATGCCGGTCGCGGCTGAGGAAATCGAAGTAAGCCACCCGCACAGCACCCAGCAGCATCCGGTCCAGAACCGGCCGCCCATTGACGAAAACGAACTGCTGCACCGAGGAGCCGCGCGAATAGGTCGGCAGCGCGGCATAGCCGACCAACCGCAACCCCTCGCGTTCGACGTCGATGCGTAGGGCATTACTGGTAAAATCCGCCCCCAGAACCCGCGATAGCCGTCCGTGCAGCGCAGCAAAGAAATCGCCATTTTCCGGGTCGGCGCGAAAGATCACCCGAGCGGCCTCCCCCTCCACCACCTCGGACAGCGTGAACCCGACATGCGGCTCGGCCAGCGCCAGCCTGCGCATGACATCGACAATCGCCCCCGCCTCGGCCCGGTCGCTGCGCAGGAATTTCAACCGCGCGGGCGTCGCATAGAACAGGTCGCGCAACTCGACCACCGTGCCCCGCGCCGCCGCCGCTGGCCGCACCGGGGCCAGCCGCCCGCCCGCCACCGTCAGGGTCACGCCCTCGCCACCCTCGATCCGTGAGGTCAGCACCAGCCGACCCACTGCCGCCAAACTCGCCAAAGCCTCACCGCGAAAGCCGAAAGAGTGGATGTTGAACAAATCGCTGCCGCTGGTTTTGGAGGTCGCATGCCGCGCCACCGCCAAGGGCAGGTCATCGCCGGTCATCCCGCAGCCGTCATCGCTGACCCGGATCAACACTTTTCCGCCCGCCGCATAATCCACCGCAACCCGCCGCGCTCCGGCATCCAGCGCGTTTTCCACCAGTTCCTTGACTGCCGACGCTGGGCGTTCGACCACCTCGCCCGCCGCAATGCGGTTGATCGCCGCCTCGTCCAGCGCCCTGATCACCGGGCGCTCATCGCTTATCTTGGGGTCATGCAGGGTCATGCCCCCACTTATAGCAGGTCCCACATCGCATCGCCACAGATTCGCTACTCGCTTGACGTGACGCCCACCGCCCCGCCCACCACCACGAAGAACAGCTTTTCCGGCGTCAACAGCCTTGCCGCCAGCCGTTTGACATCCGCCAGCGTCACCGCCTCGACCCGCGCGTTGCGCTTGGCCGGATAGTCCGAGGCCAGTCCGAGGATCTGCATCCCCACCAGAATGCTGGCAATCGTGCCATTGCCGTCAAACCGCAGCGGATAGGCCCCGGTCATATAGGTCTTGGTGTCGTCCAACTCGGCCTGCGTGACGCCATTTTGCGCCAGATCGGCCCAGATATCGCGGATCACCTGGATCGCTTGCGCCGCATTCTCATTGGCCACCGCCAGTTGGCCCGACATGATCTCGGCATGATCATAAGCCGCCAGCCCGGTGCCCACGCCATAGGTCAGCCCGCGCTTTTCGCGCAGCTCGTCCATCAGCCGTGATGAAAACCCGCGGCCACCCAGGATTTCATTCAGGATCTGTGCGGCAAAGTATTCCGGGTCATCAAAGGCAATCCCGCCCTGATAGAAGCTGATCACAGTTTGCGGCCCCGGAAAGGCCTGAACCTCCACTCCCCCCTTGGCCGCCAACTCCACCCGCCCGGGCTGATCCGCCCCCGAGGCAGGCATTTCCCCCAGCAGCCGGTCCAAAACCAAACCCAGCTCAGCCGCCGAAACGTCCCCCGCCGCCGCCACATAAATCCGCTCGCGCGCGAAGGCCCCGGCAAAGGCCGCCACCATGTCGTCGCGGGTCAGCCCCGCCACAGAATCCTCAGTCCCGTCACCAACCGTCCCATAAGGATGCGTCCCGTAAGCCCGCTTGCGCAGGATCTTGCCGGCAATCGCATCAGGGTCCTTGGCATCCGCGGTCAACCCCGCCAGCACCTGCCCGCGCACCCTTTCCACCGCATCCGCATCAAACCGTGGCTTGGTCAGCGCCAAATACAGCAGTTCCACCACCTGATCGCGATTCTCGCTAAGAAACCGCGCCGACACCCCAACGCCATCGCTGTCAGCGCGGAAATGCAATTCCGCCGCCAAGCCATCGCGTGCAGCGGCAAAGCCCTGACTGTCCAGCTCTGCGGCACCCTCTTCGATCAAGGCGGTCATCAGATTGACTTCCCCCCGTTTTCCCGCCCGGTCCAGCGAGGTGCCGCCCAGAAAGCGGATCTCCAGCGCAGTGAACGGAATGCCATGCTCCTCGACCAGCCAGGCCTTGATCCCGCCGGGTGAGGTCACTTCCTGAATCCTGATCTCGGCCACAGCGGGCAGCGCCAGCAATACCGCCGCAACAACCAGAACAAACCGCATCATTGCTGCACCTCCGGTGTGGTAATTGGTGGGGCTTCCAGCCATCCCGTCACGGCATTGCGGCGGTCGAACACCGTCCTGGCCGCCGCCATCACCTCATCTGCCGTCACATTCTGCAACAGACCCGGCCAGTCCTGCACATCCTTGACACTCAACCCAACGGCCAGCGCCGCGCCATACTGCTGCGCCAGACCCTGCACATTGTCGCGGCCGTAAATCTCGGAGGCCCGGATTTGAGTCTTGATCCGGGCGAAATCCTCAGCCTTCACACCGTCCTTCAGAAACCCCGCCAGCACTCCATCCATTGCCGCTTCGATGTCCAGCAGGCTTTGCCCCGGCACCGGCACCACGACCAGCCCGAAAGTGTCGCGGTCCAGCGCCAACCCGTCATAGAACGCCGCCGAATAGACCGCCTTCTGGGTGTCGAACTGCAGGGCCCGCGCCAGAACCGAGGTTGTCGGGTTGCCGCCCAGCAACTCGGCCAGCAGCTTCAACGCTGCCGCCTGCCGCTGGTCGCCCGCATTGCGCTCGGGCGCCAGATAGGTGCGGATCACATAGGGCTGCGCCACCCGCTCGTCCGCCAGAACCAGCCGCCGCTCGGCCAGTTGCGCAGGCTCGGTCGGGCGAACCCGCGGCTTGATGTCAGCCGAAGGCGGCAGCGGGCCATAATGCGCCGTGGCCATCGCCAGCACCTCGTCCGGATCGACATCGCCCGCCACCACCAGAATGGCGTTGTTGGGGGCATAATTGGCGCGGTAAAACTCCAGCGCGTCCTGACGACTCAGCGCCTCGATCTCGTGACGCCAACCGATGACGGGGATGCCGTAGGGGTGGTTCATATACTGCGCCGCCGCCATCTGCTCGCCCAGCAGGGCCGCAGGATCACTGTCGGTCCGCTCATTGCGTTCATCCAGAATGACCTGCCGTTCGGTCGCAACGTCCTGCTCGGTCAGGTTCAGATTGCGCATCCGGTCGGCTTCCAGCCCCATCACCAGATCCAGCCGATCAGCCGCAACCCGTTGGAAATAGGCGGTATAATCCAGCGCGGTAAAGGCGTTGTCGCTGCCGCCCTGGGCCGCGACAATCTTGGAAAGATCGCCCGGCGCCACCGTCGTAGTGCCCTGAAACATCAGATGCTCCAGAAAATGCGCGATGCCGGAACGGCCGGGCGTATCGTCAGCGGCACCGATCCGGTACCAGACCATATGCACGACGACCGGCGCGCGGTGATCCTCGATCACCACCACCTCCATGCCATTGTCCAGCGTAAAGGTGCTGACGGCATCGGCCCAGGCGGGAACCGCACTCAGAACCACCCCAATGATCCACAAAAGCCGCATCGCGATCCTCCCGATAGAGCGGTTTGGGTTTCTTCTATCATAAGACTGCTCAGAAAACGCCCGGTTCTTGGGGCGGTTTCTGATTCATGTTAGACGCCAACCGCTTTTGCTGGGGTGACCCTATGCCATGCCGGCTACGGCGGCAAACCCCGCCACGCAGATGTGAAAGTCAGGGCGCGCCGTTCTTGGGTGGCGCAGACGGCGTCGCCACCCCCGCCGCCCGCCAGCGCGCCAGTTCGGCATAGACGTCCAGCCAATAACGCGCATAGGCTTGGTAATAAGTGTTGACCCGGAACAGCCTTTCCAGCGGCCGCCCGCCATGGCTCTGGCGATAGCGCAGATCCTCCGCCGCCAGCGCGTCGCGGATACCCGCCTGCACGCCATGGCGCGTGGCGTGTTTGATCAGCCCGGCATCGCCCTTTGTGCCCCCGGAAACCGTGCCACCCAAAGCGACAATCGCATCCTCCATCGGGCGCTGATCCGTCAGATTGCCGCCGCCCGGCGTCGGCTCGGGCAATGAGACCAGGTCAGGCGGCAGTTCCAGCCCCTTGGGCGGCAAGATCGAGAATTCGTCCGGCCCATCCGTGCTGGACCGAAGGTTCATCAAATGCGGCTCACGTGCGGATGAGTCGAGGCTGGCCCCGCCACAAGCCGACAGTGCCAACAGCACCGCGCCCGCCAGAACCAACCGCTTGCGCATGAACCCTCCCCGCCCCGTTTCGCCTGTCTTAGCGCAAAGGCACTGCCTCGTCACGGGGTCTTTCGGCGCACCTTGGGCTTGGCCTTGCCGTCCCCGGAACTGTTCAGGATGACAAGGCCAAAGGCCCCGGCAAAGATGGCGACGTCTGCCAGGTTGAAAGCAAAGGGATTGTCGATGCCGCAGCACGACACATTGATGAAATCCGCCACCGCGCCGTAAGCGATACGGTCAATCACATTGCCGATCGCCCCGCCAATCAGCAACCCCGCCGCCGCCTGCACCCAAATCCCCCCCCGCTCGCGCCGCACCCAGATCCAGACCCAGCCCGAAATTGCCAGCGCCAGCCCCACCAGTGCCCAGCGCATCAGTTCGCTCGCGTCCCCGAACAGGCCAAAGTTCATCCCCTGATTCCACGCCATGCGAAACACCAGAAAGGGCGGGACCACATCCATCTCGATCCGGTTGATCAGGTCCAACCCGAACACCACCGCAATCTTGCTGGCCTGATCCACCACAATCGTGACCAAAGCCACCGCAGGAATGACCCCCACCAAACCCCTGACAATTCGACCAAACTTTCGCTTCATCTCGGCAAAAATACTCCACGGGGGTGTGGGGGTGTGAAACCCCCACCTTGCTCAATGCCGGAAATGCCGCTGCCCTGTAAAGACCATCGCCAACCCCGCCTCATCCGCCGCCGCAATCACTGCGGCATCATTCATCGAGCCCCCCGGCTGGATGACCGCCCCCGCCCCCGCCTGCGCCGCCGCAAGCAAGCCATCGGCAAAGGCAAAGAACCCATCGGATGCCACAACCGAACCCTGCGTCGGGCGGACCGCCAAACCCAGAACCTTGACCATATCCTCGGCCTTGCGCGCGGCGATCCGCGTGCTGTCAACCCGGCTCATCTGCCCCGCCCCGATCCCAACCGTCGCACCATCCTTGACATAGACAATCGCGTTCGATTTCACATGCTTGGCGACCTTCCACGCAAACAGCATATCCGCCATCTGCGCCGCACTCGGCTGCCTTTTCGTCACCACCTTCAGGTCAGACACCGCCAACCCGGCACAATCGCGGTCCTGCACCAGAAAGCCGCCCGCCACCTGCCGGAACACCGATCCCGCAGCCCTTGGGTCCGGCAAAGCCCCGGTCGTCAGCAGCCGCAGGTTCTGCTTGCCGGCAAACACCGCCCGCGCCGCGTCCGAAGCGCCGGGCGCAATCACCACCTCGGTAAAGATCTTCACGATCTCCTCCGCCGTCTCGGCATCCAGCGGCTGATTAAGCGCCACGATCCCACCAAAAGCACTGCTCTGGTCACCAGCGTAAGCCCGCAAATAGGCCTCGCGCAGCGTGGCGGCGCTTCCCACGCCGCAAGGATTGGCATGTTTGATGATGGCACAGACCGGCCCG
The DNA here is from genome assembly GCA_038921555.1 of Paracoccaceae bacterium. Classification (GTDB taxonomy): domain Bacteria; phylum Pseudomonadota; class Alphaproteobacteria; order Rhodobacterales; family Rhodobacteraceae; genus Stagnihabitans. Next base: position 64,551 of record JBCKXH010000001.1, read on the forward strand.
TCCGTCGCAAACTCGGCCACCAGTTCAAACGCCGCATCGGTGTCGTTGATGTTGTTGTAGGACAGCTCCTTGCCCTGCCACTGCCGGGCCGTCGCCACCCCTTCCCTGCGGGTTCCGCCATGATAGAACGCCGCCGCCTGATGCGGGTTCTCGCCATAGCGCAAGCCCTGCGCTAAGGTGCCCGCGAATGACCTTTGCCGCGCAAACGGCACCTTGAACTGCCCAGCCAGCCAGCTCGACACCGCCGCATCATAGGCCGCCGTCCGGCTGAATGCCGCCAGCGCCATCTTCTGTCGAAACGCCAGCGTCGTGGCCCCGTCATTGGCTTTCAACTGATCCATGAGTGCCGCATAGTCCGACGGCTCCGTCACCACCGCCACGAAGCGATGGTTCTTGGCGCTCGCCCTTATCATCGCCGGGCCGCCAATGTCGATGCTTTCGATGCAGGTCGCGTGATCATGGCCCTTGGCCACCGTCTCCTCGAACGGATACAGATTCGAGATCATCAGGTCGATCGGCTCGATGCCATGCGCCGCCATCGCCACCAGATGCTCGTCGTCATCGCGCAGCGCCAGCAGCGCGCCGTGGATATTGGGATGCAGCGTCTTGACCCGCCCGCCCATCATCTCGGGGAAGCCGGTCACCTCGGCCACATCGCGCACCGTCAACCCCGCTGCGCGCAGCATCGCCGAGGTCCCCCCGGTCGAGATCAACTCGACCCCCAGCGCCGCCAGCGCCCGCGCCAGATCAATCAACCCGGATTTGTCGGAAACCGAGATCAGCGCCCGGCCTACGGGCACGAGATTTGTCATGCGGAATCCCCTCGCAGGTGATGGTCAGGCCGTCTTTTCCTGAATCTGGTCCTGAATCTGGCTGGTCACATCGTCCCGTTCCAGATCCCGTATCGCCAGCGGAGTATCCTGCGCTTTCGCCAAGGTCCAGCCCAGCTCTGTCTCAAAATCCAGCGCCCGCGCCGTCAGCACGATCTGCACGGTCCGGCGCGGCCGCAACCTAGTCTTTTCCAGATAGATCGAGGGTTCAAGCGTCATCTGCTCAGCGTCGTGCTGCCGGAACACCCATATCTCACCGCTGCGCAGGGCCAGCGATATCGCGGTGCCGCCGATGTCCAGCCGGGCCTCAACATCGGGATGAATATGGAATCTCAGCGCGAATTTGACGCCTTTCAGCCGCCCGGCGATCAGCAGCTGCTCAAAGCGCCGCTTTTCGGCGGTGCTGATGGCCGACAGCTTGTCGATCCCGGTCAGATGCCGCCCGTCATTGGTCAGCATCAGGTCACGCACATGGCTCAGGCCATGCGTCGCAGCCCAGCCCGAATGCGCCAGATGCACTCCCGCCCCGTTTTCCCCCGGCAACACCCGCAGCACCGGCACCTCGGCCCGCTCGGCCATCTCGCCCTCCGGGTTCGCCCCCAGCCGGGAACTGGAATAGCCCTCGACCTCCAGCGTCGAATGTGAGGCCGTCGCCCGCCCCGCCAGCCGCCAGTCCGGCCCGAAAGGCGCGCCCGACCCGCAGGATACGATGACCGGGCGCCGCCCCGAAGTCAGCTCGAACGCATTGGTCGAGGCATGGGCCCGCCGCCCCGCCACACCGCCAGCCATACCTCCAGCCACACCGCCGGGCGGGCTGGCCGCATCGACAATCACCGTCGTCCGCCCGCCCGACAACCGGGCAAACCCCATCGCCAACCCCGCCGAGGGCAAGGCCCTGACCCCGGCATTGGCCAGCGCCCCATCCAACCGCCCCTCCAAGCCCCTGTCCCCGCCGTGGAACCGCGCCAAGCCACCGTCGGCATGGCGCAGCGCGCGCAAAGTCGGTGCAATCCGCTCGATGGCCGCCAGATGCTCGGGCGGCGCCATGTGCCCCGCCTCGGCCAGGGCCTGTGCCGCCCAGGTCAGCAGCGTGAAAACCTCCAGCAATTCCTCGGGGTTGCGGGTCGGAATGCCGCCCTCGATGTCGATCTCGCTGTCGCAGTCGCGCGCCAGCGCCGCCAGCGCCGGCCCAACATGGACCTGCATCCCTTCCAGCGCCAACCCGGTTATGATTACCCCGGTCAGCGCCTCGAACCGAGGCAATCCGGCTGCGGCCTTTTGCCAACGCCTGGCCAGAAAGACGGTCTGCGCCGACAGCGCGCCGAAATAGGCAGCGCTTTGCGCGGTATCCGCCCCCTGCAACAGCATCAAGCCATGGTTGATCCAGCGGATCAACCGCCTGCCTGTCAGATCCGCCGTCCAGCCCGGCCCCTTGCCGTGACCATAACGCCTGATCCACCCTTGGGTCCACGCCTGCGCCCGCTGCCGCGCTGCACTGTCCCCCACGGCGGCAAGGTCATCCAGCCAGGCAAAGCCGTGAACCTCGCTTTGCAGCGCGGGATCGGCAAAGGCCACGTCCCATATCTCGCTGTCAGGCCGTTCCAGCACATGCCCAGCCGAGACGAAATTGCCCGCCAACAACTGCCGCCCCCGCGCGAAAAGCCCGATCGTGCGCGGCTCCGGCTGGCTGGCAAAGCCCGAGGCGGGTGCCGCCTTCAGCGCTTGCCACATCGCCCAGCGGTCCCTGAACCCGCCTGACCGTCGCCCCTGCTGCTCATCGGCCATGCTGATCGCACCCTGCTCTGCCGCCCGGTTCCGGGTCGTTCGGCCTGTCAGCATATCGCGCGCGCCCCACTCTGTCATCACGGCATTGGCCCGCAGGCGCAATTTTCCGCCCGCGTAAGATGCGCATTCATGGCGCAGCGCTCCCGCAAAAGCGGCGAGTCTTTCATTCAGCGCAGGCCGCCTGATAGCCGCCCTCAAAGATCATTTTCCAGCCAAAATCATAGCCGCCACGCACCCCGGCCCCCATGTCGCCCAGGGCTTCAAAGTTGCTTTGCCGCAGTGTGACCCGGGTTTCGGTCGGCCCAATGGCTTCGAAATCCAGTTCCAACAGGGGCCGGGTGGTCACCACGTCACCGGGTCGCGGGATATGAAACTCCATCTCCAGCCGCGAAAAGCGCACCAGTTTCAGGATGTTGCCCCAGACCACTTCGCTCCCGTCACTGCCGATTTCCACGACCTGCCCGCCCTCTCTGGCCTCGACCCTGATGGCGCGGGCCGGCTGCCCCGCCATGGCAGAGACGGTGAACTTGCCCAAGGGCCACCATGTGTCCATCTTGTCCAGAAAGACCTCGAAAGCGTTCTTCTGGCTGCAGGGTACGGTGATGGTCCTGATCAGCGGCTCTAGCATTGCGGTTCTCCTCAATTGCCAAATTTTCGATCTATTTCTGCGCTGTAAGCCGCCAGAACTTCGCTCCAGAAGCTGTCGAGCCAGCCGCGCAGGTCCTGCATCGCCTCACGGCGGATCGCATAAATCCTGCGGGTTCCGCACACCTGAACCGACACGAGGCCCGCCTCCTCCAGCGTTTTCAAATGCTGCGATACCGCCGGGCGGCTGACGGTCTGGGTCTTGGCCAATTCGCTGACCGCCATCGGCCCCGCCCGCAGCGTTTCCATGATCCGACGGCGGGTCGGTTCACCCAAAGCATCCAGGATCGAATCG
>JBCKXH010000002.1:0-59063 GCA_038921555.1 Paracoccaceae bacterium
CGGGATGGTGTTGCGCCGTTCGACCACCGATTGGGCCTGGGCCAGCGCCTTGAGCAGGGTTGCGCGTTCGATGCTGAATTTCATGGTTTTGGCCCCTTTTTCGCCCCCTTTGGGGAGGGTGAACTTAGCGGATTCCCAAGGATAATCAAGAGGGTTGGCACAGACCCGTCGCAAATTCTAAGGGGTTGAGAATGCAGGGATAATTGGGGAGAGGCTAACGAGGGATGACCAATCTACATTCCGTCTTCATTTCATCTTCATTCCATACACACGATCACCCAAACCCGAAGCCTGCGCTCAAGTCTTGACCCGGGGCTTGCGGGGCTTGGCGGGTTTGGCGAGCAGCGGGGCGACCATCGCCTCATAAAGGGCAAAAAGATGCTCGACCCGTTCGCGGTCTGACGCGAAACCGGCGGGGCGATAAAGCCGGTCCACCGCGCGGTCAAGGTCGCTGTGGGCGCGGCGCAGGTCAGGCGGCATCAGGTCGGGGTCGTAAAGATCGGCCAGGGTCGCGCCGGGATGGGCGGCGCGGGCGGTCAGGATGGCCACGGCAAGGGGGTCGAGTTTGCTGAGGTTGGCGGTGGGAGGCAGGGGAAGGTGTTGTAGACGAGGCCGATGGTAGTTGTCCCATCCCGGACGTTTGCATTGACGAACGGCGTCTGCCATTGTTCATCGGACGGGCGGCGCTGCGGGCTTTGATTGCGGGTCTGTCGTCTGACGCACACGGGGGACAGGCCGAATGATCATCTCTTTGCACAAGAACGCGACGACCACGCCGGGCATCCGGCAAAGAATGGCACAAAGCGATGAACCTGCGGCGGTTCTGGCGCAACGCTTTGGTGTGAGCGAGAAGACGGCGCTGAAGTGGAAGCCAACGACATCTTTGGACGACGGATTGCGTGCCTGTATCAAATGGGAGGCAGAGGCCCTTGTTTGAACGTGTGAGCTTTTTGGTTCCGGTATACAATAACGCCGAAACGTTGCGTTCCTTGGTGGCGCAAGTAACGGATGCAACCCGGGATTTGGCGCGCGAGGTCGAATTTGTCTTTGTCGAGGACGCCAGTTACGACAGTTCGCGCGAAGTCTTGCGCGAGATTGCCGGGGGCAACATCAGGATCATCTATAACAATGAAAATATCGGTCAGCAGGCAAGTATTCGCAAGGGGCTGGCGGCTTGCGAAGGGCAGGCCGTCGTGGTGATGGACGCCGATCTGCAGGATCCGCCACAGGCGATTTCTGCTCTGCTGCGCGCTTTACACAGTGGGGCCTATGACGCGGTCTTTGCCACCCGGGTGGGCACCTATCAATCCGGTTGGCGCATGCTCAATTCACACCTCTTCCGTTTTGTGATCCGCCGCCTGACAAACCTGCCGCGCGGGGCTGGTGGCTTTGTCGCAATCACCACCGATTTGGCACAGGCCCTAGCGGGAAAAACCTCCTCCCGGTTCTATCTGGTGGGGATGATCGGCTGTGGCGGATACCGGATCGGCGCGGTTCCGATTATACGAAAGCGGCGCGAAAGCGGCAAGAGTGGCTATACCTGGGCGATGCGCCTGTCGCTGGGCCTATCCAATTTGGCCGTTGTTCTACATGAGAGGGTCGCCCGTGGCCCAAGACAATAAAGAGCGGCATGCCTATAACGCCTTGCAACGGACTTACTACGAGTCACGACCCATCGGGCACAATCATCGCATGGTGCTTCAACGTTCGCCCTACGTGCTGAATCATGTCAATCATATGATTGATTTTGCAGCGTTAAAGCACGGGCAGCACATTCTGGATGTGGGTTGCGGCATGGGAAAATTCACCATTCCGCTGCGCGAAAATGGCTATGACGTGGAGGGCTTCGACCTTTCGCCGCGTCTCTTGGAAATGCTGAGGGAACAAGACCCGGCAATCCCCACCACTTGTGGTGATTTGCATGATATAGACCCTGCGCTTTATGGGAAATATGATCATGTGATCGGCTTCTTCATGCTGCATCACCTGTTTGACCTGGATAAGGCCTTTGGTCAGTTCGCCAGGCTGATCAAACCCGGCGGCCGCGTAAGCTTTATTGAGCCGAACCCGAATTGTCCGCTGTTTTGGGCACAGATCACATTTCTGCCGACCATGTCGTGGAAGGCGGAAAAGGGAATTTTCAAACTTGGCAAACGCAACCTGCGCGGCATCATCGCGCACGCCGGGCTCAAGAATCCCCGGATCTCGCAATATGGCATCCTGCCGCCCTTTCTCCGCAATAGGCGCTGGGCGTCGGAGTTTGAGACCGGCTTTGACAAGATCGCAGCGCTGCGTCCAGTTGCCGCGTTCCGGCGCATCGGGGCAGAGATTTGATCCAAGGGTAGGCACGACATATGGAATTGGTCGATCTCCTGATCATCTTTGGTGTACCTTTGGTGCTCGTCAGCCTTCTTGTCCTGCCTTTTCTTCGGGTGGGCGTGGATCTGGCGGACGAAGGTTATCTGGTCTTTGGCACCGCCAGCCTGCTGGACGGCAATATCCCGATCCGCGATTTTCGCGCCTATGATCCTGGGCGATATTATTGGTGCGGTCTGTTCGCGCTGATAGTCGGGCGCGGGTATTTTGCCACGCGGATCGCCATGGCTGTGATGATGGTCATAGCGCTCAGCTTGCTGATGTCCCTGATCATGACAGCAACGGGCGAGGCCCTGATCGGCGCGTTGAGTTGCGGGCTTGCACTGATCTGGATGCAACCCCGCGCGAAACAGATCGAAAACTGCTTCGTGATCCTCAGCGTGTTATTGCTGTTCAACCTGACTCAAGACGGCACAAGTTTTGACTATGCTGCCCTTGGTGCCACAATTGGACTTTCTGCGTTTTTCGGGCTGAATATCCTAGTCTATATATGTGCTTCGAGCGTTTTGGTGGGCGTGCTTGCGGCCGGGTCGCTCACCGCCGCGTCGCTTTCCAGCTTTGCGGCCGGGCTGGGCCTTGGCCTCTTGCCGGTGTTGGCGATGGTGCTGATGGCAAAGGGCTACGCGCGGGAGTACTGGCGCCGCAAGGTGGTTGCCCTGCACCAGCGCGGCAGTGCCAATCTGAAACTGCCGCTGCCTTGGCTATGGGCCCGAGGAGGGACCGGCTTTGATCTGTTGTCACCGGCGCGACGGCGGGCGTTCAAAACCCTGTTCACTCTGATGCCAGTTCTATTCCTCGGTGGACTCTCTTTGCCGCTTATGTTGGGAGCAAATACGCTCACTGATCCAATGCGGCTGGTAGTTGCAGCCAGTGGCGTGGGGCTGGTCAGTTTTCACCATGCGGTATCACGCGCTGATCTGGGCCACATCTTTCAACCTGTGCTGTGTCTCGCCATGGCCCTGACCGGGGGTATTTTTGCCTTCCTGGGGCCGGTTGGTGTGGTGATTCTTCTGTGTCCCGCCGTGGCGGGATCGGTAGCACTGGTCTGGACACAGCAGTTTCACCTCCCCGAATACCGCAAGATTCGCCATGCTCTGCGACCATTCGACTGCGCCACGGACCGGCTCTGGCTACCGGCAGGGCTGGCCGCGCAGATGGATCAGTTGCAACAGATAGTGCAGGAATTGACTGCAAAGGGCGAGCCGATCCTCGCGGTACCGGTGCAGATCGGTCTGTGCACTTTGTTCGACCGGAGCCACGCCGCCTATGACAGCTTTCCGGTCTACCCAAGCGAAGCCTCGGCACGCCGCACCATGATGGAGGATCTGGAACGTTGCCGGCCCAAGCTGCTCCTGATCGGGACCATGGCGTTGGACCGGCGCGAAGACCTGATTTTTTTGAACAATTACCCAAACGTGGCTGCGCTGATTGCTGCGGAATACCTGCATCTGGACACCATCGGTCGAACAGCAGCCTATGTGCGATCGGATGTCCAGAAGTCGTGAGGTTACCCTAGGTGTTCCATCCCGGACCTTTGCATTGACGAGCGTCGTCTGCCATTGTTCATCGCGCGGGCGAGGCTGCGCGAGTTGATCACGGGGCTGCAAGCCCGTGCAACGGGGGAGACAGCGCGATGATGCTTTCACTGCAGAAGTATGCCACGACGACCCCGGCCTTGACCCCGAGGTGCGCGCCGCCTTTGCCCGGGCGCTGGCCCGGTTGCGCGACCTCGGCTGCACCCTGCATGATGCAGCGCTGCACGGCTATGACGGCTGGTCCGACATGGCCCGCGCCATCACCTGAGGCATTTCGCCTCAAGGCATCAACTGGCCGCCGTTCACTTCGATGACTTGCCCGATGATATAGCCTGACAGCGCCTTGCTGGCGAGGAACAGGTAAGCGCCGACGCAATCCTCGGCCACCCCGGCGCGGCCCTGCGGGATCGTCGCCACCGCCGCCGACATCTGGGCTGGTGTCGAATATCTTTCGTGGAACGGCGTGTCGATGACGCCTGGGGCCACTGCGTTGACGCGAATGCCGAATTGGATCAGCTCTTTCGCCATGCCGCGCGTCACGTTCGACACGAACGACTTGGATGAGCCGTAAAGCCCCGCCCCACCGCTCGCGCCGTTTCTGGCGGCAATCGAGGTGGTGTTGATGATGAACCCCTCACCCGCCGCTTTCAGATGCGGGATCGCGGCACTGCAAGCCACCAGAACCGAGCGGGCGTTCAGGTCCATGATCTCATCGTAATCGGCCTCGGTCACCAGTTCATAAGACACCCGTCGCACCATGCCGCCGGCGTTGTTGATCAAGCCGTCCAGCCGGCCAAAGGCCGCGACCGCCTGATCCACCGCCGAGCGCGCCCCGGCACCAGTGGACATATCGGCCCGGATCAGCGCGACGCGGCCGCCTGCCGCCGTGATCTGATCGGCCAGCGCCCGCGCCGCAGCGTCCGAGGCGTTGTAATGCAGCCCGACCCAGGCCCCCTGCGCGCCAAACTCCAGCGCCAGCGCCGCACCGATACCGGTTGAGGCCCCGGTGATCAGCACAGCCTTGCCCTCAAGATCCGAGATTCGCATCATTCGCCCCCCATGCGCGCCAAAACCACATCAACCGCCGCCTGTACCGCCGCGTCAATGGACATCACCGAGGTGTCCAGGATCACCGCATCCGGCGCAGGCTTCAGCGGCGCCTCGGCGCGGCCCATGTCGCGCCCGTCGCGCTGCATGACTTCGGCCAGAACTTGGCGGGCATCGCCGCCCACCTCCAGCCAGCGCCGATGGGCGCGAACCTGCGGGCTGGCGGTGACATACAGCTTCACTTCCGCCTGCGGGCAGATCACCGTGCCGATGTCGCGCCCGTCCAGCACGGCACCTCCCGCAGTGCGCGCGAACTGGCGCTGAAACTCGACCAGCGCCGCCCGCACCGCAGGCATCGCCGCCACAAGGGATGCCGCCTGCCCCACCACCATGCTGCGCAGGTCGTCGCGCGCCAGATCAGCCGCCACCAGCGCCAGCGCCGCCGCGACCGGATCGCCGCCCTTGGCCGCAACCTTGGCCGCTACCGCGCGATACAAAAGCCCGGTGTCCAGATAGGCAAAACCAAAGTGCTGCGCCAGCGCCCGCCCGATGGTGCCTTTGCCCGCAGCCGCAGGCCCGTCGATGGCGACACAAAACCTCATCAAACGCTCCGCAATTCCGGCCCGCATCAGCCGCCATTGCCACCAAATCCGGGTGCGCATTTATTGCGCACCTTTCCTGCAAACCTTTCGCAACGTGCTTGCCGTCAGGTTATTAGAAACCGCCAACCCGCTGTGAACGCACGATAATACACGGTGTCGCGCAAAACGACATCTCGGCGATTTTACCCCCGGCGGCGCGTCAGCCCAGCGCGCCCGAAATCTCGACACTGCCGCGCCAGATCATCTCCAGCGCCACATAGAGGATGATGGCAAGCCCGACATAGGCAATCCAGCGGTGATTGTTCAAAAGACGTGCGACAAAGCTTGCGGCAAAGCCCATCAGGGCAATCGACAGGGCAAGGCCAAAGACCAGAATGTAAGGATGATCCCTCGCCGCCCCGGCCACCGCCAGCACATTGTCCAGCGACATCGAGACATCGGCGATCAGGATCTGCGTCGCGGCCTGGGCAAAGGTCTTGCGTGGCCCGCCCCCCGCCACCATGCCGTCGCGGTTCAGGTCGGCACCCTCCAGCGCCTCTTGCGCGCGCAGGTCGTCGGCGGCAGTGTGGCGCAGTTCGCGCCACATCTTCCAGCAGACCCAAAGCAGCAGCAGCCCCCCCACCAGCAACAGCCCGACGATGCCCCAAAGCCAGGTCGTCGCCAGCGCAAAGCCAATCCGCATGACCGTTGCCGCCGCGATGCCCAGCATGATGGCCTTCGCCCGCATTTCCCTGGGCAGACCCGCCGCCGCCATGCCGATCACGATGGCATTGTCCCCGGCCAGAACCAGGTCGATCCCGATGACCAGAAACAGCGCCGACATGGCCTCGCTCGTCAAATAGTATTCCATGAAGTGCCTGCTCCTGGCCGATGTTGGGGGCTAAGTAAGGCCAAGCCCGCCCGGTTTCAACCACCTTTCATGCGGCCCGGCTTGCAGCGTGGCGGCAATGGCGTTAGCCAAACCCCATGCTGTCCTATCAACACCTTTACCACGCAGGCAACCTTGCCGATGTCCACAAACATGCGCTTCTGGCCTGGATGCTGGAATATCTGACCGGAAAGGACAAGCCGCTGAGCTATATCGAAACCCACGCCGGACGCGGGCTTTATGATCTGGGCGCGGATGAGGCGATCAAGACCGGCGAGGCTGCCGCCGGCATCGCCCGCGTTGAGCACCGCTTTGCCACGGCCCACCCCTACCTGCGCCGGTTGGCCGAGGTGCGGGCGCGCTTTGGTGCCATGGCCTATCCCGGCTCGCCACTGATCGCCGCCCTGTCGTTGCGGGATGGCGACCCCTTGCATCTGGCCGAACTGCACCCGCAGGAACTGCGCGCCCTTGCCGTCAACCTCGGCCCCTGGGGCGCCCATATCCAGCACCGCGACGGGCTGGAGATGGCCCTGGCCCTGACCCCGCCAACGCCGCGCCGTGGCCTGATGCTGATCGACCCGTCTTATGAGGTGAAAGCCGACTACGACCGCCTCCCCAAGGTGATCGCCCAGATCGCCCGCAAGTGGAACGTCGGCATCATCGCTTTGTGGTATCCCATCCTGCCCAATGCCCCGCACCACTCCCCGCACCACGCCCCGCACCGCGCCATGCTGGCCGCGTTGCAGGGCATGTTCGCGCAAGCTCTGCGCAGCGAGGTCAGCTTTGCCCCGGCGCGCGCGGGGCATCGCATGACAGGCTCCGGCCTGTTCGTGATCAACCCGCCTTTCGGCATGGCGGATGAGGCCGCCCGCATCGCCACGGCCCTTGGCAGCGCCTGAATGGTCCCCTATGGTGCCGCCATGAACCTGCTCCGCGCGCTCTTTGCCCTGAACCCGCCCGCCCTGCCCGAACCTGACGCCCGTCTGGCCCTTGCCGCCCTTCTGGTCCGGGTGGCGCGCAGCGACGGAAACTATGGCGCAGCCGAGGCCGCCCATATCGACGCCATCCTCAAGGCTCGGCACGGAATGACCAACACCGCCGCCGCCTATCTGCGCATCGAGGCCGAAGCGGTTGAGGCCGTGGCCCCCGATACCGTCCGCTTCACCCGCGCCCTGAAAGCCGCTGTGCCGCTGGAGGACCGCTCCGCCCTGGTGCAGGCCCTGTGGAGCGTGGCGCTGGCCGATGGCACGCGGGATGCCGAGGAGAACCGGATGCTGCGGTTGGTCGCCAGTCTCTTGGGCGTGAGCGATGTGCAAAGCGCCCAGATCCGGCAAAGGCTGCAGCACCGATGATCGCTTCGCTGGGCATGTATGACCGGGCCGAGGCGCAACCGTCGAATGACCGTCTGTGGGCGCTGATCCGCGATGGGATGCGGGCGCAGGAATTGCCCGCGCCTGACGCCCTGACTCGTGGGGCGGCGGCCTATTGGCCGGCCTGGACTGCGCCCGATCTGGTGCTGTCGCAGACCTGCGGCTTGCCTTACCGCGCCCGGCTTCATGGCCAGGTCACCCTGATAGGCACGCCCGATTATGGCGTCGAGACTTGTCCGCCCGGCCATTATTGCTCGGTCTTTGTCGCGCGCGCCGACGACCGCCGCGCCACAATGACCGATTTCGACGGTGCCGCCCTCGCCTTCAATGAGGAGATGTCGCAATCCGGCTGGGCCGCCCCGCAAAACCACGCCCGCGCCCTTGGCCTGGCGCTGCCGCCGCGCGTCCGCTCTGGCGGGCACCTCCTGTCGGTCCGCGCCGTGGCCGAAGGCCGCGCCGAGATTGCCGCCCTTGATGCGGTGACATGGCGCATGATCGCCCGTTGGGACAGCTTCGCCTGCGGATTGAAAGTGGTGGGCCGCACCAACCCCACCCCCGGCCTGCCCTATATCGCCGCCCTTGGCACCGACGCCGCCGCGATGTTCGACATTGTGGCTGCCGCCATCGCCGCCCTGCCCCTGACCGACCGCGACCTCCTATGCCTGCAAGGTCTGGTCCGCATCCAACCCGGCGCCTATCTGGCCGTGCCGACGCCGCCTACCCCTGCGGAACTCGGGATGGCAGAGTAGCACCTGGATTTACCCTTTTCCAAATACTCCCGCCGGAGGCTGCCGGACGCTCCGCGGGGAGTATTTGGAAAAGGGTAAATCCAGGTGCCAGATAGAGCTTGCCTCGGCCCCCTGTCCTCCGCTATTCTGCTTTTGATCAAATTGCGTGGTTGCCATTTCGGCGGCTGCCGGGATCGACAACAAGGGATGGATCAAGGGCATGATCCGACCTGCCTTGAGGGGGCTTCGCAGCGAAGCACCCGGTCGGGGCGGGCGCATGCAATTTCTGAAGTGACATGATGAAAGACTGGCTCAGAAAACACCCGGACGTCCGGACCATTCGGGTGGCTGCGGCGGATTTGAACGGGCAGGCGCGCGGCAAACGGATTCCGGCGCGCTTTGCGGACAGGGTCGTCAAGGACGGAACCCGCTTTCCGTTCTCGGTCCTGAACCTCGACATCTGGGGCGAGGATATCGACGACAGCCCGCTGGTCTTTGAACAGGGCGATCAGGACGGCGTGCTGAAACCCACCGAACGCGGCTTCATGCCGATGCCGTGGCTGGAGGCGCCGACCGCCCTGTTGCCGATCTGGATGTTCCGCGAGAACGGCACCCCCTATGAAGGCGACCCGCGCCATGCCTTGGCCCATGTCGTGCAGCGCTTCAAGGCGCGCGGTCTGACCCCGGTCTGCGCTGTCGAGCTGGAGTTCTTCCTGATCGACGACAGCGGCAAGACCCTTCAGGTCCCGCCCTCGCCCCGTTCGGGCAAGCGCCGCAAGGCCGCTGAAACCCTGTCGATCCGGGCGCTTGACGCCTTTGACACCTTCTTCACCGACCTCTACGACGCCTGCGAGGCGATGGACATTCCGGCCGACACTTCGACCTCTGAGACCGGCCTTGGCCAGTTCGAGGTCAACCTGATGCATTGCGACGACGCCCTGCGCGCCGCCGACGACGCCTGGCTGTTCAAGATGCTGGTCAAGGGTCTGGCCCGCCGCCACGGCTTTGCCGCCAGCTTCATGGCCAAGCCTTACCCGGAATACTCGGGCTCGGGTCTGCATACCCATTTCAGCCTGATCGACAATGAGGGGCGCAACGTCTTTGACTCTGGGGGGCCCAAGGGCACCGCCATGATGAAACAGGCCGTGGCGGGCTGCCTGAATGCGATGCACGACAGCACGTTGCTTTTTGCCCCGCACCAGAACAGCTATGAACGCCTTGCGCCGGGCAAACACGCCCCCACCGCGATAAGCTGGGGTTACGAGAACCGCACCTCGGCCATTCGGATCCCCGCCGGCAACCCCGCCGCGCGGCGCATCGAACACCGGGTTGCGGGGGGGGATGTCAACCCCTATCTGATGCTCGCCGCCATCCTTGGCGCCGCCCTTGACGGGATCGAGAAAGAGATGGAGCCGGCCAGCCCGATCGTCGGCAACGCCTATGCGGTCGACGGCTTGCCGCAGATCGCCGCAAGCTGGCAAGCCGCCATCGACGCGCTGGAAACAAGCATCATCGTGCCGCGCTTCCTGCATCCCGAACTGATCAAGAACCTCATCTCGACCAAGCGTCAGGAACTGCACTACCTTGACGAATTGTCCGATGCCGAAAAAGTCGAGCTTTACCTCGACACCGTGTGACCCCCGGGCAAACAACGTGCCCCCTTGACCGATCATTGGGTTGCGCTACCCTGACAGCAAGCAACCATGGACCGAACCATGCTGATCGGCATTCTTCAGACCGGCCTTGCCCCGGACGCCCTTATGGACAAGATGGGCGACTATCCCGACATGTTCGCCCGTCTGTTGGCTGGCCACGGCTTCACCTTCCGCACTTACCCCGTGGTTGACGGCGATTTCCCGGCTTCGGTCAGCGAATGTGACGGCTGGCTGATCACCGGCTCGCGCCATGCCACCTATGAAGATCACCCCTGGATCGCGCCCTTGGAACATCTCATCCGTGACAGCTTTGCCGCCCATGTGCCGATGGTCGGGGTCTGCTTTGGCCACCAGATCATCGCGCAAGCCATGGGTGGCCGGGTCGCGCGCCATGACGGCGGTTGGGCGATCGGTGCCACCGATTACGACTTTGGCGGCCAGAACCTGACCCTGAACTCCTGGCACCGCGATCAGGTGACCAAGGCCCCCAAGGGTGCCAAAGTCGTGGCCAGCAACCCGTTCTGCGCCAATGCTGCCCTGCTTTATGATGACCTTGCCTTCACGGTGCAGGCCCATCCCGAGTTTCGCCCTGATTTCATCGACGGATTGATGAAAACCCGAGGCAAGGGTCTGGTGCCGGATCAGGTGATGCACGATGCCGCCCTACGCCTTGGCGACCCGCTGCAAGACCAGACCATGGCTGCCCAGATCGCGGCCTTCTTCAAACAACCCCGTCCAAACGCCCCAAACCGGTGAACCCGATGTCGAAATGGACCGACCAACTGCCCGAGGCCGCCCGCGAATATATCGGTGGCCGCCGCGTCGATGAAGTCGAATGCGTCACCGGCGACATTGCCGGCGTGGCGCGCGGCAAGGCGATGCCTGCTGCGAAATTCGCCAAGCAGACCAACTACTTCCTGCCAAACTCGATCTTCCTGCAAACCATCACCGGCGCATGGGCCGACAACCCGTTTGACGCCTTTACCGAGCCGGACATGTATATGGTGCCGGATTTCTCGACCGCGACCGCAGCGCCCTGGACGGCGGATGTCACCTTGCAGGTGATCCATGACGCCATGGACCAGCACGGCAACCCGGTGCCCTACAGCCCGCGCAACCTGCTCAAACACATCGTCGGGCTCTATGCCGCCCAAGGCTGGAGCCCGGTGGTGGCCCCCGAGATGGAGTTCTTCCTGACCGCCCGCAACATCGACCCCAACATGCCGGTCGAGGCTCCGATCGGCCGTTCTGGCCGGCGTGCTACCGGCAAACAGGCCTATTCGCTGTCGGCCATCGACGAATACGGCAAGGTCATCGACGACATCTATGACTTTGCCGAGGCGCAGGGGCTGGAGATTGACGGCATTCTGCACGAAGGCGGCGCGGCCCAGATCGAACTCAATCTGGCCCATGGCGACCCGGTCCGCTTGGCCGACGACGTGTTCTTCTTCAAACGCCTGATCCGCGAGGCGGCCTTGCGCCATGACTGCTTTGCCACCTTCATGGCCAAACCGATTGCCGGCGAGCCGGGCAGCGCCATGCACATCCATAGCTCGGTGGTTGACAGCAAATCAGGCAAGAACATCTTTGCCGAAAGGAAGGGCGATGAGACCGCCGCCTTCTATCACTTCATCGCCGGTATGCAGAACCATCTGACCGGGGCGATTGCTGTCCTCGCACCCTATGTGAACAGCTATCGCCGCTATGTCCCCGACTTTTCCGCCCCGATCAACCTGGAATGGGGCCGCGACAACCGCACCACGGGCCTCAGGATTCCGATCTCGCAGCCTGCGGGGCGGCGGGTGGAAAACCGCCTGCCGGGCATGGATTGCAACCCCTATCTCGGCATCGCGGCGACGCTGGCTTGCGGCTATCTTGGCTTGATGGAACAGCGCGACCCGCGCCCCGAATTCAAGTCCAACGCCTATAGCGACGGCGACGACATCCCGACCAACATGGCCGATGCCTTGGACCTGCTGGACGCCGATGCGGCCCTGAAGGGCGTGTTGGGGATTGATTTCTGCAAAGTCTACGACTCGGTAAAACGCAACGAATACAAGGAGTTCCTTCAGGTCATCAGCCCGTGGGAGCGTGAACATCTGTTGTTGAACGTATGAGCCTTCTGCATGTGCCCGAACCTTCTGCATGTTAATGACCGGCCGGGGCAGTATCCGGCCTCATACTATGCGGCCACAGCCACGCCGCTGGCTGCCTTTCCGGCGCTGTTGGGGGCTCACCGCGCCGATGTCTGTGTGGTGGGTGGCGGCTATACCGGGCTGTCGGCCGCCCTTCATCTGGCGCAACGCGGGCTTAACGTGGTTCTGTGCGAGGCGCACCGCGTCGGCTTTGGTGCCTCTGGCCGCAACGGCGGTCAGGTCGGTTCCGGTCAGCGCCAGGATCAGGATTGGCTTGAGGCCAGTGTGGGGCGCGAACCGGCCCGCCGCCTGTGGGATCTGGCCGAGGATGCCAAGGCCCTCGTCAAATCGCTGATCCTCGACCATGCCATGCCGGTCGCCTTTCATCCCGGCGTGGCGAGTGCCTGCTATACGCAAAACGAGGTCCGCGCCACTCACGCCTATGCCGACAAGCTGCGCCGCGACTATGGCTATGCCCAGATCGAATCGCTTGACCAGAGCGGCATTCGCCGCCTGATCGGCTCGCAGGCCTATCAGGGCGGCGTGATCGACCGAGGTGCCGGCCATATCCATCCCCTGAACTACGCCATCGGCCTTGCCGCCGCCGCAGCCTTTGCCGGAGTGCGGCTGCATGAAGCCTCCGAAGTTTTGCGCATCGTCCATGGCGCGCGGCCCGTCGTCCACACCGCACTGGGCTCGGTGATCTGCGATCATGTCATTCTGGCTGGCAACGGCTATCTGGGCGGGCTTGAACCCAAAATCGCCGCCCGTGTCATGCCGATCAACAATTTCATTATCGCCACCGAACCGCTTGGCGACCGGGCGCAGGAGATTCTGGCCGAGCCGATCGCGGTGTTCGATAGCAAATTCGTGGTCAATTACTGGCGTCTCAGCGAAGACAACCGCCTGCTGTTCGGCGGCGGTGAGAGTTATGGCTACCGCTTCCCCAAGGACATCGTGAAAACCGTGGCAAAACCGATGCTTGCGATCTATCCGCAATTGCGCGGCATCCGCATCGAATACGCCTGGGGCGGCACATTGGCCATCACCATGAACCGGATGCCGTGTTTCACCAGACCCGCGCCCAATGTCCTGTCCGCCTCGGGCTATTCCGGTCACGGCGTCGCTCTGGCCACTCTGGCGGGCAAAATCCTGGCCGAAGCGGTGGCCAGCCAAAGCGAAGGCTTCGATCTGATGGCGCAGGTTCCGCAAACCGCCTTTCCCGGCGGGGCGAGGCTGCGCTGGCCGCTGCTGGTGCTTGCGATGACCTGGTATTCGATGCGCGACAGATTGGGTTTGTAGGCGGATTTCACCCTATCCGCGCAGATGTCACTGGCGTGTTACCTTGCCCTTGTGTAAAGATTTCCTTAAGAAGAGTTTCAGGAAAGCTGTGATCATGGCACCAGACGGTCAACTTTTGCCACCCAATCTCTATAATGCCGAACCGATCCCGGACGCGGCCCGTGCAGAGATCGAGCGGCTCTTAACCTCGGGCGACCTGTTCCGCTATACCTCTGAAGGCTCGCCGGTGGCGCTGCTTGAAGCCGAGTTCGCCGAACTGATGGGCAGCCGCTACGCCCTCGCCGTCGCCTCCTGTTCGGCGGCGCTGTTCTTGTCGCTCAAGGCGCTGGATCTGCCGCGCGGCGCCCGTGTCCTGATCCCCGCTTTCACCTTTGCCGCCGTGCCCTCGGCGGTGCTGCACGCCGATATGGTGCCGGTTCTGGTGGAAGTGGGCGACAACTACCGCCTCGACATGGCGGATTTCGCGGCGAAACTGGACGGGGCCGACTGCGTGCTGATCAGCCACATGCGCGGCCATACGTCGGACATGGACGCCATCATGGCCCTGTGCGATGCGCGCGGCATTCCGGTCATCGAGGATGCCGCCCATAGCCTTGGCACCGAATGGCACGGCCGCAAGATCGGCACCATCGGCAAGATCGGCTGCTTTTCCTTCCAATCCTACAAGCTGGTCAACGCGGGCGAAGGCGGCATGCTGATCACCGACGACCCCGAGATTGCCGCCCGTTGCGTCATCATGTCGGGCGCCTACGAGTCAAACTGGAAAAAACATCCCGGCATGCAGAACAGCTATATGCTGTGGCAAAACAAGCTGCCGCTCTACAACATGCGGATGCAGAACCTGTCCGCCGCCGTGATCCGCCCGCAACTGCCCGAGGTCGCGAGCCGGGTCGCCCGGGGCCGTGCCGGCCATGACCGGGTTGCCGAGCGGCTGAACCAAAGCCCCCACCTTGCCGTCCCGCCCGCCCTGCCGCCCGAAGAACGCGCCCCCGATTCGATCCAGTTCAACCTGTGCTCTGACTGGAGCGATGCCGAGGCGCTGCGCTTTCAATCCCGTGCCAAGGCGCGCGGCGTTGCGGTTCAGGTCTTTGGCCTGTCCGAAGGCAATGCCCGCGCTTTCTGGAATTGGGAATTTCTCGGGCTGCAAGCCGATCTGCCGCAAACCCGCGCGATGTTGATGCGGGCCTGCGATCTCCGCCTGCCCAGCCGCCTGACCACGGACGAGTTGGACTTCATCGCCGATTCCATCGTGTTCGCGGCCGAGGATGTGAAGGGCTGAGCAAAAGTCTTGCAAGAAATTTGGCTACAGCACCCGCAGCGCCGCCTTCAGCCACGGCCATTCCGCCACGGCGGGCGCTACGACCTGTGCCTGCATCAATGCGCGCAGCCGTCCGGCGATCTGCCCCGGCATATCGCGCAGAACGCCGGCACGGGCTGACAGGCTCAGCGTCCGCTCCAAGGGCGCAAAGGGCAGTTCCGCCACATCGACCGCCGCCTTCAGGCTGGCGGCATGATGCAGCGCCAGCGGCGTCAGAATGGTCCAACCCTCGCCCATAGCCACCATCGCCAGAATGGCGCGGTAGCTGTCCAATTCATAGCGATGCGCCAACCTTATGTTCAGCCGCGCCAGATGGGCGGCGATCTGTCGCCCCATCAGATGCCGCGCCGTATATTGGATCAGCGGCAGCCCGTCGCGGCCCCGTCCGCGCGGCATGACGGCGACAAATGGCTCGGCCAACAGCGGATGCACCTCGCGCCAGCCGCCATCCGCCGCCTCGCTCCCCAGATCGGCGGCCACCACCACATCCAGCGCCCGCGCCTCCAACTGATCCAGCAGCCGGTGACTGGCCCCGGTTTCCAAGAGAAAGCGGCAGCCTTTCAGGTCACCGGCCAAGGCCTGCAACAATCGCGGCGTCACCTCGGCGTCGAAATCCTCGATCAGGCCCAGCCGCAGCGTGGTCAGGCCCGACAGGCCGGCCACCGCCAGATCGGCCCGCGCTTCGGCCTCGGCGTTCAGGATGGTCTGGGCATGGCGGCGAAACATCGCCCCCGCCGGTGTCAGCCCCATTGGCCGGCCCGAGCGGTCCAGCAGCACCGCCCCCAGCGCCGCTTCAAGCCCGGTCAGTTGCTGCGAGATCGCCGAGGGGCTGACCCCCAACCGCCGGGCTGCGGCGGAAATCGCCCCCTCTTCCGCCACGGCAAGGAATATCTCGATCCCCCAAAGAGTGACCCGGCCCTGCGCCCCTTCTGTCGCGGATGCCATGACCTGCCCCGCCCGCGTCACAACCGCGACAGCTTCTTTTGCAGTTCGGCGAATTGGCGTTTGATTTCAGCCAGTTCATCAGCCTTGCCATCAGCCTTGCCCGCCTCAGCCGCCGGTTTGGCCGCCGGCTTCGCTTCGCCACTCCAACCCGGAATCCCGCCCATCATGGTTTTCATGAAGGCCTCCTGCTGCTTGCGCATCGCCTCATACCCAGGCATCGCGGTCAGAGGATTGGGCAGGGTGCCGATGCTTTCCAGCACTTTGGACTGGCCACTCTGCAGCATCTCGAAACTGGCAGCCAGAAATTGCGGCACCACCGACTGGATATTGCTGGTGTAGGACCGCACCAGATCGGTCAGCACATTGATCGGCAACACGGTGTCGCCCTTCGATTCATGCTCGGTCACGATTTGCAGCAGATACTGCCGCGTCAGGTCATCGCCCGACTTCAGGTCGATGATCTGCACCTCGCGCCCGGCCCGGATGAAGGTGGCGATGTCTTGCAGCGTCACATAGTCGGAGGTTTCGGTGTTGTAGAGACGCCTGCTGGCATAGCGTTTGATCAGCAGCGGCTTGGCTGTTTCGGCCATTTTTCCCTCCCCGTGATGCAATGCAGCGAAGTCTAGGCGAGGGGCCGCAAAAAAGAAAGGGTGCGTCCTGCGACGCACCCTTGCCTCAGGTAAAGGAACCTGAATTACTTGGCAGCCGCCTTCTTCACACTCGCACTGGCCTCCGAGGAAGCGTCCTTGCCAGCAGCCAGCAAGAGCTCGACGGTGTCCATCTGGACTTTCTTGGCGACTTCCGCAAAGGCCGCCAGGTTTTCGCCAGCCAGTTCAGCAGCCGCCGAGGCAAAGTCGGTGGCCGACTTGCTGTAGTCCGCCGGTTCGGCCCCGGCCTTGGCCGCCATGGTCAGCTTTGCCAGCGCTTCCCTAGCCCATTTGGCCGAAATCTCGGTCGATTTCTCAGCGGCTTCCAGCGCGACCCTAGTCAGCTTTTCGCCAAAGGCGGCCTGGGTCTTGAACGCGTTCTGCAAGGCCTGCGCGTCAACCGGGAAAGCCGCCATGATGTCCTGCATCGTCTTGGTGAAGTCGGTGGTCTTGGTCATATCAAGTCTCCTGATGATCCGGCGTTTCTGTTACAGCCGATATACATGCTGCATTGCAGCAATTCAAGTGACAATTCTGCGACGCAGCGAAAAAATTCCCGCATGGCGAGTATTGGTTCAGCTGCGGTCAGGCCAGAACGTAAGTGCCCGGCGCTGGACAAAGGGCATCCTTTGCCTGACGGGCCGCAACCTGCGGGCCAGAGCGTTCCGCCAGCCAATCGCGCCAGCGCGGCCACCAACTGGCTTGGGTAAAGCTCGCCCCGGCCAGCCAATCCTCGGGCGCTTCCATCGGCCCCGCATGGCTGTAATGGCCATATTTGCCCTTGGCAGGCGGGTTCACGATGCCGGCGACATGGCCCGATTGCGACAGGATAAAGCTCTTGTCCGTCGATCCCATCTGCTTGATACTGTTGAAACTTCCCTTCCAGTGGGCGATATGGTCACTCTCGCAGGCCACGGCACACAGCGGCAGTTTCACATCGGCCAGGCTGACCTTGCGGCCAAAGACCTTGAAGCTGCCCTTGGCAAAGCCGTCGTCCTGACACAAGCCGCGCAGGTATTCCAACGCCATCCTGCAGGGCAGATTGGTGCCATCGCCGTTCCAATACAACAGATCGAAAGCCGGCGGCGCCTCGCCCAACAGATAGCTCTTAATGGCGGGCTGATAGATCAGCTCGTTCGCGCGCAGAAAGCTGAAGGTCCGGCTCATGAAAGCCTTGGACAGGATGCCGTCCGCCCGGCTTTGCCGTTCGATTCCGTCAACGAAGTCATTACCCAGAAACACCCCAACCTCGCCGGGGTCCGAAAAATCGGCCAAAGTGGTCAGAAATGTCGCCGCCTTGACCGAGGCATCGCCCGCCTGTTGCAGATGCGCCAGCGTCAGGCCTAGGGTGGTGCCCGCGATGCAATAGCCCAGCGCATTGATCTCTGCCTCACCGGTAATCCGGCGCACCTCGGCAATCGCGGTCAAAAAGCCGTCGCTTATATAATCGTCCATGCCGGTGTCGGCATAAGAGGCATCGGGGTTGACCCAAGACACCACAAAGACGCTAAAGCCCTGTTCCACCAGCCATTTGATCAGGCTGTTCGCAGGCTTCAGGTCCAGCACATAGAACTTGTTGATCCATGGCGGAAAGATCAACAAAGGGGTCTGGTGGACGGTTTCACTCGCCGGAGTGTATTGGATCAGCTCAAACATCCGGTTGCGAAAGACCACTGAGCCGGGCGTGGTGGCGATGTTCTGGCCCAGGGTAAAGGCCGCGCGGTCAGCCAGCGTCACCTGCAGATTGCCGCCCGCCGCCTCAAGGTCATGGACCAGATTTTCCAAGCCCCGCACCAGACTTTCGCCATCCGTCGCCATGGCCTTTTCCAGCGCATCCGGGTTGGTGGCCAGAAAATTGGTCGGCGCGAGCATGTCGATGATCTGCCGGGTAAAGAACTCCACCCGCTTGCGATCGCCCGCATCAAGGCTTGTCATGTCGCCAACCGCCTCCTTCACCGCCTCGGCATTCAACAGATACTGCTGTTTGACGAAACTGAACGCCGGGTTGCTGTCCCACAACGGGTTGGAAAACCGCTTGTCCTGCGGCCCCGGCTCGGCCGCTGCGGCACCCTCGCCCTTGACCAGCGCCTGCTGCGCCTCGACGTAGTGTTTCAGCGTCTTTCCCCAATAGCCGATCTGATGCTCCAGCACGCGGGCCGGGTTCTGCATCATTTCCGCCATATAGGACGCCGCCGCCTTGATGAATACCTCCTGCCCCGGCCCATCCAGCGCCCTGTCATGCGCCCGCCGCTCGGCCAGGGCCTTGATCAGCCGCGCCGAAAGCACCTCGACCTTGGCAAGATTTCCCGCCAACCGCTCCAATTTTGCACCGGCGTCACTGTCATCGGTTGTCATGTTAAACATTCGCCCCTATTCTCGCTGCTGTGCAGCATAAGAGTGCTGGCCCGCGACGGCCATGCGACATTCAAGCCTAACAAGCCGGGCAAGCCGGGCCCAAACCCGCATAGGAACCCAGATGAAGTATATGGCGACATACGACCTGATGGAAGGCATCCGCAACAGCAATGAGTGGATGGGGGCGACAGCCCGCGCCATGGCCAGCTATCCGGCCTTTGCCCTGTCGATGAACCCGCTGCTGCAACTGACCGCCGCCTGGGGCGAGGTCACTGAGCGCAGCTACGCCCGCATGGTGGCCAAGCCCGACTGGGGCGTCGCCTCGATCACCGGCCCCAAGGGGCAGGACCATCTGGTGGATGTCGAAGTCGTGGTCAGGAAACCCTTCGGCGACCTCGTGCAATTCACCGTCCGCAGCCGCCCCGCCATGGCCCGCAAGGTGCTGCTGGTTGCCCCGATGTCGGGCCATTACGCCACCCTTCTGCGCGCAACCGTCATAAGCCTGCTGCCCGACGCCGATGTCTATGTCACCGACTGGCACAACGCCCGCGATATTCCCTTGTCGGATGGCAAGTTCGACATTGAGGATTTCACCCTCTACCTCGTTGATTTCATGCGCCACCTTGGCCCCGACAGCCATGTCATCGCGATCTGCCAGCCCGCACCCCTGGCCCTGGCCGCCGTAGCCTGTCTGGCGCACGAGGACCCTTCCGCCCAGCCCCGCAGCCTGACGCTGATCGGCGGCCCGGTTGACCCTGACGCCTGCGCCACCGATGTCACCGATTTCGGCCGCCGCATCACCATGGGGCAACTTGAACAAATCGCCATCCAGCGCGTCGGCTGCAAGTACCAGGGGGCGGGCCGCATGGTCTATCCCGGCCTGTTGCAACTGCAAAGCTTCATCTCGATGAATCACCAGCGTCACAGCACAGCCTTTTGCGAACAGATCATCCGCGTTGCCCGTGGCGAGGCATCCGAGCACGATTCCCACAACCGTTTTTATGACGAATACCTTGCGGTGATGGACATGACGGCCGAATTCTATCTGTCCACGGTCGAGCGCATCTTCAAGAACCGCGAAATCGCCCGCAATGAATTTGTCGTCGCAGGCTGTAAGGTCGATATCGGTGCCATCACCCAGGTCGCCGTGATGACGGTCGAGGGTGAGCAAGACGACATCTCGGCCCCCGGACAATGCGTCGCGGCCCTAGCACTGCTGACCGGGCTGGATGACAGCAAAAAGGCTCGGCATCTGGAACCCGGCGCCGGCCACTACGGCATCTTTGCCGGCAAAAGCTGGCGGCTGAACATCAGGCCGCTGGTTCTGGGCTTCATTGACGCGCATTCCGGTCCGGCCAAGCCCGCGGCCCAACCGATCCGCCTTGCCTCACCGCAGTAAAACCGGGCCGTTGTTGTAAAAGTATAAGACCATCATCACGGCAACGCTGCAAGATCGCTCGCAATCCCACTGATAAGAAAGCAGAAATCGTGATATTGCTGCACCGCGCCAGGCGCCATATAGCAGAAAAAACACAACTATACCCCCTTCAATTCGCCTAAAACTTCGCCCCCCTTACCCTTTCACAAATACTCCACCGGGGGTCCGGGGGGTGTGAAACCCCCCGGCTTGTCTCAACCCGGCACAGCGCAAAACATCCTTGAGCGCCGCTGCAATCAGCGCCAGACACTCCGGCGTTGAGAACCGATGATCCGCCGCCTTGACCAGCGTCAGCTGCATATCGGGCGATGTCGCATGGGCCAAGAGCCGCAACGCCACCTCCTGCGGCACATCGACATCCGCCGTGCCCTGCAACAGCCGCACCGGAAATGGCAGATCCAAAGCCCGCCGCAAAACCAACCGCCCGCGCCCCTCTTCGATCAGCCGCTTTGTGATGACATAGCCCTCGGGCGAATAGTCCGAAGGCACCGCAATCTGCCCCTTCGCCAGCATCTCGGCCCGCTGGCCTGCCGAAAACCCCTGCCACATGCTGTCCTCGGTGAAATCGGGTGCCGCGGCAATGCCAACCAGCCCCGCCACCCGTTCAGGCACGGCGCGGGCCAGCAGCAAGGCAATCCACCCCCCCATGGATGATCCGACCAGAACCTGGCGCCCGGTGGTCAGCGCCAGCGCGGCCAAAGCATCCTCGAACCAATCGCCAATCGCGCCGTCCGCAAACGCCCCACCTGAGGCGCCATGCCCCGAATAGTCAAACCGCAGAAAGCCGCGACCCGTGCGTTTCGCCCAGTCCCGCAGAAAGACGGCCTTGGTCCCGGTCATGTCCGACCGAAAGCCGCCCAAAAACACCACGCCTGGTGCTGCACCAATGGTCAACTCATAGGCGATCTTGCGGCCTTGCGGCGTGGTCAGCATTTGCGGCATCTGGGGCACATCCTTTGGATCTCCACTTGTTCTAGCAGGTTCGCGTCCCGGTGAAAACCTTGACTGAGTGTTAACGTAAACTGCTATCCTATTGTGATTAAACAATAAAATACGATGTCACATTCTGCGACATGCCCGGTTTCCTCGTTGACAATCCCGCAAGCTCAGGTCAAAACTCGCCCACATAACCCGCAACCGGGCGTTTCGTAGGCGCCAGACAGATGAGGTGGACCGATGTCCCAGATCTCCCTGACCTTTCCAGACGGCCACAAACGCGACTATTCCGCCGGCGTCACCGCGTGCGAGGTTGCAGCCTCCATCGCGCCCGGACTGGCCAGAAAGGCCATCTCAGCCAGGGTGAACGGCAAACATTTCGACTTGGCCTGGCCGATCAATTCCGATGCCACCATCGCGGTCCATACCATGCAAGACGACGCGCAGGCCGTTGAGCTGATCCGCCACGACTGCGCCCATATCATGGCCCGCGCCGTGCAAGAGTTGTGGCCCGAGGTCAAAGTCACTATCGGCCCGGTCCGCGATTACGGCTGGTTCTACGATTTCGACCGCGCCCTACCCTTCACCCCCGCAGACCTCGGCACCATCGAGGTCCGGATGAAGCAGATCATCAACGCCCGCGACCCCATCCGCACCGAGGTCTGGTCCCGTGCCCGCGCCATCGCTTACTATACGGAACGCGGCGAACCCTTCAAACTGGAGCTTATCGCCCGCATCCCCGAGGGCGATAAGCTGCGGATGTATTGGCACGGCAACTGGCAAGACCTCTGCCGCGGCCCCCATCTTGGCCATACCGGGCAGGTTCCGGCCGACGCCTTCAAACTTACCCATGTCGCCGGGGCCTACTGGCTTGGCGACGCCTCCCGCCCCATGCTGCAACGGATTTATGGTCTGGCCTTCAAGAACCGCGACGACCTGAAAGCCCACCAGACCATGCTGGAAGAGGCCGCCAAGCGCGACCACCGCAAACTTGGCCGCGAGATGGCGCTTTTCCACCTGCAAGACGAAGCCCCCGGCATGGTTTTCTGGCATCCCAACGGCTGGACGATCTACCGCGCGCTGGAAGATTACATGCGGGTGCGGCAGCGCAACGCGGGCTACCAGGAAATCAGAACGCCGCAGGTGGTTGACCGCGTGTTGTGGGAAAAGTCCGGCCATTGGGAGGCCTACCGCGAGCATATGTTCATCGTCGAAGTTGCCGAAGACGGCGTCAAGGAAAAGCGCATCAACGCCCTGAAGCCGATGAACTGCCCCTGCCATGTCCAGGTGTTCAATCAGGGGCTGAAAAGCTACCGCGACCTGCCGCTGCGCTTGGCCGAGTTCGGCTCCTGTCACCGCTATGAAAGCTCGGGCTCGATGCACGGCTTGATGCGGGTGCGCGGTTTTACCCAGGACGATGCGCATATCTTCTGCACCGTTGATCAGCTGGAGGCCGAATGCCGCGGCTTTCTGGCCTTGCTTTCCTCGGTCTACCAAGACCTCGGCTTCGAGAAATTCACGATCAAACTGTCAACCCGGCCCGAGGTGCGCGTCGGCAGCGATGAGGTTTGGGACAAGGCGGAATCGGCGCTTGCCGGGGCCATCGAGAAATCCGGCTATCCCTATACCATCAATCCCGGTGATGGCGCATTCTACGGCCCGAAACTGGACTTCAAACTGACCGACGCGATTGGCCGCGAATGGCAATGCGGCACCTTCCAGGCCGATTTCAACACGCCGCTGCGCCTTGAAGCCGAATATGTTGGCGAGGACGGCGCCAAGCACACGCCCGTCATGCTGCACCGGGCGATCCTTGGTTCGTTTGAACGCTTCATCGGCATCCTGCTGGAAAACTACGCCGGTCGCCTGCCGTTCTGGCTGGCGCCGCGTCAAGTTGCCGTGGCCTCCATCGTCTCAAATGCCGATCCCTTCGTGCATGAAGTGACCAATGCCCTGAAAAAGGCCGGGGTCCGGGCCGTGGCAGATACCCGCAACGAGAAGATCAACTACAAGGTCCGTGAGCATTCCATGGCCAAAATTCCCGTGATCCTGGCCATCGGCATGAAAGAGGTCGCGGATCGAACGGTTTCAGTCCGCCGTCTGGGCGAGAGCAGAACTGAAACCATGCCGCTGGATCAGGCCGTGGCCGAGTTTGGCTTTGCTGCACTTCCGCCCGGCGATCACTGAAGCAACCGGCTGATTTACAAGGGAGCTCCGCGGGCTTTCCTGCGGAGTTTCCTCCGCTGACCCGCAGCAGGGGCCACAACAATTTCACCTTGATTTTCTCACGTTGCCGTGTCCCGCATTGACGTGATTGGCTTGTGAACGCGCGCTGCTGCTATCCATTGGTGGTCGAAACCGACACCGAATTGCAACCACACAGGGGATCAAACATGTCAACTCATACGAAATCTTTCGCCATCGTCGGCGCTCTGGCCGCCGCCTTGGCCGCCCATGCCACCAGTGCCATGGCCGAGGGGAAAGCTGCGAAATGCTTTGGCGTTTCGCTTGCCGGCCAGAACGATTGCGCCGCCGGGGCCGGGACGGCCTGTGCCGGCTCCTCGAAAGTGGATTATCAGGGGAACGCGTGGGAGCTGGTTCACGGCACCTGCTTGACGATGGAATTGCCCGCCGACATGGAAGGCGCAGCCCGCACAGGGTCGCTTGAGGCCCTGGACCGCGACCTGCCGAAAGGCTGATCCTTTCCCCGCTCTGGCGTGCCGGAGCGGGGCCCTTTTTGAGGTGACCATGCGTGACACCGCCGCTTTCCTGCTGCCCGCACGTCCGGGCGTCGGCTACAAGCCGCAGCATTTTGCCAGCATCCTGGAGGACGCAGGCCAGGTGGAGTGGCTGGAGATTCACGCCGAAAATTTCATGGGTGACGGCGGCCGCCCCTTGGCGCAACTGCGCCATCTGGCCGAGCAATTCCCGATTTCGGTGCATGGCGTTGGCCTGTCAATCGGCGGCGAGGCAGATCTGGACCAAGCCCATCTCGCCCGGTTGAAGCACCTTTGCGACTGGCTGCAACCTGCCAGCGTTTCAGAGCACCTTGCCTGGTCAACCCATGAGGGCGCTTTTTTCAACGACCTTCTGCCCCTGCCTTACACAACCACTACTTTGGCGCTGGTGTCCGACCACGTCAATCGCGTGCAAGAGGTTCTGGGGCGCAGCATGCTCTTGGAAAACCCCTCAAGCTATCTCAGTTTTGCTGAATCCGAGATGTCGGAGGTCGATTTTCTGACCGAGATTGCCCGCCGCACCGGCTGTGGCCTGCTGTTGGATGTGAACAACGTCTTTGTCTCGGCCACCAATCTGGGCTTTGCGCCGCAAAGCTACATCGACGCCTTCCCCCTTGATCTGGTCGGTGAAATTCATCTGGGCGGACATGATGAGGATCGGGATGAGGTCGGGGCACCGCTGCTGATTGACAGCCATGGCCGCCCGGTGAACGATCCGGTCTGGGCGCTTTTCGCCGCCACAATTGCGCGGGGTGGGATGATGCCCACGCTGATCGAATGGGACAATGACGTGCCTGATTGGCCCGCGCTGCGGGCGGAAGCCTCCCGTGCAGCCGCCGTGCTTGACGGTGCGACATGACCGAGACCGAATTCGTCGCAGCCTTGCTGGACCCAAGCCGTCCGCTGCCCGGCTTCTTGGTCAGGCCCGATGGTCAACCCGCCACCAAACGCTTTGCCGTCTATCGCAACAATGTCGCCGTTGGTTTGACCGACGCCTTGCAAACCGCCTTTCCCGTGATCCGCAAACTGGTGGGCGAGGCTTTCTTCAACGCCATGGCGGGCGATTTTCTGCGCCGCCATCCGCCACAAGGCCGGATCATGATGCTTTATGGCGACGCCTTTGCCGGGTTCTTGGCGACTTTCCCTCCGGTGGCAAGCCTTGGCTACCTGCCCGACATCGCGCGGCTGGAGCAGGGCTTGCGTCAAAGCTACCACGCCGCCGATGCAGACCCCATCGCGGCCGGGATGCTGGCGACAATGCCCGAGGCGACCTTGCTGCTTTCGCGTCTGCGCTTCGCCCCCGCTGTGCGACTGATCCGCTCGCCATGGCCGATCCATGCGATCTGGCTGGCCAATTCCGACGGCGGACCTCCTCCCCAACCGCATGGTGAGGATGTGCTGATCCTGCGCCCAGAATTTGACCCATGCCCCCACCGCTTGCCCGCCGGTGGCGCTGCCTTCATTGCGGCGCTGCTCGCCCATGCGACACTGGCCGAAGCGCTGTCCGCTGCCGACCCTGATCTTGACCTTCCCGCCATTCTGACCTTGCTTCTGGACAATCACGCCATCACCGGAGTGTCGCCATGATCCGCCGCTGGCCGCAGCTACTTGACCGTCTTGCAGCCCTTGAGCGCGCCGGTGACTGGATCTTGCCCAGCCTGTCGCGCCTGGTCTTTGCCGCTGTGTTGCTGGGGTATTTCTGGGCCTCGGCCCTGACCAAGTTCGACGGCGTATTCACCCCTTCTCTTGGCGCTTTCGTGCAGATTTTTCCCCGCGCTTTCGAACTGGCTGGCTATGATGCCAGTCAGTTGGGCCTGATCCCTCATCTCGTTGTCCTTTTCGGAAGCTGGGCAGAGTTTGCCCTGCCACTCATGATCACGCTGGGCCTGCTGACCCGTTTGGCTGCCCTTGGCATGATCGGGTTTATCATGGTCCAGAGCCTGACGGACATCCTTGGTCACCTTGTCGATGCGGCCACTGTTGGTGCCTGGTTCGATCGGGCTTCGGATGCGCTTATCCTTGATCAGCGGGCCCTTTGGGTGATGATCCTCTTTGTCCTGATCTTCAAAGGTGCCGGTCCATTGTCGCTGGATCGGCTGATAAGACGTTGGGTTCTGGGCTGATTGACCGCCCGGGAACCAAAGGGATTCCCCCGCATCTGCCCGATACCCGGCCTTTTCTGCCGCAAAACCCGCCCACCAGGCCCCACCCCCCGTGTTCGCGCTTGATTTTCGTCAAACCTTTGGCATGATTTGCTCAGTGACGACGCTTTCTGACCGCCTCCCGATGTGGAGGCCTTGGAAGTAGGGCGCACGGCCCGCAGCAATTTCGCCGTGGGATGGGTTGAGTAAGGAGAGACGGCATGCCGACCGGCACCGTGAAATGGTTCAATTCCGCCAAAGGCTACGGCTTCATCGCGCCCGACAGCGGCGGCAAGGACGTGTTCGTTCATATCTCGGCGGTAGAGCGCGCCGGGCTGAAGGGGCTGAACGACAACCAGAAGATTGCTTTCGAATTGCAGTCTGGCCGGGATGGCAAGGAATCGGCTGGCGATCTGCGGCTGCTTTAGGCCGTCAGTCTTGCCTCGATGGCTGCGTCCCAGCCGATGCTCCATGATGTGCCGTCCTGAATGACCGGCCGCCTCATCACGCTCGGCTGGGCCGCGATCTGGGCCTCGGGTTCGGCTTCGCGCAGGAAGGGTGAAAAGCTGCGGTAGGTGGTGGACTGCTTGTTGACTGCCCGGTCGCCGAATTCGGTGATGATCGCGTCGATCTCGGCCGGGGTCAGCGGATAGGCCCTTATATCGCGGAAAGTGGCGGCCTTGCCGGCCTTTTGCAGGGCCTTGAGGGCCGCTTTGGTGCTGTCGCAGGTGGAAATTCCATAGACAATCATGGCGGCCTCCGGGGTTACGGGTGGCATGAGGCAAAGCGGGGGGATTGGCAAGGGGGAGTGTGAGTGGGGGGTATCTCACGCGTTAGATATCGCGTAATGTATTGTTATCAAGTCATTTTCGAAAATCTGTTTAGCGGAGATTAACCACGATTCGCGCGGCTACGCAGCCAGTCGGCGAGGTCAGGCTCTGCGAGCTTGCGCTGGGCCGCGCGGATGATGGTCTGGCCGGTATCCGTGGTGCTGTAGGACATCTGGATGCCGTTGAGCGCCAGAACCGCGTTCATCGCGCGGAAAGCGGTGCGTTTGTTGCCGTCGTTAAAACAATGGCCCTGCGCTATGGCAATCGCATAAGCGGCGGCGAGGTCGAAGACATCACTGATCAGCCCATAGTTGAGGCGGTTGTCAACCCGTGCCAAGGTGGCTTCAAGTGACTTGTCGCCTGCCCGGCCAGGCAATTCGGCTGGGTTCAGGACAGCATCATGCAGCGCCTCAACCAGTTCGGCGGAAAGCAGAATGAAGTTCATTTGTCCTTAAGATAGTCCAGAATCGGCTGCACCCTTTCGCGGCTCTCCTTAAGGTGCGCCATCACCTCTGCCATCGTCGCAACGCGATGGGCCTGCGGCGAAATCGCCTCAGCCGGGACGAAATAGCCGACGAGGGCGGAGTTCTTGAGGATCGCCACCGGCTTGCCGCCCGCCCGCTCCAGCACCTTATGCGGCTCGCGCATTTCGGTCATCGTGGCGATGTGAGGGGTAAGGAGATGGGTCATGGCAGGGCCTATGGGTTGGAATGTAAGGTGGAGTGTATATTGGAATGGGGGATTTGGCAAGGGGTGAGGCCCGACCCCGGGCCTGCCCCGGGGTCGAATCAGTCCTATGGACTGATTTGAGGACCGAACGCCCGCGAAAGCCTTCGCGGGCAGGGGGAGCGCTCGGCCCGGATCAACCAAGTGCAGGGTTGCTGGACTGCACCAAGGGCGGCGGAGACGGTGGGTTGGCACCCACCCTATGCTTGCTATCGCATAGCGCCATGATCAACAATTGAATCCCGAATCGCTGATGATTTAGGGTAGACTGGAATTGCAGAAGCAGGAGCAAACCCTGGGAGATTAAGACGAGCCGCTATCCTATATTCGCGCTCATGGCAGAATTTATTGGGCTTAAGAAAGATGATCCTCTCATATTCTTCTTGTGTCACCACTTCCTCCGTCAGGTCCCAATCATCGGGGGGAGCATACTTTGAGTGTTTGTCCCCATACGTGACAACACCACCGAGGAGAAATGGGACAACATTAGAACCGTATCGGATTGTAAGGTAATTCGTCCAAAAATATTCTCGAAGTGCAGAAATCAATTTCGATAAATCGAAGATACAATAGTCTGTTAAAATCGGATTATGCCCAAGCATTGTTTGATGGTGATCCCTTGAGTAGGCGCCTTCCGTAGAACAGAAGACCCATTCATTTATAGTTGGATGGGTGACAATTTTAACATCCCCAAAGTTGCCTCCATGAAAGCTGCCATTCGTCGTTATTGTCCCTGAGAATCGCCCCCTTAGGAACTTGGTAGACTCTTGGACCAATTCCTTCAAGCGAGTCCGACATTCGTTCCACTGTTTCGCACGCAAAGTCGATCAATGAGCTTCCAGATTCAATGCCTCGATATTCTGAAAGGGTGCCGAATTTGATGCTGCCCCCGAGAATCTTATCTTTGATGTCCCTTTCGCAATACTTCGACACATATTTGGGAGAAGGACTCACCCCCAAACCCCCTCAAACTCGCGCCATTCGCCCTTGCTCATCCCGCTGGTCTCCTGCCCCACCTTCTCGCCTTTCAGCCGCCTTTGCAAGACCGCAATCGCCTTGACGCTCAGGGTCACCCCGCCCATGCGGTAGTCGTCAAATGCGGCATAGGTAGCGTGCTCCACTGAAGTCGCCCCCCCTTCAAACCCCCTCCGGCGGCAACTGACTCATATGGGCCACGGTAATCACCTCCACCCTCGCCCCCGCAACCCGGTAATGAATGCGATACGGCACCCCAGGCACCGATAGCGCACGACTGGACCCGCCCTGCCACTCCCGCCCCAATTCCGGGTGGTCGCCCAGCATTTCGGCGGCATAGAGGATGCGGTTGACCACGCGTTCGGCGGCGCGGATGTTGTGAAAGGCGATGTAGCCTTGGATTTCGTGCAGGCGGGTGCGGGCGCGGGCGGAAAAGACGACCGGACGCGGCGCGGTCATTCCAAGCCGAGATCCTTGCGCAACAGGGCCAGGGGGGTTGTGCGGCCTGCGTCAAGGTCGGCTTGGCCTGCGGCGATATCGGCGGCAAGCCAAGCGTCATAGCCCAGCGCTTGGGTGGCCGGGACGGCCGGTGCGTCGGTCCAATCCGGGATGGGGTTAGAAGTGGATGGCTTGTTCATGGGACCAAGGTAGCGGATATCGGTGCCGAATTCAACCGACGGTTTCACCCCCTGGCCGCGCAAGCGTGCGCGCCCGTTTTGCACTTGAAACGCTCCACTGGAGCCTTTCATCCCCGCTATGCGGGGTCGTGCAAAACCCCCTCAAATTCCCGCCATTCGCCCTTGCTCATCCCGCTGGTCTCCTGCCCAACCTTCTCACCCTTCAACCGTCTTTGCAACACCGCAATCGCCTTGGCGCTCAGGGTCGCCCCCCCCATCCGGTAGTCCTCGAACGCGCCATAGGCGATCGGCACCCAGTCCGCCACCACCCGACAAATCGCCTCGGCATAGACGCGGATTTCGTATTGGGCGTGGGGGTCGGCGCGCAGGCGGAGGAAGTGGAACAGGTTGTGCAGATCAACCTTCCAATACCACTGGGTATAGATATTGGCGGGCAGGTTCATGCGGGCCAGTTCCCTCGCAAGCCCTTGTTGGCCGTCTTGGCTCAGCATCGCCTCGTAATGGTCATAGGCCATATTGGCGTCGGATTTCAGCAGGTCCAGCACCCGTTGCGCCTCATCGCCTTGCAGCACCGCACCGCGGCCCTGAGAGTTGACGGCGGATTGGGCGGCCAGGTTTTCGGGCGCGGGGATATAGAACTCACGATCCAGAATGGAATAGCGCGCCGAGTATTCGTTGACGTTGGCGGTGCGGTGCCTGATCCATTGCCGGGCGACAAAGACCGGCAGTTTGACGTGCAGCTTGATCTCGCACATCTCGAACGGGGTCGAGTGCCAGTGCCGCATCAGATAGCGGATCAGCCCCTCATCGTTCTGCACATGCTTGGTGCCGGCGCCGTAACTGACCCTTGCGGCCTGCACGATGGCGGCATCGTCGCCCATATAGTCGATGACGCGGATGAAGCCGTGGTCCAGCACCTCATGCGCCCGGTAAAGCTGCGCCTCCATGCCCGGCGAGGTGGCGCGCAGGGTCAGGTGCTGCGTGGCTCGGGCGGCCAGGGTTTCGGCAAGCTGGTCAGGGGTCAGGGGCATGGCGCGGGCCTTTCGCGGAAACTGAGTCGCATAGCCACTATAGATTGCGGACCCTGCGCAGGGAACCACCATACGCGCTTCGCGCTCAGGGAACCACCATACGCGCTTCGCGCTCAGGGAACCACCATATGAGCGGTGGTGCGGGGCTGCATCAGGGGGGGCAATAAAATGCTGGCGCGCGGGATGGTTTTTGACCTTTTGCCACATTTGCGGCACAATCTGCGGCAAAACCAGAAGAAACCAGTGAGGCATCATGTCGGCAGTCAGAACCACTTTGATGGCATGTCTTTTCTTGGCGGCTTGCGATGGCAATCCGTTCGGGGCCGGCGGATCAGGGGCCGACGACGGCACCAGCAGCCTCAGCGTGTCAACCCTGCCGGGCGCGACCAACCCGACAGCAACCGGCGGCATCACGCGGGTCGAGGAAAGGGGCAAGGGGCCGAACATTGGCGGCACGGCGCCGGATGTGCTGGGCAACGGCTTTGCCGAGGGCTTCGTCTATGACGCGGCGGATGACACTTTCACGGTCGACAACCTCGCCTTCGACGGCGCCAACACCTATACCCGCAGCGCATTGGTGCGCGATCTGGGGCCGGCCGGGGTCTATGAAGCCTCGACGACTTTTGTTGACGCCGAGACCGGGGAGCCGATCGACCAATTTTCCTATCGCGCACTGTATGGCGTTTCGACCAGCGGGCGGACCAAATTCGCCATCGTGCGGACCGGGGACTATGTGCCTTATGGCTTTGGCGGGTTTGTTTACAGCCGCAGCGGCGGGGTGGTGCTGCCGACCAGCGGGCAGGCGCGTTACACTGGCGATTATGCGGGCTTGCGCGATTTCGACGGCAGGGCCGGGTTGCAACTGACCACCGGTGACATGGCAATGGCCATCGACTTCAACGATTTCAACCCGGACGACTCCGTGACCGGGAATGGCGCGGGCATTCAGGGTTCGCTGTCGAACCGCCGGGTGTTCGATCTGAATGGCATTGACATCACCCTTGACGTGCTGGCCGCGATCAACGCCGACAAGAACCCCGATGTCGACCTGACCGAACTGCCGACGCTGGTGTTCAGTGTCGGGCCTGGCGTGTTGGACAACAATGGCGAGGTCGAAGGCGGGCTGGGCAACACCATCCTGTCGAACCGTGTGGCCGTGGTGTTTGAAGCCGGCAAATACTACGCCGTGATCTCGGGCGACAATGCCGGTGAGGTGGCGGGCGTCATCGTGGTCACCTCGGACGTGAGCGGCGTCACGGTGCGCGAGACCGGCGGTTTCATCCTGTATCGCGGCCCGTGAGGCGAGTATTCGCGACCCTGCTGTGCCTTGCCCTGTCGGGCGTTGTGGCGGCAGCGGGGCCGGTGACGCTGACGGCCGGGCAGATGCGCGGCTTTGGCAGCGCGGCTTTGGCGCGCGGATTTGCCGATCAGGCGCTGGCGATTGCCGAGGCGCTGTTGTCGCGGGATGCCAAGGATAGCCTTGCCCTGGTGCTGAAGGCGCAGGCGCTGCGGCTGCGCGGCGATTTGCCCGGCAGCGAGGTGGCCGCACGGGAGGCTTGGGCTGTAGCTCGCGACAAATCTGCCCGCTATAGCGCCGCGACTGCATTGGCGCAGGCGCTGTCCTTGCAAAACCACCGCAGCACGGCGCAATACTGGCTGCGGCAGGCGATGCAGAACGCGCCCAATGCGGCGGCACGGGCGCAGGCGGTGCAGGATTTCAACTATGTCCGCGAGCAGAACCCGCTAAGCCTGCAATTCGATGGCTCGCTTCGCCCGTCCAACAATCTGAACGGCGGCGCCCGTGATCCTTTGTTCGAATTTCAGGGCATCCCCTTCATCCTGTCCGGCGACGCCCTTGCCCTGTCAGGTCTGGCGCTGGGCATTGGTGTCTCAGGCAGCTACCGGCTCAGCGATAGCGGTGCCGTGCAGAACATGCTGACCTTTGCGGCCAGCCAGCAGCTTGTCATCCTGTCGGACGAGGCCCGCGCCCAGGCCCCGGATGCCCGCAACACCGACTATGCCCTTGGAAATGTCGAGGCGGGCTGGCGCAGGCAGGCCAGCGGCCTGCTTGGCCGGTTGACCAGCGAACTGAAGGCAGGTCACACTTGGTATGGCGGGCAGGACCTGTCCAACAGCCTCACCGCCCGCATTGCCGTGGAGCGCCAGCTTTCGCCGGAGGTCATCGGCACATGGGCCGCCAGCGTGACCGAGCAGACCAGAGCGGATCGCCCGGTTTCAGACTCGACCGAACTTGGCCTTGCGGCGTCACTGGCCACCACCGGGCCCAAGGGTGAGCAATGGCAAATCGGGCTGAGCCTGTCGCACATCGCCTCAGATGACATCAGCATCCAACACCGCGAGGTTGCCTTGCGTCTGGGATGGCAAGCGGCTGAGCCCATCGCGGGAATCGGCCTTGGTGCCAGTGTTGCGGTGCAGATGGCCGATTATGACCTGTCGCCCTTTACCGCCACCGGACGGCAAGACCACAGGCTGAGCGGCAGCCTGACCGCGACGCTGCACCGGCTGAGCTATCTTGGCTTTTCGCCGGTTCTGGCGCTGGATGTCGCCCGCAATGTCAGCAACGTGGCGCTTTATGACAGCGAAACGGCGGGCATAAGCCTGAGCGTCAAGTCGCGTTTCTGATCTGGTCAATCTGCCGTCGCATGGTAAGTTGCTGGCCTGCAAACAGGGGATTTCCACATGACCATCAAATATCTTCACACCATGGTCCGGGTTCTGGACCTCGACGCAAGCATCGCGTTCTACAAGCTGTTGGGGCTGGAGGAGTCGCGCCGCCACGAAAGCGAAAAGGGCCGCTTCACGCTGGTCTTTCTCGCCCCGCCCGGCCAGCCCGACTGCCCGGTCGAGCTGACATGGAACTGGGACGGCGACGATTCCTTGCCCAGCGACAGCCGCCATTTCGGCCACCTCGCCTATGAGGTTGACGATATTTATGCGACTTGCGCGCAGTTGCAAAAGGCCGGCGTGCTGATCAACCGCCCGCCGCGCGACGGCAATATGGCCTTTGTGCGCAGCCCCGACAATGTGTCAATCGAGATCTTGCAAGCCGGGGCCGCACTGCCTGCGGCCGAGCCTTGGGCCAGCATGGCCAACACCGGGCATTGGTAGGGCCGGGCATTGGTAAGGCGGGGTGGGGTTGCCCCCCACCCAGAATTGTCATTCCTCGGTCGGACCCGGACGCAGTTCCGAAACAAAGCGGTCAAAGTCATCCGCCGCCTGGAAGTTCTTGTAAACGCTGGCAAAACGGACATAGCCCACGGTGTCGATCCGGGACAGGCTTTCCATGACGATCTCACCGATGGTCTTGGAGGGGACGTCGGTATCGCCCAGGCTCTCCAGCCTGCGCACAATGCCCGAGATCATCTGATCAATCCGCTCCGGCTCGATCGGGCGCTTCTGCATGGCGATGCGGATCGAGCGTTCCAGCTTGGAGCGGTCGAAATCCTCACGTTTGCCCGATGATTTGATGACGACCAGATCGCGCAACTGCACCCGTTCATAGGTGGTGAAACGCCCGCCACAAGCCGGACAAAAGCGGCGGCGCCGGATCGAGACGTGATCCTCGGCCGGGCGTGAGTCCTTCACCTGAGTGTCGATATTGCCGCAGAATGGGCAGCGCATTGGCCGTTCCCCTTTTTGTTGACCTGCCTCGTTCCGGGGGCGGATGCCCCGGTTATCTACAAGGAGTAACCTATATGTGGAGATTTTGGCTAGGGGGAATGTGGCGGCGCTAGATATGGGGGGTAAGGTGTGGCGGGGGGGACTCAGGTATCAGTAGTGATAGCGGCACTGCACGATCTCCAAAGCGGTATCCGTGACCCGATATACCAGCCTATGTTCACGGTCGATCCGGCGGGACCAGAAGCCGGAAAGGTCGCCCTTCAACGGTTCGGGTTTGCCGGTGCCATCGAAGGGATGACGCTGGCATTCTTCGATCAATCGGTTGATTTTCTTGAACATCGCTTTGTCAACCGCCTGCCAGTATAGGTAATGGTCCCAGGCGGCGGGCTTGAAACTGACGTTCACTCTTGTTCCATCGCCTCAAGCTCAGCCATGGTTTTGGTGATCATCGGACCGGTGTAACTGATCGCCGCCATCAGTTCAGCCTTGTTGGCCGGGCTGGCCAGCAGATAGGTCGTCTCATCCATGCTGGCCCAGTCCTCAAGGCTGACCATGACGACAGGCCGCCCCTTGGCGCGGGTGACGATGACGGGTTCATGGTCGTCGTTCACCCGGTCCATGACGGCGGAGAGATTGGCGCGCAGCTCGGTGGAGGAGAGGGTTTTCATGGGGAGGAGTGTACGGGATTGCGTACGGGGAGTCAAGGGGGGTGGGTGCATGCACCTGTTGTCGTCTGGCGGTGCGTGCACGTAAGCACCCTACGCGTGACCGCTACGGGTTGGTTTTCTGAAACTCTATAGAGCAGTTTTTTTGAATGCTTGCAGATTCAATAGCGTCCATTTCGCCTTTGAGGCGGGAAAGTTCAGCCTTTGCTTCCATGTTTCCTTCAATAAAAAACAGGGCTGGCCAGAAAATAAATAGTGCGACGCCGGTCGCAACAGCATCGTTGCCAGCCTTCTTGTCTTGAACCCCCCCCAACTGCGAAGCACGCACGCCGACTCGACTGCCCTCTTCGGCTAACTGTCGGCAACTATACTGCTGATATTGCAAAGGAGAAACATAACTTGCCGATACACTTTCGCTCTTGTCCGCACAGCCCGAGACAGATAACGAAAAGATCAGGGCCGCGGGAATCATACGCACGAAGGTCTCCTCACTTTGCTACCAAACAGATTACACAATCCTCGCGTGATTGTCAATCATGCAAATGTCTGTTAAATATCAAATGCCTTCGGGCAGGCTTACTGATCCAGAAAACTCCGCAGCTTCCTTGACCGGCTCGGATGCTTCAGCTTCCGCAGCGCCTTGGCCTCGATCTGCCTGATCCGCTCGCGGGTCACCGAGAATTGCTGCCCGACCTCTTCCAGCGTGTGATCGGTGTTCATACCAATCCCGAAGCGCATCCGCAGCACCCGTTCTTCGCGCGGGGTCAAAGACGCCAGAACCCGCGTCGTCGTCTCTTTAAGGTTCTCCTGAATCGCCGAATCCAAAGGCAGGATCGCGTTCTTGTCCTCGATGAAATCGCCAAGCTGGCTGTCTTCCTCGTCGCCAATCGGGGTTTCCAGCGAAATCGGTTCCTTGGCGATCTTCATCACCTTGCGGACCTTTTCCAGCGGCATTTGCAATTTCTCGGCCAGTTCCTCGGGTGTCGGCTCGCGGCCGATTTCGTGCAGCATCTGGCGGCCGGTGCGGACCAGTTTGTTGATCGTCTCGATCATATGGACCGGAATGCGGATCGTCCTCGCCTGATCGGCAATGCTCCGGGTAATCGCCTGCCTGATCCACCAGGTCGCATAGGTGGAAAACTTATACCCGCGCCGATACTCGAATTTATCGACGGCTTTCATCAGGCCGATATTGCCTTCCTGAATCAAATCGAGGAATTGCAGGCCCCGGTTGGTGTATTTCTTGGCGATGGAAATAACCAGACGCAGGTTGGCCTCGACCATTTCCTTCTTGGCCTGCCGCGCCTCTTTCTCGCCCTTCTGCACCTGATTGACGATGCGGCGGAATTCGGAGATATCGACGCCGATATACTTGCCGACGTCGGCCATTTCGGCGCGCAATTCTTCGACCCGGTCGCGCGAACGCTCCATCAGCGCCTGCCAGCCGCGGCCCGCTTTGGCAGCCATGCGGTCGAGCCAGGTCGGGTCCAGTTCATAACCCTGATATTGGTCGATGAATTCACGGCGGTTGATCCGGGCGGCGTCGGCCAGTTTCACCATGCCGGAATTGATCACCATGATCCGGCGGTTGATGCCGTAAAGCTGGTCGATCAGCGCGTCAATCCGGTTGTTGTGCAGGTGCAACTCATTGACCAGCATGACGATTTTCGAGCGCTGCTTTTGGTAGGCCGCCTCGTCCCCGGCAGAAAAGCGGGTCTTTTTCGACAGGGTCGCGGACATCCGCAGGTCCTGCATTGCGGACAGTTTGCCATAGTCGCGGGCGATCCGGTCAAGGGTTTCCAGCACCCTGGGCTTGAGCGCCGCTTCCATCGCGGCCAGCGACATGGCGGTGCCGTCCTCGTCATCCTCATCCTCGTCCTCCTCGGCAGAGGCCACGATCGGGTTGCCGTCGGCGTCCAGTTCCGGCTCCTCTGACCCGGTGCTGCGGGGGGCGGCGGTCATGCCGACGCCTTCCAGAGCGGCCCCGACCAGACCTTCTTCACCGTCCAATGAGCGGCCAAAGGTCGCCTCAAGGTCGATCACGTCGCGCAGCAGGATGTCTTCCGACAGAAGTTCGTCGCGCCAGATGATGATGGCCTGAAAGGTCAGCGGGCTTTCGCACAGGCCCGCGATCATCGTGTTGCGACCGGCCTCGATCCGCTTGGCGATGGCTATTTCGCCTTCACGCGACAAAAGCTCGACCGACCCCATTTCGCGCAGATACATCCGCACCGGATCATCGGTGCGGTCAAGCGTTTCGGTCGTGCTCCCGACAACGGCCACTTCGCGCGAGGTCGAGGTCGTCGCGACCAGATCGCCACCGACGACTTCGGCCTCGTCGGCCTCATCATTCTCGATGATGTTGATGCCCATTTCCGACAGCATCGACATCACATCCTCGATCTGCTCGGAGGAGACCTGATCGGGCGGCATGACGGTGTTCAACTGGTCATAGGTGATATAGCCACGCTCGCGGGCATCGGCGATCATCTTCTTGACGGCGGACTGGCTCATGTCCAGCGAGACATCGGCCTCTTCGCTTTCGGGCTTCGCATCGTCTGTGTCTTTGGCGGCCATTGGGACTCCGGGGGTGCGAATCGGGCGGGCGAATCGGCAACGAATCAGGCGGTAGCGCGCAGCAATAGCGCGAATAACCGGGAAACACAGGGGGGGGGGGGATGCGTGCGCTGACCTAGGGCCTTTTCTTCTCCCACACCCGATCGTTGATCAGGCTTTGCAAATGGTCCGACAGGGCGCTGCGGTCTTCGCCCAGTTCACCCGCATCGGCGCGGGGCGGTTGATCGGCCCGGTGCCGCGCTGCGGCGGCCTGCGACAGCCGCCAGGTCAGGCCCTCATCCGCCACACCGCTCAGGTCTTGAACGGCATCTTCGATCTCGCGCCGCGCCCCGCGACAGGCGTCAAGCCTGGCCAGTTCCTCGGCCAGGTACCGGGTGGCAAGTTCGGTATCGTTGCGGTTGCGCACCGGGGGCGCGATTTGGACATGGGGGCGCGCCAGCAGGGCGTCAAGGGCGGCGGGCGCGGTGCTTTGCAAGGTTTGACGCAGGGTCGCGGGATCGGCGGTCAGAAGCACGCTGCGCAGGCGGTTGTGATCCTCGCCGGTCAATTCCATCCGTTCGATGGCCGATTCAAAGCGGGCGATCAGGCCGGGATGGCTGATCAGAATGGCAAGGATGACCGCCTCGCGCAGAACCTCGTCAATCCGGTCGGTGGGGCCGGCGAGGACCGAGGCCTTGGTCGAGGCGACCGGCGGCAGTTCGGGTTGCTGAAACTTGCCTTTGACGAATTGCGATCTGCGCTGCGGAGCCCAAGTTGGCCTTGCGCGGCTGCCGAACAGGTCAAGCCGCAGGCGCTTGATCTCGTCGCCGTAGTGGCCGCGGATCGAGGGGTCGGTGATGCGAGCCACTGCGGCGCGTAAGGTCTTGTCCAGTGCCGCCTTGCGTTCGGGGCTGTCAAAGCTGCGGCCTTCGACCGCACGGCGCCACAGAAGGTTGACCATGGGCTGGGCCTGATCCAGCAGCTTTTGCATGGCACCCGCCCCCTGCGCGCGGAGCAGGTCGTCGGGGTCAAGCCCGCTCGGCAGCACGGCAAAGCGCAGGCCCTTGCCGGCCTCCAACAATGGCAGGGCAAGATCGACGACGCGCAGGGCGGCACTGATGCCGGCCTTGTCGCCGTCCAGCGCTATGATCGGCTCGTCATGGATGCGCCACATCAGGCGCAACTGATCCTCGGTGACCGCGGTGCCCAAGGCGGCGACGGCCGCGGTGAAACCGGCCTCGACCAGGGCTATGACATCCATATAGCCTTCGGCGACGATCAGCGGCTGAGCCTTGCCAGCCGCCTCGCGGGCGGGGGCGTGATTATAAAGGTTGCGGCCCTTGTCGAACAACAATGTTTCCGGGCCGTTCAGGTATTTGGCCCGCGCATTGGGGTCCAGCGCGCGGCCACCAAGGCTGATGCCGCGGCCCCGCCCGTCGCGGATCGGAAAGATGATGCGCCCGCGAAAGCGGTCATAGGGGGCGCGGCCATCATCAGCGTGGGCGCAAAGGCCGGAATCGACGATCAGATCCGCCGCGATGCCTTTTTGGGTCAGGGCGTTGTAAAGCCCCTGGCGCTGGTCGGGGGCAAAGCCGATCTCCCAGCGACCTTGCGCTGCTTGCGACAGGCCGCGCCTGACCAGATAGGCCCGGGCCTCGGCTGCGGCGGAGGTTTTCAGTTGCAGGCGGAACCACTTGAACGCCTCTTCCATGACCTTGGACAATTCGCTGCGCTGGTCAGCCTGTTCCGCCGCCACCGGATCGCGTTCGGGCATCGGCATTCCGGCCTCGCGAGCGAGGATTTCCACCGCCGCCATGAAGCCGACATTCTCGGTTTGCATGACGAAGGTGACGGCGTCGCCCTTGGCATGGCAGCCAAAGCAATAATAGACTCCCTTGCGGTCATCGACGTGAAAGCTGGCCGACTTCTCCTGATGAAACGGGCACGCCGCCCACATATCGCCCTTGCCCTGATTGGACTTGCGCGCATCCCAGGTGACCTTGCGCCCGACCACCTGCGACAGCGAGATGCGGGTTCGAAGCTCGTCAAGGAATCCGGGTGGCAGGCTCATGGGTCCACTATCGGATCACGGGACGAAGAGGGCAAGCGGTCATGCATTTACCCTTTTGCAAATACTCCCGCCGGAGGCGCCTTCGGCTGGTGCAGGACACTCCGCGGGGAGTATTTCAGAAAGGGTAAATGCAGGGACTCAACCCAGAATATCCGCCATCACCCGTTGGAACAGCCGCGCACCGAGCGCGATCATTGCGTCGGGAAAGTCGTAGTCGGGGTTGTGAAGCTGCGGGCATTTCTCGCCTGCTCCCAAGAACATCATGGCCATTCGGGTGCCCTCGACACCGAACCGTCCGAAATCTTCCGAACCGCGCAGGGGCAGATTGCACTCGCCATGGGGGATGTTCAGCGCCTCCAGTGCGGCGGTCAGGCGGGTGATGGCACCCGGATCATTCACGGTGGCGGCGAAATCGTCCTGGGTCAGGAAGGCGACCTGCAAGCCGTCCTTGGCAGCTTCGGCACGCACTAGGGCTTCGGCCTCGGCGCGCAGGGCGGCCATTGGGCCATCCTCGCGGGTGCGCAGTTTGGCCCAAAGCTCGGCGTATCCGGGCGAGATGCCGAAGGCAGGCTCGCCGATCCGCGCGTGGGTGATGGTGACCAT
Source organism: Paracoccaceae bacterium (assembly GCA_038921555.1). Taxonomy (GTDB): domain Bacteria; phylum Pseudomonadota; class Alphaproteobacteria; order Rhodobacterales; family Rhodobacteraceae; genus Stagnihabitans. Next base: position 39,874 of record JBCKXH010000002.1, read on the forward strand.
GCGGAAGGCTTCGGTCAGCGGACCACCCGGGCCCAGCGCCAGCAACGCCGGGATCAGCCGGGCCACGGCATGGGCCGGCGAGGTGCCGGTTTGCGGCATCGAGGCATGTGAGGTCTTGCCGGTCAGTTGAACCCGCATGCCTTGCGAGGCGCACATCATGGTGCCCGCGCGCAGGGTGGCATGGCCAAAAGCCAGCCCGGGCATGTTGTGCAGCGCGTAAGCCCAGTCGGGTTTCAACGCGCCGTAGCGCGGATCGCTCAGCACGGCGGCGGCACCGGAGCCATCTTCCTCGGCGGGCTGGAACAGCAGGATCACGCGGCCGGTTGCCGGACGCTTGCGGCTGATCAGGCGGGCGAGGGCCATGAGGATCGTCATATGGCCATCGTGGCCGCACATATGGCCTTTGCCGGGAATGGTCGAGCGGTAGGCGGGCTGGCCGATCTCATCAATCGGCAGGGCGTCGAGTTCGGCGCGAAACAGCACGGTTTCGCCGGGTTTGGCACCGTGCCAGATCGCGGCGACGCCATGCCCGCCAAGGCCACTCATCACCTGATCAGGCCGGGTTCCGGCAAGGGCAGCGGTGACGCGGGCGGCGGTTTGTTTTTCGTCGCCCGAGACTTCCGGGAAGCGGTGCAACTCGCGCCGGAAGTCGGTCAGTTCAACCACATCGGCATTGGTCAGCATGTCAAAGCGCCTTTCTGGCGGCGCACATTTTCAGCGCCGTCGCAATCTCATGCCAGGCCGTGCGGGCCATCGAGCGGAACACCAGAATCAAAAAGCCACCTGATTGCCCGATCAGCACCATCTGCATGTGACCCAAGGGCGCACGGGCGGCCTGGCCCTCACCAAAATGGCGCAGGTCCAAGGGCACAAGGCGCATCAGCGCATCAGCGGCCAAGGGGCCGGTCAGCGTCAGCGCCGCCCAGCCGCCGGACTGGTCGGTGACGGCGGCAAGGCCGGTCAGGTCAGGTGCCGGGCGGCCGATCAGAAAGGCCTGATCGGGGCCGGTCCAGCACAGGCCATTGTCATGGCTGTTTGGCGCGGGAAAGGCTTGGCCTAGGGCTTTGGTGACGGCGGCCTGCTGCCCCCTGAAGCAGGCAACCCCGGTGATCTGACCCAGATCAACCTCGGCCAGCGTGGTTGCGGCATGAGTGACCGGGGCTTGGCCCGCAAGTGCGGTCTTGGCGATGAGATTAGCCACGCAGGCGGCCTCCTTGCGGGTCGTGGAATACCGGGTCGCAGACTTCGCACAGGACATCGGCGCGGCGCATGTGATCGACCAGCCGGATATGCTGGCCATGGCGGGCGCGGCCATCGCGCAGAAAGGCCAGACCCAGCCAACCGCCAAGCGTCGGGGAATAACAGACCGAGGTGACATAGCCCTGATCGTTTACCCTATGCACCTGGTCGCCCGGATTGAACAGATGCGCCCCAGCACCTACCTCTTGGCCGGACAGCGGACGAAGGCCCACCAACTGCTCACGCTCGGGGCCGGTCAGGCCGGGGCGCTGGCTCATCACCTTGCCGATGCAGTCTTTCTTGCCGACCATCCGTTCAGCGCCGATGTCGAAGGCACTCACCCTTCCGTGGATCTCGGCATGGGTGATCAGACCTTTTTCGATACGCAGGACATTCAGCGCCTCCATCCCATACGGCCCGCCGCCCAGGGTTTCGGCGCGCGCCACAAGGTCGCGGAACAGCGATTCGCCATAGCGGGTGGGGACGGCAATCTCATAGCCCTGCTCGCCGGAGAATGAGATGCGGTACAGCCGCGCCTTGACACCCTCAACCGACACCGCAGCACAGGACATGAAGGGAAACTCGCCAAGCGGTTGATCCAGCAGAGAATTCAGCAGCGCCCTTGCCTGCGGCCCGGCAACGGCGAACTGCGCCCAGCTTTCGGTGACAGAGATGAAGCGCAGATCGTAGTGCGGGCAATAGGCCTGATGGACGAAATCCAGATGCCGCATCACTTGACCCGCCGCCGCCGTCGTCGTGGTCATCAGGTAATGGTTTTCGCCAAGCCGCGCCGTGGTGCCGTCATCCATCACCAGGCCATCTTCGCGCAGCATCAGGCCATAACGCACCTTGCCGACCGCCAAGGTCGAGAAGGTGCCGGTATAGACCAGATCCAGAAAGCGCGCAGCGTCAAAGCCCTGCAGGTCGATCTTGCCAAGGGTCGAGACATCGGCCACGCCGACCGTGCTGCGCACCATGATGACCTCACGGTCGCAGGCTTCGCGCCAGTTAGCCTCGCCGGGTTTGGGGAAATGGCTTGGGCGATACCACAGCCCGGCCTCGATCATCGGCGCGCCACGGTCGCGGCTGGCTTGGTCTGAGGTCAGAAAGCGTTGCGGCGCAAAGCCCATCGCCCGCCCGCCTGCCCCCAAAGCGGCAATGGAGATCGGCACATAGGGCGGGCGGAATGTCGTGGTGCCGGTTTCAGGGATGCCGCGCCCGGTGGCATCGGCCAGCACGGCCAAAGCGCCGATGTTGGAATTCTTGCCCTGATCCGGTGCCATGCCTTGGGTGGTGTAGCGCTTCATATGCTCGACCGAGGCAAAGCCTTCCTGGGCCGATTGCTGCACATCCTTGACCGTCACATCATTGGCAAAGTCGAGCCAAGCGCGGCCCGCTCCCGGCACCGCCCATAGTGGCGTCAGGCGGTAGGGTGCGTCCTCGGCCTGTGGCAAAGCGGCGGCTGGTCCGACGGCGGCCTGCCCCTCGGCCAGACAAGCGGCGGTTGAGAAGGCACCGTTTGCGGCCCCTGCGGCGGTCAGACCTTGGATCATGCCGGGCTTGGGCACAAAAGCCGCGATGTCTTCGCGCCACGCCGGCCGCCCCCCGTGATGGCAGGCCAGATGCAGCACGGGGTTCCAGCCTGCGGACATCAGCAGAAGGTCGGTCTCGATCTGGAAAGTGCCCCCGGCATGGTGGCCGGTGATCGAACTTAAGGCGCGGCGGCCTTTGGTGTCGGTCACGCAGGCGTCAAGGTAAACCGGGCAATCCTCCAGCGTCGAGGCGTCGGGGCGGCTGTCCAGAATGGCCGCGACCTTGACCCCCGCCGCCAACAACTGCCGCGCCACGATGCGGGCATGGTCGTTGTTGGCATAGAGGGTGACCCGCGACCCCGGCACCACGGCGTAACGGTTGAGATAGCTCTGAACCGCCCCCGCCAGCATGATGCCGGGGCGGTCGTTGTTGCGGAATGCGATGGGCCGCTCTAAAGCACCGCTGGCCATTACCGCCTGCCCGGCGACGATGCGCCAGAAACATTCGCGCGGCAGGTTGGGCTTGTGCGGCACATGCAGGCCGACCCTCTCCAACGCGCCGAAAGTGCCCTGATCATAGGCGCCGGTGATCGTGGTTCGCGGCATCAGGCGGACCCCCAACCGGGCCAACTCGTCCAGCGTGGCGCGCACCCAATCGAGGCCAGGTGCGCCGTCGATCACGCCATCACCCGACAGCAAACGCCCGCCCATCCGGTGGTCTTGCTCGGCCAGGATGACATCGCGGCCTGCACGGGCAGCCGTCAGCGCGGCCATCAGGCCAGCCGGACCGGAGCCGATAACCAGCAGGTCACAGAAAGCAAAGGCTTTCTCGTAGTCGGCCTCGTCAGCTTTTGGCAACAGAATGCCCAGACCCGCCGCGCGGCGGATCGCGGGTTCATAAAGTTTTTCCCAAAAACCCCGCGGCCACATGAAGGTCTTGTAATAGAACCCGGCACCCAGAAAGGGTGCCAACAGATCGTTGACGCTGAGGATGTCCCAGCGCAGCGAGGGCCAGCGGTTCTGGCTGGTGGCGGTCAGACCGTCATAAATCTCCTGCACGGTGGCGCGGGTGTTGGGGGTTTGCTGGGTTTCGTCGTGGATTTCGACCAGCGCATTCGGCTCCTCAGAGCCTGCCGTCAGCACGCCGCGCGGGCGGTGGTATTTGAAACTGCGGCCCACCAGCTTGACGCCACTGGCCAGCAGCGCCGAGGCGAGGGTGTCGCCCTGAAAGCCGTGATAGGTCTTGCCATCAAAGCGGAAAGCGATGGGTTTGCTGCGGTCGATCAGACCGCCCTCGGGCAACCTCATACGGCACCGCCTTTACGGTCGGCGACCCGTTCGGTGGCGATGATTTCATGGGTCACGGTGTTGCGGGTGACCAAGAGCCACAACCCGCAACCGGTCTCGTGATACCACAGGTCGCGGGTCAAACCCGCCGGATTGGCGCGGAGGTGCAGCATGTCGTCCCAGGCATCAGCGGGAGCATCGGGGGCGGGGCGGTTCAGATAGTCCTCCGAGCCGGAATAGTAGAATTCTCTCCGGTCACGGGGGCCACAAAGCGGGCAATTCAGGCGCATAATGTTCCTTTAGTGCAAGTTGTGCTGCGACCCGGTGCCTTCTTCGTCCAAGAGATGACCGGTGCGGAAGCGGTCAAGACGGAAGCGGCGGGCGGTGTCGTGGGGCTCGCCGGTCGCCATCAGATGGGCCAGGCACCAGCCCGCGGCGGGGGTGGCCTTGAAGCCGCCATAGTTCCAGCCGGCATTGATGAACAGGCCCTCAACCGGCGTCTTGTCGATGATCGGGCTGCCGTCCGGCGTCATGTCCACGATGCCACCCCAATGGCGCACCACCTTGGCGCGGCCGATCATCGGCATCAGGGTCATGCCCGCCTCCATCACATGCTCAACCATCGGCAAGTTGCCCCGCGCGGCGTAGCTCGCATACATGTCGATATCGCCGCCAAAGACCAGCCCGCCCTTGTCGGACTGGCTGATATAGAAATGCCCCATGCCGAAAGAGATCACGCTGTCGAGGACCGGCTTCAGGCCCTCGGTCACAAAGGCTTGCAGGACGTGGCTTTCGATCGGCAGCCGCAGGCCCGCCAGTGCGGCGACCTGACCCGAGCGGCCAGCAGCAGCCATGCCGACCTTCTTGGCGCGGATCGGGCCTCGGCTGGTCTGCACGCCGATGACGCGGCCAGCCACGATGTCGATGCCGGTCACTTCGCAATTCTGGATCAGATCGACGCCGCGTTGGCCTGCGGCGCGCGCATAGCCCCAGGCCACCGCATCATGCCGCGCCGTTCCCGCCCGGCGCTGCATCATGCCGCCATAAATCGGAAAGCGGGCCTGTTCATAGTCGAGATAGGGGAACTCGGCGCGCAACTGCTCGACCGTCATGATCTCGGCATCGTCGCCCTGGTTGACGATGGCATTGGCGCGGCGGATCTGGGCGTCGCGCTGAGCGTCAGAGTGGAACAGCACCACCTGGCCGCGCGGCGAATACATGACGTTGTAGTTCAGCTCACGCGCCAGCCCCTCCCACAGTTTCAGGGAATGGCTGTAGAACTCGGAATTGCCGGGGATGAAGTAGTTGGCCCGCACGATGGTGGTGTTGCGCCCGACATTGCCGCCGCCAAGATAGGACTTTTCCAGCACAGCCACGCGGCTCAGCCCGTGGTTCCTGGCCAGATAATAGGCCGCAGCCAGACCGTGCCCGCCTGCGCCGATGATCACGGCATCGTATTCCGCCTTGGGTTCAGGGTTGCGCCAGGCCGGCGTCCAGCCCTTGTTGCCGAACAACCCCTCGGTGAAGATTTTGAGAGCGGAATAGCGCATGATCTGCCCCGGTTCATCGACCCCATGATCGCGCGTTTCACGGGCATATTCAACCGGCTTGGCCAAAGAACTGCGCTGTCAGCGACCCAGCCTGTCGCAAGCCCGGAAGGGCGGCGGCAAATTGTTGGATGCGGGGCGGCCAGGCTATCCCGGCCTATTGGACCAGCTTGAAGTATTCCGCCTCGAAATTGCCCTCCATTCCGTTGCCGCAGAACGCCATGTTCATGTTGCTGGTGCCCGAAACGACGTCGGCCGAGACGATGGAGGCACCCTGAATGCCATTGGCGTTGGCCGCGAAATCGACGACTTTCTTGGCCAGAATTTGCCCGCCGTACATTTCGAGGCTGGCTGGAACAAAAAACCCGCCTGCCGTGACAATCTGGGCACCGCCCCCCGAAGCGCAATTGTCATTGCGACCGATCCGCATCCCAGCGACCGCACGAACCGATGTCACCGAGGTGGAACTGGTCGCCAGCACGGCATTCTCGAATGCAACGCCGTTGGCAATCATTACGTTGCAGTTGGTGACAATGACCACCGACGAGACCTGCACATCCTGCGCGATCGTCAAGATGCCGCCCCCGGAACAGGTATATTTATAGACATTGCCGGGAACCAGGTCCGCTTGCTCGACCCGGGGGGTGCGCAAAGTGGTGATCGACCCCGCCGTTATGTAGGGCCGCAGGTAATAGGCGTCCATCGCGAACAGTCCGGCAATGATCCGGTCAATCCGCCTCAAAACCCGGACGTTCCAGCGCTTGGATTGCAAGGCTTCGACCAGGCCGGGGTTGAGTGTGAAATCCCCGTTCGGCACGACGACTTCGCCCGACCTTGGCATCGACACTTCGGTGCCGGGCTCGAAGGTGTTGTTCAGGTTCAACTCGACATGCGAATTCGAATGGATGCAAAAGCCCCCGCTGAAGTTGTTATTGCTTTGCAAATCGATGACGCCGTCCGCCACAAACCCCTCGCGCAGGCATTTGGGCTGATAGGTCACGAACACCGCCGAAGTCTCGACGTCCCATGAGTCCAATCCGACCATTTTGAACAGGTAGGTCTGCACCGGGTTGCCGTTTGCTGCGGCCCGGCGAGTGGTGAGCTTGACTGCGGTCTTGGAGTTTGGCTGCGGCGTGAACCGGCGCTGAACACTGTCCCAGGTGCCAAAAACCACGTCTTCAACATTGAACACCGTGCCAAATTCATTGGTCGGCATGTTCATGGAGGCCATCTGCACGGCTTCGGCCTTTGCTTCGGCCTCGGGGTGATCCTCGCGGTAGACCAATGCGCTGTGGGCGGTTGCATCCGCCGTGACCTGAAGTTTTGTGCGCGACATCATCAGATTTGACACGTCGAGCCCGAAGGCCCCCAGCATCAGTGATGAGGTGAGCAGGAACAGCGACATGGCGGTTATACCGGCCAAGTCATCGCGACGGAACCTGCCAAGAAATGCGAAGAACGGCAACATCCGGCTATTCCTCTTCCATGACATGAGTGGCACTGACGGTGAGGCTGCCCGACGAGAAGGCTGCCACCAGCCCGGTTGCGGTGAGGTCGGCCAAGGGCAGGGCAACGCTGGTCGTGATCACGTTGCCGACGACCTCGGTTGTCACAACGGCATTCGGGCTGATCCACCCGATGCGCGACAATATATCGGTGCGGGCCTCTGCCGTCGTGGCCCAGTAGCCGGTAGACAGGTTGCGATTGGCATCCTGAATGACCCGCAGGACCTGAGATTCCCGGCCGAAAATCGTTGAGGCGTCGGTGATCAGCGCAAAGACCGCAAAGAAGGCCGGCAGCCAGATGACGGCCTCAACCGTGGCCGCGCCGTCGGTGCCGACACAGGCCGCACGCATTTTCGCGCGACAGAAACCGAACCCGGGGATTTGCAACGTATGGTTCCTTCCTAACAAATGCGATCAGCACCCTGCCCCCCCGGGATTCGATGCTGAACCAAGGATTTAAGAAAAATGTGGCTTTTTTAGGGAGAGTTGGGTCGCGGCACTGCCCAAAGCCGAAAAGACCCAAACCCTGGCGTCACAACCCCTTCGACTGATAGGCGCTGGCGATGCGGCCGATCGAGACGATATAGGCGGCGACGCGCAGATCCTCGACATCTTGCCGGCCGTGCCAAACCTCGCGCATGGCCTGATAGGCGGCGCGCATGGTGTCATCCAGACCGGAGCGCACCAGTTCCAACTCCCCTGCCCCGCGCAGATACTTGTTCTTGAATTCGGGCGACAGGGTCCAGCCAAGCTTCTTGTCCGAGGAAATCCGCTCAAGTTCCGCGATCAGCAGTTCATGGCTCGCCTCCTCCTGACGGCGCTGCATGCGGCCAAAGCGGATGTGCGACAGGTTCTTGACCCATTCGAAATAGCTGACCGTGACGCCGCCCGCATTGGCATACAGGTCGGGGATGATCACCGCCCCCTTGCGGCGCAGAATTTCGTCGGCGCCGTAAGTGATCGGGCCATTGGCCGCCTCGATGATCAACGGCGCCTTGATGCGTTCGGCATTGCTTAGGTTGATCACCCCCTCCATCGCGGCGGGGATCAGGATGTCGCAGGCAATCTCCAGCGCGCCCACCCCGTCCGGGCTGAAGGTCGCCTTGGGATAATTGGCCAAGAGACCGCCGCTTTTGGTCATCCACTGGCGGATATCCTCGATATCCAGGCCCTTGTCATCGAGCAGCACGCCATCGCGTTCGATCACGGCGATGACCTTGGCGCCGTCCTCCTCAGACAGGAATTTGGCGGCGTGATAGCCCACGTTGCCCAGACCCTGCACGACAAGGCGCTTGCCCTCGATGCCGCCGGTCAGGCCGGCTTTCATCACATCCTCGGGATGGCGGAAAAACTCGCGCAGGGCAAACTGCACGCCGCGCCCCGTCGCCTCGACCCGGCCCTGAATGCCGCCGGCATGTGGCGGCTTGCCGGTCACGCAGGCCTTGGCGTTGATGTCGGTGGTGTTCATCCTTGCGTATTGGTCGGCGATCCAGGCCATCTCACGCTCACCAGTGCCCATGTCGGGGGCGGGCACGTTCTGCGCCGGGCTGATCAGGTCACGCTTGATCAGTTCATAGGCAAAGCGCCGGGTGATCTGTTCCAGCTCATGGACATCCCAGGCCCGCGGGTCGATGCACAGCCCGCCCTTCGCGCCGCCAAAGGGTGTCTCGACCAGCGCGCATTTATAGGTCATCAGCGCGGCCAGCGCCTCAACCTCGTCCTGATTGACCGAAAGGGCATAGCGGATGCCGCCCTTGACCGGCTCCATATGTTCGGAATGGACCGAGCGATAGCCGGTGAATGTCTTGATTTCGCCACGCAGCCGCACCCCGAAGCGCACGGTATAGGTCGAGTTGCAGACCCTGATCTTTTCTTCCAGGCCCGGGCCAAGATCCATCAGCGCCACGGCGCGCTGGAACATCAGATCGACCGATTCGCGAAAGCTGGGTTCACCTGCCACATTCATGCCAATTCCCCCCTGATACCGGCCGACATCCTGTCGCCTGCCGACTTAGTATAGCGATATGGTTGATTTTTTCAGTGCCGATTTGATCAGTTTCCAGTCACCTTTGCCGAAAAGTGAGGCGATTCCAACCAGTTTTGGCGGCCATGTGGCGGCGGGAAGGCAACCCAATGGGATTCGGGTGGCGGAGTGCCTTGCGGCCTGTGCATTGGCGCACTCTGGTTCCACCCAAATTGACGCCTCGCAGGCACTGGTCAGGGCGGCCTTGCGGCCCTAAGTCTTAAGGGCGAAGTCAGGAGTCAAGCCCATGTCGATCCGTCCGGTTACCAAGACCAAACTTGCCACGCCCACGACCGAGGGCGCAGGCGTCCACCTGCACCGCGCCTTCGGCTTTGGCGACCCCAAACGCATGGACCCATTCCTGCTGTTCGACGATTTTCGCGGCGAGCACCCGGACGACTATCTGCGCGGCTTTCCCTGGCATCCACACCGCGGCATCGAGACGATCACCTATGTTCTGGCCGGTTCGGTCGATCATGGCGACAGTCTGGGCAACCGGGGCACCCTGAAGGGCGGCGATGTGCAGTGGATGACCGCCGGGTCAGGCATCCTGCATCAGGAAATGCCCAAGGGCAACGCAAGGGGCCAGATGCACGGCTTCCAGCTGTGGGCCAATCTGCCCGCCAGCCTGAAGATGACGCCGCCGCGCTATCAGGACGTGACGGCGAGCGACATCCCGGAAATCACCGACGACGACGGCACATTGGTGCGGGTGATTGTCGGCTCGTTCTGGGGCAAGACCGGCCCGGTCGATGGCATCGCGGCGGACCCGCAATATCTGGACATCTGGGTGCCTGCGCGGCGGCGCAAAGTGTTCAAGGTTGACACCTACCGCAACACCTTTGCCTATGTCTTTGAAGGTTCCGGCAATTTCCGTGACGCCAGCCGCCCGCGCGGCGTGCTGTTGGAAAAGGAAGTGGCGGGTGAGGAGTTGAACATCCGCGACATGTCCGGCAACCGCACCCTGATCGAGTTCGGCGCCGGTGACGAAGTGAGTGTTCAGGCCGGTGATGATGGCCTGCGGTTCCTCTTGATCTCGGGCGCGCCTTTGCAGGAGCCGGTGGCTTGGCACGGGCCCATCGTGATGAACACGCAGGCTGAGTTGCAGCAGGCCATGGCGGATCTGCGCAATGGGACTTTCATTAGGCCTGCGCACTAAAAGCGCATTCCGAAAAGTGTTGCGCGGTTTTCGGATAGAATGCGCGTAAAGGACAACAGGCTGGGGTGGGGGCATCGGCCCCCTCCCCAGACCCCAACCCCGAGAGTATTTGGACCGGTTGAATGCGGATTCTTGTCATCCTTTGCCTGCTGAGCGGGTGCAGCGCCTGGCCGGTGGTCGACTGGCCTGCGCGGGCGGGTGGTGCGGCGCCGGAACTATTGCTGATCGGCCAGATCCTTGGCGACGATGGCACCATCACCGATGCGCAGGGTGCGGCACTGGCGGCCAAGGTGGGGGCCCTCAAGGCGCGCGTTGCCAGCGGGGCGCAAAGCGGCTAACAGGGCTGGCCATGAGCCAATGACGAGGACCCGCCGATGCCCGCTTCCGCCAAGCCTGACCTGCGTATCGGCCTTGCTGGTCTGGGCACCGTCGGTATCGGTGTCGTCAAGATCGTGCAGCGCCACGCCGACCTGATCGCCGCCCGCATAGGCCGCCGCGTGGTGATCAGCGCGGTTTGTGCCCGCGACCGCAGCAAGAACCGCGCTGCCGACCTGTCGGCCTATGCCTGGGAAGCCGACCCGGTCGCCCTCGCCCGCCGCCGCGATGTCGATGTCTTTGTCGAGGTGATCGGCGGCCACGACGGCCCCGCCCGTCTGGCGACCGAGGCCGCCATCGCTGCGGGCAAGGATGTGGTGAGTGCCAACAAGGCGCTCTTGGCCCATCACGGCCACGCTCTGGCCCTTGCCGCCGAGGCCTGCGGTCGCGTCATCCGCTTCGAGGCTGCCGTGGCCGGTGGCATCCCGGTGATCAAGGCGCTGACCGAGGGCTTAGCCGGCAACCAGATCCGCCGCGTCATGGGGGTGATGAACGGCACCTGCAACTATATCCTGACCCGGATGCAAAGCGCCGGTCTGCCTTACGCCGAGGTTTTCGAGGAAGCCCGTCAGCTTGGCTTTCTGGAAGCCGACCCCAACCTTGACGTCGGCGGCATTGATGCCGGGCACAAGCTGGCCCTTCTGGCCGCCATCGCCTTTGGCACCCGCGTCAACTTTGCCGCGGTTGAGCTGGAAGGCATCGGCGCGGTGTCGATCGACGACATCACCCTGGCCGCCGACATGGGCTACCGCATCAAACTGCTGGGGGTGGCGCAGATGACCGGGCGCGGGCTGGAACAGCGCATGACGCCCTGCCTTGTCCCCGCCGACAGTCCCTTGGGCCAGTTGCAGGGCGGCACCAACATGGTGGTGCTGGAGGGCGACTCCATTGGTCAGATCGTCCTGCGCGGTCCCGGTGCGGGGCAAGGCCCCACCGCCAGCGCCGTCATGGCCGATGTCATCGACATCGCGCGCGGCCTGCGCCTGCCGACCTTTGGCCAGCCCGCAGCCACCCTTGCCACCCCGATCCCGGCCAAGACCGCAACACCCGCCGCCTATTACCTGCGCATGACGCTGCTGGACAGGCCCGGCGCGCTGGCCAAGATCGCCACCTGTCTGGGCGAGGCGGGGGTTTCCATCGACCAGATGCGCCAGTACGGCCATGAGGGCGTCAACGCCCCGGTGCTGATCGTCACCCACAAAGCCACCCGCGACGACATCGACCATGCCGTCGGCCGGTTCGCCGGCACCGGCGTTCTGGTCGGCACCCCCGTCGTGTTGCGGATCGAGGCCGGGTGATTTGACTTTCCGACGCTTCGGGTGGAGCCTTGCGCAGAACGGGGGCTGCGCTGGCGTGGTGGCGGACGATCTTTCTGTGCCTGACCCAGGCAGCGCCCGTGGTGGCCGAGCCTTTTGCAGGGCAGCGACGAGCCTGAATTCAAGACCGGCTTTGACCGCCTGTTGAACCGGGACGACCCCGCCACCCTGCGCAGCCTTTTCGACCTGGCCACCAAGGGCAATCTGGCCGCAATTCTCGCCCTGCCTCTGGCCGAGCGCTGGCTGAGCCTACAGCCCGACCCTATGGCGCTGCGCCGGATTGGCGACCAATGGGTGCGCGATCTGGGACAGGCGGCCTTCAAGCCTGCCAATCTGTGGCGCGACGGCGATATCTCGCCCGACATGACCGACCAGCCGGACCGCGCGCTTTGGCTTTATGAACTGGGCGAGACGGCCAAGGCCGATGCAATGCTGAAGGCCTGGTTCAACCATATGCCGCCCGATCCATTCCGATGGCCGCCGCCCTGCCCGAAGGCTGTGCCGACCTACCCACAGCCCCGGTCCTGAAGGCGCTGATCCTGCTGGAGCATCTGACGCGCGGTGACCGCAAAGCCTTGGCCGCGCTGCAATATCTGCTGGACCGCGAGAGCATCGAAGGCTGGATGGTGCTGGCCGAACTGACCGAGCATTACCCGGTCACCGTCGGCCCGCCAATCCATTGCGGGCTGCGCCTTGGCCCCAATATCGCCACCAGGCTGGTGGACGGCCGCCCTGCGCCTGCTGTGGCACGAAGAACCGCCACCGCCCCTGCCGCCCGAAACCCTGATCACATGGTGCTGGCCGACCTGTTGCCCCGCCCGCAATACGCACCCGTCCGCGCCTATTGCGCCGCCCGTTGCCCGGATGCGCCGGCCTGCGCCGCGGCTTTCGTCACCCTGCTCGGCGCGCCGCACCACTCGGTCACCCCGGCCACGCCTTTTCAGGGCCTGATCGACGAGGCCGAATTTTTCGCCACCCCGCGCGGTGATCAGGTCCTGCTGGCGTCCGGGGTCAGGCATTGCCTTGGCCTCGACCTCATGCAGGATGCCGCTGGCCTTCTGCCGCAAAGCCCGGCCTATCAGGCTGCGCGCGGCATCGGCGGCGTTCTCGCCATGAAACCCGCCCTGCCCGCCTTTTTGCCACTGGCGCTGTCGTTGTCTGGCACTGTCGTTCCTGTCGGTGCCGCTGTCGCGGTTGCTCTCGGGCCCGCAGGATATGGCTGAAACCGCCGGCTTTGATCCGATCCGGCAGGATGTGGCGCCCGCCCGGGATGATCCGCAGGCTATGGTGCCCGAGATGATGGCTGGCGAGATGCTGGTGCCGGTCCGGCGCAGGTCCTTGCCGCCGCCGGGTGCTACGCCGAACTGCCGGGTCTATTCGCGCGGCGCTGCATCATGGCACTGGGGGACGCGCCTGAACTGGTGCCCGATTGTCCCTCGGCGGCGGTGGTGGCGCAGGCGACCGGGCCACGGCATCCGGGATGAACCGGCTGGCCGGGTTGCCGGGCTGAGCGGCCTGCGGTCGCGCCCCTTTTTCCGCAAATCGGGCGGCAGAACCGGTTTCCACTTGTGCCTGATTTCCTGTAGAAGCCACGAGATGAGCGATGAAGCAAAACCCAAATCCCACGGCCGTCTAAGCATTCAGGCCAGCATGAGGCCGCGCGACCTGATGGCGGATGTCGTGGTCAAGGGCGCCTGGGTGGCGCGGGTGATCACGCTGTTCCCCGAGGCCTTTCCGGGCGTGCTGGGTCACAGCCTGACCGGCAAGGCGCTGGAACTTGGCCTGTGGCGGCTGGACAGGCTGGACCTGCGCGGCTTTGGCATCGGCAAGCATCGCAATGTCGATGACAGCCCTGCCGGGGGCGGGGCGGGGATGGTGCTGCGCGCCGATGTGGTGGACGCGGCGTTGCAGGCGGCGGGCAAGGGGTTGCCGATATACTATCTGTCGCCGCGCGGAAAACGGTTTGATCAGGCGATGGCGCGCATTTGGGCGGCGGGGCCGGGGGTGACGCTGCTGTGCGGTCGGTTCGAAGGGGTGGATCAGCGGGTGCTGGATCATCACGGGGTCACCGAGCTGTCCTTGGGGGACTTCGTGCTGACCGGTGGAGAGATCGCCGCACAAGCCATGCTGGACGCCACGCTGCGGCTGTTGCCGGGGGTCTTGGGCAATCAGGCCTCGACCGAGGAGGAGAGCTTTTCGGCCGGACTGCTGGAGCATCCGCAGTTCACGCGGCCCGCAGTCTGGCAGGGGCAGGAGATCCCGGAGGTGCTGCAATCGGGCAACCATGGCGAGATCGCCAAGTGGCGCCACGCGCAGGCGGAAGAGATCACCCGCGCCCGGCGGCCGGATTTATGGGCTGCGTATAAGGTGCGGTAGGGTGCGTGATGTCACGCACCATTATTGCGGGCTTGTCGCCCGCGACCTCGGGCAAGCGGCTGTCGATGTGGCGCTGCCGTGAAGAAACTGTCCCATTATGCGTCCTGCCATGCCCTGGAATGGATTGCACCATCAAACGCGGATCAAACAGCCAGCCTTGACCGATCTGCCACCAGCCCCTATACGCCCGTAGTCCGGGGCCTATTGCCCAACGGACCCGATTCCTTTTGGCCGATACCTCCGCTTTCTTCGACGGAGGTGGTGCAAGAGAGCGGACAAAACAGCAGGCCCCATCTCTGGCGGGGTTACCCCTAAGGGTAGCGACCCGGTTGACGACCAAGAGCGCTGGTGCGGCATCACTTCGGGGGCAAACCCCGTGTATTGAAAGGACCAGGCATGAACCTGATCGCACAGCTGGAGGCCGAACAGATTGCGGCGCTCGGCAAGACCATCCCGGACTTCAAGGCCGGTGATACCGTGAAAGTCGGCTATAAAGTGACCGAAGGCACCCGTTCGCGCGTGCAGGCCTATGAAGGCGTGGTGATCGGCCGCAAGGGCGGCGCCACGATCTCGGCTTCGTTCACCGTGCGCAAGATCTCGTTTGGCGAGGGTGTGGAGCGGGTGTTCCCGCTCTATTCGACCAACATCGACAGCATCGAAGTGGTCCGCCGTGGCCGGGTGCGTCGCGCCAAGCTGTACTATCTGCGTGATCGTCGCGGAAAATCGGCCCGGATCGTCGAAGACACCAATTACAAACCCAAGTCGGTATAGGAGCGGGATCATGAAAAAGGGCATTCACCCCGAATATCACACCATCACCGTCAAGATGACCGATGGCTCGCTGTTCACCACCAAGACCACCTGGGGCAAAGAGGGCGGCCAGATGTCGTTGGACATCGACCCGCTGGCGCATCCGGCTTGGATCGGCGGCAACGCCAGGCTCTTGGACACCGGCGGACGGGTTTCCAAGTTCAAGAACAAATACGCAGGCCTGGGGTTCTGATCCCAGCTTCGTCAAGGCCAAACCTTCGTCAAGGCCAAACCTTCGTCAAGGCTAGGCGGCGCGGCTTCGGTCGCGCCGTTTTGCTTTGGCGGGCAGGTCTGGACATGAGTATTTGGAAAAGGGTAAATGGCAGGATGGGTGGCCCTCACCAGCCGTCGCACGCGATGATGGCCTAGCAAGCGGTCAAAGACCGGGCCAGCGGGTCCGCCACGGCAGGTCAAGCGCCAAGAACCGGGCGCTTTCTGCGCCGCTTTGCGCCATGAACCGCAAACCGCATAATCAACCGGCGGGTTGCCGCTTCCATAGCTTGCTGCTTGACCTTATAGCACTGAAAAGCCTGCGGGGGACGGTCATGGCGCATATCATCGTTGTTGGCAACGAAAAGGGCGGGTCGGGCAAGTCAACGACCGCGATGCATGTGGCGGTCGGGTTGGCGCGGATGGGATACCGGGTTGGCGCGCTGGATCTTGACCTGCGGCAGAAAAGTTTCGCGCGTTATATCGAGAACCGTCTGGCCTATCTGGCGCGGATGGGGCTGGACCTGCCATCGCCCGAGTATCACGACCTGCCCGAAGTGGCACCCAACCAGTTGCAGCCGGGCGAGAACGCCTATGACCACCGCCTGTCCGATGCCGTGGCGGCACTGGAGCCGGTGTCGGATTTCATCGTGATCGACTGCCCCGGCAGCCATACCCGCCTGTCACTGGTCGCCCATTCGCTGGCCGATACGCTGATCACGCCCTTGAACGACAGTTTCGTCGATTTCGACCTGCTGGCGCGGGTTGACCAGGAAAGCGGCAAGGTGAAGGGGCCGTCGATCTATTCCGAAATGGTGTGGAACGCGCGGCAGTTGCGGGCGCAGGCCGGGTTGAAGCCGATCGACTGGATCGTGCTGCGCAACCGGATGGGGGCGCAACAGATGCACAACAAGCGCAAGGTCGGTGCCGCACTTGAGGATCTGTCCAGGCGCATCGGCTTTCGCGTGGCACCGGGATTTTCCGAGCGGGTGATCTTTCGCGAATTGTTCCCCCGCGGCCTGACGGTCATGGACCTCAAGGACACCGGAGTTGATCAGTTGAACATCTCGAACGTCGCGGCGCGGCAAGAGGTGCGCGACCTTATGACCGAACTGCGGCTTCGATCTGGTGAAGCAGCGATCTGAACAGCAAACGCCGCACCTGACGGCGCCGCTCACGCGAGCCGATCCGCTGAAGGCGCATATCGAAGGCATCAGGGCCTTCGGATTTCTGGACGGACAGCCCGAACCGTGCCAGCAGGCTGAATGCGAATCTCATGGCCAGCCTCCTATGGCGTTTGCTTGCGGTCAGAGTGCTGGGCAAGCGCGGCAGGAAAGTGGCGATCGGACGGCTGTTGCGCGGTGTATTATGTAGTTTGGTTAACAATCGGTTTCCGAATCAGAAACAGTGGCGCGGCAAGACTTGGGCGACTTGGGGGGATACGATGCCGAACAGGCTGTATGACGCGCTGTTCGCCGGGCTTGCCGGGCGGCAGGCGACATTTCTGCGGCTGGCCGAGGGCACCGATCTGTCAGGTGCTGCCTTTCACCGGATGCTGGTGCGAGCGGCGGGTGCCTTGCGGGCGGCGGGGGTGCTCAAAGGTGACCGGGTGGCGGTGCAGGTCGCCAAATCGCCGGAGGCTTTGGCGATCTATGGTGCCTGCCTGGCTACGGGGGCGGTGTTCTTGCCGTTGAACACGGCTTATACTGCTGGCGAGGTCGGTTATTTCCTTGGCAATGCCAGCCCTGCGCTGTTTCTGTGCGATCCGGCCAGGTCCCAGGCCATGACCCCGGTTGCCGCCAGCAATGGTGCGGCGCTTCTGACACTGGATGGCGCGGGGCAGGGCAGCTTTGCTGACGCCATGGTGGTTCAGTCGGACCGGCTGGTGCCGTGCGATTGCGGGCCGGACGATCTGGCGGCCATCCTGTACACTTCGGGGACGACGGGGCGCTCGAAGGGCGCGATGCTGAGCCATGGCAACCTTCTGTCCAACGCGCAAGTGCTGGCCGATGTGTGGCGCTTCTCGCGCGATGACGTGCTCTTGCACGCTTTGCCGATCTTTCACACCCATGGCTTGTTCGTCGCCTGCAATGTGTCATTGCTGAGCGGCGGGCAGATGATCTTTCTGCCCGGCTTCGATCTGGCGCAGGTCTTGGCCCTGCTGCCGCAGGCCAGCGTCCTGATGGGGGTGCCGACCTTCTACACCAAGCTCTTGGGCGAGGCGCGGTTTGACCGCGCACTTGCCGCGCCTTTGCGGCTGTTCGTGTCCGGCTCGGCCCCGCTGCTGGCCGAGACCCACCGCGCGTTTGCGGCCCGGACTGGTCAGCGGATCCTGGAACGCTACGGGATGACCGAGACCAGCATGAACACCTCCAACCCTTACGGCGGCGAGCGGCGGGAGGGGTCGGTGGGGCTGGCGCTGCCGGGGGTAGCACTACGGATCATGGCTGAGGGCACCGAGGTGGCGCAAGGCGAGGTTGGCGTGATCGAGGTGCGCGGGCCGAATGTCTTTGCCGGCTATTGGCAGATGCCGGAAAAGACCGCCGAGGATCTGCGCCCCGACGGCTGGTTCAGCACCGGCGATCTGGGGCAGATTGACCCGGACGGCTATGTGCGGATCGTCGGGCGGGTCAAGGATCTGATCATCACCGGCGGCTACAACGTCTATCCCAAAGAGGTGGAACTGCTGCTGGACGCGGTGCCGGGGGTCGTGGAAAGCGCGGTGATCGGCCTGCCGCATCCCGACTTTGGCGAGGCGGTCTTTGCCGTGCTGGTGGGTGACATAGCGCCTGAAGCGGCCCTTGCGGCGATTGCCGGCAATCTGGCGCGCTTCAAGCAGCCCAAGGCGGCAGTCGTGGTGGCCGACCTGCCGCGCAACACGATGGGCAAGGTGCAGAAGAACCTGTTGCGCCAGCAGTTCTCCGATTGGTTTGCCAAGCTCTGACGCAAGCACCGGAAAGTTTCCTTGGAGCGTGATGAGGAAAAGTGGCATCCGGTTTTCCGCAATATTCACGCGACCACCAAGAATCGAGATCAGGATGATGTTTGCCATCAAACATCATCCTGATTAGTCGCAGTCTTGGTAGTTGCTTTTCACGCAGAGGCTGGCGCGGCGTCGGGCTTCAGCAATTTGCGCAGGGGGCATCCGTTTTGCGATAGCGTCTCTCAAGCCTCCGCTATTTCCGTTCCCCTTTGAGCTGGCGATATTGGCCCACATATGCGCGGTTACATAGTCTTGTGGGACGCCGTTGCCGTCATGGTACATCCATCAGATCAAGGTTGCTTTGTGCGAGGGCGTGGCCCTGGTCGACAGCGCGGCGGTACCACTTCACAGCCTCCGCGTCATCCTGAGGGACGCCCTCGCCGTTATAGTACATCACACCAAGGTTGTTTTGTGCTTCGGCGAAGCCCTGGTCGGCTGCGCGGCGGAACCACTTCGCAGCCTCCGCGTAATCCTGTGCGACGCCCTGGCCGTTATAGTACATCACACCAAGGTTGTCTTGTGCGCTGGCGTGGCCCTGGTCGGCAGCGCGGCGGAACCACTTCACAGCCTCCGCGTAATCCTGTCGGACGCCCCGGCCGTTTTTGTACATCCGACCAAGGTTGGTTTGTGCGCTGGCGAAGCCCTGGTCGGCAGCGAGGCGGTACCACTTCACAGCCTCCGCGTAATCCTGTCGGACGCCGTAGCCTTCTTGGTACATAAAACCAAGGTTGTATTGTCCGCTGGCGGCGCCCTGGTCGGCAGCGCGGCGGTACCACTTCGCAGCCGCCGCGTAATCCTGTGGGACGCCGTTGCCGTTAACGTACATCA
>JBCKXH010000003.1:0-57121 GCA_038921555.1 Paracoccaceae bacterium
TTGCCGTTCTGTTCGGCAATCACCCGGTCGGCAAGATGCGGGGCAAGGGCAGGAAAACGGCGGCGAGCGGTCGGGATGGGCTCTGTTTCCGCAGCGCGCGCCTGATCGGCTTCAAGCAAGCCTGCGCTGGTAGCACGGGCCAGAACGCGGGCGCGCGCCTTGGTCGCGGTGCCCAACGCGCGGTCGGGGCGGCGGGTTTCAGGCGATTGCGGGATGGCGACCAGCAAGGCCGCCTCGGCTGGCGTCAGGCGGCGCGGTTCCTTGCCGAAATAGGCCAGCGCGGCCGCACGGATGCCTTCGATATTGCCGCCGTAAGGGGCAAGGTGCAGATAGAGCGCCAGAATCTGCGCCTTGGTCAGGTGACGTTCCAAAGCCAAGGCCAGCCGGATCTGGCGCAGCTTGCCCAGCAGACGCCCGGTGCCGCTACCCTCCAGCAAGCGCGCGACCTGCATGGTCAGGGTCGATGCGCCCGAGGTGACATGCCCTCTGGTGACGGCGTGGAACGCGGCGCGCAGCACGGCGCGCGGGTCGATGCCGTGGTGCTGGTAGAACCTTTTGTCCTCATAGGCCAGCAGCAGGGTCAGAAAGAACGGATCAACCTGGGCGGGGTCAACCGCCAGCCGCCAGCGGCCATCCGCCACGGTATAGGCGCGCAAGAGGTCGCCGTTGCGATCCAGCACCTCATTCGAGGTCTCGACGGCCAGTGACGGCAGATCGGTGGCGTCGATCCAATCGTCAAAGCGGTCGCGCGAGAAGGCGGCAAGCCACAGGCCCGCCGCCAGAAGGATGAACCATCTAGCCCGCATCACTCGGCAATGGTGACGGTGCCGGTGTCGGTATGCGCCCTGAGTTCAGGGCGATACATGTCCTCGACCGAGGCGGCGGGGTGGTGGAAGCTGCCCGGCGACACCGCCCGGATGATATAGGCCAGCCGGAACGGCGTGTTGTCCGAGCGGTCGATGGCGGTCAGGAAACCGTTCTGGCGGAACTCGGAATGCGCCACCTCAGCCGCCAGATCAAGGAAGGCCAGATTGGCGACCGAGCCGCCCGAGATCAGGTTGGGGTTGTCGATCTCCAACCCGGCAGGCAGCGGGTCACTGAGCATCAGGCGGGCCTCACCTGCACCAAAGGGGGTGACTTCCAGCACGGCGACAAGGCGGTCGCCAAGGCGGATGCCCTCCAGCGAGGCGGGCTCGCCGTCCAGCGTGTAATAGCTGCGGGTGATGGCATAGCCGTTGCCGCCAGCGGGCTCAGGCACCAAAGGCACGCCAAAGGTGGTGACGGTGATTGTGGTCTTTTTGCCGCCATTATGCACGACAACCGGGGTGGGGTCATTGGCGTCCAGAACCTTGACCAAGGGGCCAGTGGAGGGTTCGCCGTTCAGGGTGATGTTCTTGCCGCCGTCACGACCGATCAGCGCATTGGCCGCCAGCAGGGACCAGACAGCCTCTTGCGTTGACAGCACGGCGGCGGTGGCGATGCGGTCGGTCAGCGCCTCGCGGTCCACGGCGTTCGAGCCGGCCTCGACCGCAAGGGTCAGGACGGCGGCGGTGTCGCGGAAGGTGGTGCCATAGTCGGCGCGGAAGGTTTGCTCGGCATCGGTCATCGGCAGGGTTTTCAGCGCCGCCGCGGCACGGGCGAACATCGCATCGGCGCGCGGCTGGTCGCCGTAACTGGCCAGTGCAGCACCCAGTTGCGCCATTGCCATCGGCGTCGCAAAGGCGCCGCCCTTGACGTCGCCGTAATAGCGCAGATCGCCGACCGCCGCCGCCCCTTCGCGGGCCAGAACCATCAGCGCATAGGCCAAAGGCTCGCCCCCCATGTCAAAGTCGGCATAGTAGTTGACCTGATTGCGCAGGTTGTCCAGTGCCGCACGAAAGGCCTTGTCGGGCACCTCATGGCCCTGCGCCTTGGCCCGGCTTAGAAAGTCGGTGACAAAGGCGTCAAGCCACATATCGCCCTCACCCGGCCGCCACAGGCCGAAGGCCCCGCCGGAGCTTTGGTTGGTCAGCACCGCCTCGATGGCTTGGGTGATCCTGTCCGTGATGTTGTCGGCACCCGGCAGGTCCATCGCCTTGGCAACCTGATCGAAATACAACAGCGGCAGGGCTTTGGCGGTGATCTGCTCGGTGCAGCCGTAAGGATAGGCGTTCAGCGCGGCCAGCACGCCGGGGACGTTCAGCCGGGCGATCCGGCCCACGGCCAGGGTGGCGCGGCCGGTGCCGGGCAGCAGCCCGTCGAACACCGCCGCGTTGAGGGTGAAGGTCTGGTCGCGGCCGAGATCAAGGCGGCTGACCCGGGCGACCAAGGGATCGTTCACCTCGACCGGCAGTTGCAGCACCTTGGTCAGCACGCGGCCATCGGGCGTGATCAGCGTCACCTCGATGCTTTGCACGCCAATCGGGCCGGCCTTGATCGGGATCGCAAAGACGGTCTTTTCGCCGTCGCCCAGCGCGAACCGCCCCGGCACCTTGCCCAGCGTCACCCCGTTTGAGGCGACCGAAAGCTGCATCTGGCCCGACGGGCCGGAGGCGTGGACCACCTCCAGCAATATCCGGCTTTCATCGCCGGGCTGCATGAAGCGCGGCAGGCTGGCACTCACCACGACCGGATCGCGCACCAAGACATCGGCATCGGCTTGCCCGACCCCGCGCCTGGACCATGCCACGGCCATCACCTTGACCGCGCCGTTGAACGACGGCAGATCGAAACTGGCACGGGCATAGCCGTCGGGGCCAACCTCGATCGGACCGACGAAATAGGACACCAACTGCTCGGTGGGCGGGGGCGCTTGCAGACGGGCCTGCGCGCCCGCATCGCCGCCGGAGCGCACCTGACCCTCGGCCCCGTTCAGCCCGTCGATCAGACGGCCATAGATGTCGCGGATGGCCATGCCCAGTTTGCGCTGGCCAAAGTAATGCTCCTGTGGGTTGGGCGGCAGGTATCCGGTCAGGTTCAGGATGCCCTGATCGACAGCGGCGATGGTGACATAGGCCGTATCGCCCGGCGCGATCCCTTCAACCCGAACCGCCACATCCAGCGGGCCACGCGGTGCCGCCTCGGCCGAGGTCTCAACGGTGGCCTGCAAGGCCCGCGTGCCGGGGTCGATTCTGGCATGGGCAAGACCCAGCGCCCGCGCCGGATTGCGCCCGGCGGCCACGTCCATCGGACGCAGCACGGCGGCAGACACATAGGCCCCGGTGCCCCAATCGTCGGTCACTTCCAGCGGGATCAGATTCTCGCCCGTCGTCACCGCGACCGCCTTGCGAGTGATCAGCCGGTTCGACATCACGCTCACCAGCGCCGTCCCGGCCGCCTTGGAAACGATCCGCAGCACCGCCTGATCGCCGACCTTGTAACCGGGTCGGTCCAGCGACAATTCCAGCGTATCGGGCGTGGCCGAGACATCGGCGGGCACATACCACCCGGCATAGAAGGTGGTCGAGGTCGTGGCCTCTTCGCCATCAACCCGCGTCACCGTCAGTTCGTATTCGCCCCAGGTCACCGGGGCGCTGATGCCAACAGGTGCCGCACCCAGATCGGCGTCGCCTTGCCCTACGCGGTCGCGCGAGTTGACGGCCTGCCAGTTCCACGCGCCGTTTTCCTGATACCATTGGTAATGGGTCTCCAACCGGGCCAGTTCCCAATGCACCTTCATGGCCCTAGGCTTGGTGTCCGGCCCGATACCGATCAGGTTGAATGTCGCCTCGCTGCCCTCGGCCACCACACCGTCAAACAGCTTCTTGACCCCGATCATCGGGGAGGAGGGCGTCAACAGCCTTGTGATCCGCCGTTCAACCGGACGGCCCGAGCCTTCGGCGACCCGGACGACGAACATCCCTTCCAAGGGCCGCCTAGGATCGTCCACCTCGGGCAGCGTGGCATCGACAAGGGCCTGACCCGTCCTGTCGGTGCGGTAATCGCTGAATGAGGCGACGGCGGTGCTGAACGGTTCATCATAGCGGCCAAAGACATAGAGGGGCCAAGCGTCCAGACCCTGTGCTGCGCGCAGCAAAACCTCACCCTCGATGGCCAGATCGCCCCCCGGCGCGCCAAACAGATATTTGGCGTTGATCCACAACTGGACCGTATCGCCCAGCCGAATCGGGGCTTCAGGCAAGGTCAGTTTGAAGTCGATGCGCTCGGGCAGGAAATCTTCGACGAGGAAGCTCTTCGCGGTCAGGGCCGCGCCGTCCAGATCGCCGTAAACCTCCAGCCGCCAAGTGCCACGCGGGGCGAAGGCGGCGATGGGGAAGGCAAAGATATGGCCGCCCGCACCGGCATCACCGGCCAAAGCGCGGACATATTCCACACCGTCAGGCCGCAGCAGGATGGCGGTCAAGGGCAGTCCGGTCAGGGCGGCGGCTTCGCTGTCGCGCGCCAGGGCGGTGGCGTAGACGATCTCGCCCGCCCGGTAAGCGCCGCGGTCGGTGGTCAGGAACACATCGACCGGCGGGGCGGCCTCGCGGCCCGCGACCCCACGGTCGGACAGGTCGAACTCGGGGTCGGTCAGCGACAGAAACGCGGTGTCGGCCCCGCCATCGCGCGCCACGATCATCGCGGGAGCTGCGCTGGCCGTGCCCCGGATCAGCCCGGCGTCAAAGCGGGCATAGCCACCCGAATCGGTGGTGACACTGGAAAGCACTTCATTGGCGACCGACAACAGGTCAACCGTCACACCGGCCTTCGCCTCGGCGCTGCCCAGCGAGCGGACAAAGACGTGCAGGCCATCGGTGCCGCTGAGCGTGGTCAGGCCAAGGTCGGACACCACAAACCACTGCCATGTGGCCGGAGTGACATAGGGATCGACCCCCGGAATGGCGGCGCGCAGGGCATAGATGCCGGCGGGCTGATCCGCGATCGCCGCAGCCATCGGCAGGCGGGTGGTGACGTCGTGGTTGATCTTTTGCCCGACCGTAGCACTGCCGGTCCAGATTTTGGTGCCCATCGTCGCTTGGAATTCGTATTCCTGATAATCCTGCATCGGAGCACCCAGATAGCCGTTCTGCATGATGCGAATCAGGTTGCGGTCGGTGACGCGGTAAACTTCAAGCTCCAGCCTGGTGGTGTTGACGGTGACCACCGGAATGGCGGCGTCGCCGCTGCGCGGCAGGACATAGCCACGCCCGGCAAAGCGCACGGCGGCGCTGCGGTCCTTGATATAGGCGGTGATCGGCACCGACTTGGCCAGGGTCTGGCCATCCGCCGCAGGCAGGCCCGCGCGGAAGGTCACGGTATAGCGGCTGCCGGGTTCCACCCCCTCGACGCAGATCTGGCGGTAACCGTCCGAGGCGACCGACATGCCGGCTTCCACCTGCACGAAACTCGCATAATCAACGCCGGTCTTGACAAGGTCCTCGGAAAAGCTGGCGCAGATCCGTGGACGGTCGCTGTCGGATTGCACGATGTTTTCCACGATGCGAAAGCCGTATTGGCGGGTGGCATCGTCCAGCGCCAGCGCGGTGTCGTCGCGCGGTTGCAGCCCTTGCGCCAGTCGCAAGGCCTGCACGGTGTCGCGGCCGCGCCCGACCTCCTCGAACGCCTGCGCCATCATCACCAGAATGCTATGGCGCTGGGCGAGGTTCTCGGACCTGAGGTAGGCGTTGATGGTCGCCAGCACAGCATTGTTGCGCAGGGTCGCAGCGTTGTTGTCGTCAACCGTCGCAGCTTGCAGTTGCAGACGGGCGTATTCCAGCCAGTTGTCGGCGCTGTCGTCGAGATTGGTTGCGGCACCAGCAAAGCGGTAAGCGCTGTCGAAATCGCCGCTGCCCTCGGCATCCCGCGCCGCCGCTAGGTGATCTTCGGCGGAATAGCCATTGGCGACATGCAGATTGGCCATGCTGTGCGCCAGCACGGTGGCGGGCGCGATGTCCCAGTCGGGCAGGAAGCTAAGTTCGGCCCGCCGTGCCTTGGCCCGACCCTCGACAGCCTTTTCGGCCTTGATCACATAGCCCGAATAGGCCCCCGCAAAAAAATTACCCTCGGCGATGGATTTCTTGGGAAAGCACGCGCCGTTCCTGGTGTTGAAGGTGAAGGCTCGGCATTGCTTGTTGGTCAGGCAGGCGGTCTCGCAAGCCTCCAGCGTGGTGTCGAAGATCGCGGCAAGGTCGCCGCCCGGCAGATCGGTGTTCTCGCTCAACACCAGCCGCTTGGCGGGGATCAGAGCTTCGGCATTGGCCGTCGCCGTCCCGGTCAATGACAGCCCAAGCGCCAGAATGACCGAGGTGACCAGCCCGAAACCGCGCATTGAATTTCCTCCACTAAGGCTTGGCGGCAACATCGCATGGCCGGGCGCGGGCGTGCAAGGATTCTGATGCGGCAGCCTGCATCCCGGTCAGTGTTAAGCTGCCGTTCACCGATATGCGACAAGGTGCCTTGCAGGATTGGGCCAGAAGGGCAGCGGTCTTGCGAAGGGCACTGGGCAGGCATGGACATCGCAGAACGTCTGGCGAAAGAGCGGCGGGCAAGACTGGCGGCCGAACGGCTGCTGGAACAGAAAAGCCGCGAGCTTTTCGCCGCCAATGAAAAGCTGGGGATACACGCCCGCTCGCTGTCCGACCAGATCGTGGTTCAGCGTGAGGTGGCACGCTCTGCTTTGTCCGAGGCTGAGGTGTTGAAGGGCCAGAACTCTCGCTTTGTTCAGGATCTGGACCGCGCCCATACCTCTGCCGTCATGGCCGAACGGCGGCTGTGGGATTCGATCAACACCATCAACGACGGGTTCGCCGTCTATGATTGCGACCTGCGACTGGTGACCGCCAACACCGCCTACATAGCCATGCTTGACGGGGTGAGCGCAGCACCCGGCATCCGCTACGCCGACTTGATGCTGGCCCTGGGAGCCTCGGGCTGTTGTGAACTGGGCGACCGCAGCGCCGAGGAGTTTGCCCAAGGCATGGTTGACCGGCTCAACATTGATCCGATTGCGCCTGTGACGTTGCAGATGACCAACGGCAGCTGGCTGCGCGTCGTCAGCCGCCGCGCCCGCGACGGCGACATGGTGACGCTTGTGCTTGATATCACCGAACAAATGCGCATCTGGGCCGCGATCGAGGCGATACCCGATGGTTTTGTGCTTTTCGACAGGGAGGATCGGCTTTTGACTTGCAACCAACGCTACCGCGACATCTATTCCGTCGCGGCCTCGGTCATCCAACCCGGCGTCAAGTTTGAGGATATCCTGCGCTATGGCCTTGCCCATGGCCAGTACGCCGGTTCGGAAGGCCGGGAAGATGAAACGCTGGCCGAATGGCTGGACCAGCACGGCAATCCCGGCGGGGCGCGGGAACATCAGCTGGGCGATGGCCGCTGGATAAGCTCGCAGGACCACCCAACCCCGGATGGCGGTCGCGTCGGCCTGCGGGTGGACATCACCCAATCCAAGCAACAGCAGGCCGACCTCTTGAGCGCGCGCGAGGCGGCCGAGGCGGCCAACCGCGCCAAATCCGCCTTCCTCGCCAATATGAGCCACGAAATCCGCACCCCGATGAATGGCGTCGTCGGCATGGCGGAACTGCTCTGCGACAGCGATCTCAATCAGGAACAGCGCCTGTTCGCCGAAACCATCCGCTCCTCGGGTGAAGCGCTTCTGGTCATCATCAACGACATCCTCGACTATTCCAGGATTGAGGCTGAGCAGCTGAAGCTGTATCCTGAACCCTTTGATCTGGAACGCACGATCCATGAGGTCGCCATGCTGTTGCAGCCCAAGGCGCGCGCCCATGGCATCGACCTGATGATCGACTTCGACATGTTCCTGCCGACCCGCTTTGTCGGCGACCCGGGGCGGCTGCGCCAGGTGCTGACCAACCTTGTGGGCAATGCGGCCAAGTTCACCGAACAGGGGCACGTCCTGATCCGGGTCGTGGGATTGGAGGCCGAACCCGGCCTGCACCAGTTGCATGTGACAGTCGAAGATACCGGCATCGGCATCGCGCCGGAATACCTTGACCATATCTTTGGCGAGTTCAATCAGGTCGAAAGCCAGTCCAACCGCAAGTTCGGAGGCACCGGTCTGGGCCTTGCCATCACCCAGCGCCTGATCGAGCAGATGGGGGGCGCGGTCTGGGTTGACAGCGAGCTTGGCAAGGGGTCCTGCTTTGGTTTCCGCATCACGCTGCCCATCTCGGAAAACGGTGGCACACCGTATCTGCCGATCGACCTCAGGCGGGTTCTGGTGGTCGACGACCAGTTCATCAACCGCACCATCCTGGAACGCCAGTTGCAACCTTGCGGCGTCGGCGTCCACCTGTGCCGCAACGGCGCCGAAGCGTTGGAGGTTCTGGCGCAGGACCAGAGCTTTGATGCCGTGCTGACCGACCACAACATGCCCGATATGGATGGCCTGACCCTGACCCTGCGCATCCGCGAGATGGGGCTGACCATGCCCATCGTCCTGTTGACCTCTGACCCCGCCACCGCCCGCAACCTTGCCGGCTATGAACATCTGGCCGCGATCATCCAGAAACCCATCCTGCGATCCGACCTCTACCGCCACCTCAAAGCGCTGAGCGGCCCGGTAGCCGAGGTTGTCCCGCCCACCCCGCCACGGCCTGCAGAATTGCGCCAGATGCGGGTGCTGGCCGCCGAGGACAACCGCACCAACCAGTTGGTATTTCAGAAGATGGTCAAAGACCTCGACATCGAACTGGTCTTTGCCAACAATGGCCGCGAGGCGGTGGAATTGTTCCAAAGCTTCAAGCCCGACCTCATCTTCATGGATATCTCGATGCCCGAGATGGACGGGTGCGAGGCGGCGCGCGCCATTCGCAGGCTGGAGGGCGGGCGCAGTCACCTGCCCATCGTGGCGCTGACCGCCCATGCCATGGATGGCGACGAAGAAGGCATTCTGGCCGCCGGGATCGACCGCTACATGACCAAGCCTTTGCGTAAGGCTGCGATTTCCGGCGTGCTGGCCGAGTTTTGCCCGCCACAGGCCCGCAGCCTTGTTCTGGAACCGGAAAAGATGACCGGAACCTGAGCGGCAATCCGCCGTTCATCAAGCCCGCAGCCGGGCTTTCTTCACGGCTCAGGGCACGAAGAAAGCCCGGCTGCGGGCTTGATGAGTGCCGCCTTGGGGCGGTGGCCAGCGCGTGATGACGAAAAGTGGAATCCGGTTTTCCGCAATAATCACGCGACCACCATGAATCCAGATCAGGATGATGTTTGGCATCAAACCTCATCCTGATCTAGACATCACCCCGCAGCACGCCCAGAAACGCCGCGCCAAAGCGGTCGATCCTGGCCGCACCCATGCCGGCGATCTCGGCCAGACCGGACAGGGTCGAGGGGCGTCGTTCCGCAATCTGGCGCAGCACCCCATTGGTGCAGGTCAGATGCTTGCCGGTGCCATCCGCCCCGCGCGCCAGTTCCAACTGCACCTCGGCCAGCCGGTCATGCAGCTGCCCGGCGGAACACCCGGCCAGCTTGCGCCGTGCCGGATGCATGCCGCGCGGGACCGAGCCGGTGACAACCGCCAGAAAGGCCGCGCCATAGCTTTCCAGCTTTTTCGCGCCGATTCCAGTAATTCCCATCATCTGATCCAGCGTCTGTGGCCGCATCCTGGCCATCTCGATGAGGGTGCGGTCGGCAAAGACGATATAGGCCGGCACCTTTTGCGCTTCAGCCAACTGACGCCGCCGGGCCTTCAGTGCTGACAAGAGGTCGGCATCCTCGTCATCGACCTGAGCCTTGGCAGCGGGCGCGGGCCGGACGGATTGCATTGTGTCCAGCCGCAGCGAAATCGCCTCCTCGCCGCGCAGAATCGGGCGGGCGGCGTCGGTTAGCCGCAGCGCGCCAAAGCGCTCGGGGTCGGGGCGCACCAGATCGCGGCCCATCATCTGGCGAAACACCGCGCCCCAGGCCGGCTTGGACAGATCGCGCCCGACGGCAAAGGTCGGCAAGGTGTTGTGCCCGCGCTCCAGCACCTTGGCAGTGGCATTGCCGGTCAGGATGTCGATCAGATGGCCGGCACCGAAATATTCGCCGGTCCGCAGAATGGCCGAAAGGGCCTTGCGGACAGCATCGGTGGCGTCGAACATCAGGGCGGGGCGAGCGCACAGATCGCAATTGCCGCAAGGCTCGGACGCCTCGTCGAAATAGAACAGCAGCACCTGACGGCGGCAGCGCACCGCCTCGGCCAGACCCAAAAGCGCATTCAGCCGGGCATGATCAGCCTGCTTGCGGTCAAGGGGTGCTGCTCCCTCGTCAATCTGCGAGCGGCGCAGGCGGATGTCGTCGGGGCCATACAGCGTCATCGTCTCAGCCGGCAGGCTGTCACGCCCGGCGCGGCCGATTTCCTGATAATAGCTTTCGATCGACTTCGGCAGATCGGCATGGGCGACCCAGCGGATATCGGGCTTGTCGATGCCCATGCCAAAAGCGATCGTCGCCACCACGATCAGCCCGTCTTCTTGTTGAAAGCGCATCTCGACGACGCGCCGCGCCTCGGGGTCCATGCCGGCGTGGTAATGGCAGGCGGCATGGCGCGCCTCTCGCAGGGCCTGGGCCAGCACCTCGGTCTTGGCCCGCGTGCCGCAATAGACGATGCCCGACTGGCCCCGGCGGGCGGCGGCAAAGCCGAGGATCTGGTCGCGCGGCTTGTCCTTGACGGCAAAGGCCAGGTGGATGTTGGGCCGATCAAAGCCGCGCAGAAAGGTCGCGGGCGGCTCGCCGTTGAACAGGCGGGTGACAATCTCGGCCCTTGTTTCCTCATCCGCCGTGGCGGTGAAGGCGGCCAGCGGCACGCCAAGGGCGCGGCGCAATTCACCGATCCGCAGGTAATCGGGGCGAAAGTCATGGCCCCAGTGGCTGACGCAATGCGCCTCATCCACCGCGATCAGGCTGACATTGATCCGGCGCAACAAGGCCATGGTGCCCGGTGCCGCCAGCCGTTCGGGTGCTATATACAATAGCTTCAGCCGCCCATCGTCCAGCGCCTGAAAGACTTCCTCGGTCTCTTCCTCAGTATTGCCCGAGGTCAGCGCCCCCGCCTCGACCCCCACCGCTTTCAAAGCGCGAACCTGGTCCCGCATCAGGGCGATCAGCGGCGAGATGACCACGGTCACCCCAGAACGGCACAGGGCAGGCAGTTGAAAACACAGAGATTTCCCGCCGCCGGTCGGCATGATGGCCAGTGTGTTGCGCCCGGCCACCACGGCAGCGACGATCTCTTCCTGACCCGGACGGTAATCTGGAAAACCAAAGACCGAGTGCAGAAGGGCCCTGGGGTCGCTCATGTGTTCATCAACTTGCATCCATCAGCGTCTGGCCCGGCGTGATCAGGGCCCTACTGGAAGTTGTTGTTGACCACAATGCGCAGCGCGATGATGGCGAACAGCACGATCAGCGGGGCAAAGTCGATGCCGCCGGGGATCGGGATCAGCTTGCGGAGGCGGGAATAAAGCGGCTCCAGCAGGCGCTGCAGGGCCGTCCAGACCTGATTGACCAGCGGCTGGCGCAGGTTCAGGACCTGGAAGTTGATCAGCCAGGACATGATGACATGGGCCAGCACGACCCAGCTGGCAATGTCTAGGGCAAAAAGCAGAATCTGTAGCAGGGAATTCATCTTATGGCCTCCGCAAGGCAGTGCAGACCTAGTCGCTTGGGCCCCGGAAGGCAAGGGCCTGGCGTCACACTTGCTTAAGTCCCTGTTTTCGGGCTTGATCAAGGAAAACAGGGGGCAAGCATGGCGACTTCAAGACAACGCATCTGGGGATGGTGGTTTTTCGACTGGGCCAGCCAGCCCTACAGCACCCTGCTGCTGACCTTCATTTTCGGCCCCTACTTTGCCGAAGTGGCGCGCGCCCATTACATGGCGGGCGGTCTGGATGCTGCGGCGTCAGGGGCGGCGGCGCAGGCATTCTGGGGCTGGGGGCAGACCCTGTCAGGGCTGTTCATCGCCGTGTTGGCACCGATTCTGGGGGCTGTCGCCGATGGCTCGGGCAAAAGGATGCTGTGGATCTGGGTCTTTTCGGGGTTTTACGTCGTGGGATCGTGGATGCTGTGGTATCTGATGCCCGACCAGCCCGACCTGACCCGCGCGTTGATCTGGTTCGGCATCGGCCTGATCGGAATGGAGTTTGCCACCATCTTCACCAATTCGCTGCTGCCTGATCTGACCGGCGACGCCGATATGGGCAAGGTTTCCGGCACCGGCTTTGCCTTTGGCTATGTCGGCGGCATTCTGGCCTTGGTCATCATGCTGCTTTTGCTGGCGGAAAACTCGCAAACCGGCAAGACGCTGCTGGGCCTTGACCCCTTGTTCGGACTGGACGCCAGCAGCCGCGAAGGCACCCGCTCGGTCGGGCCGCTGACGGCCTTGTGGTATGTGGTCTTCATGGTGCCGTTCTTTGTCTTGGTCCGCGACCCGCCGGCCAGGGCCCGCCGACCGATCGGCCAATCGCTGCGCGCGCTTTGGGCGCTGATCCTCTCGCTGAAGCACCGCCGCAGCCTTGGCGCCTATCTGCTGTCCTCGATGTTCTACCGCGACGCGTTGAACGCGCTTTACACTTTTGGCGGCGTCTATGCCTCGGGCGTGCTGGGCTGGAGCCTCCCGCAGATCGGGATTTTCGGCATTGCCGGGGCGATCTCAGCGGCGCTGTTTAGCTGGCTTGGCGGCAAGATGGACAGCGCGCGCGGCCCCAAGCCGGTGATCAATCTGGCGATGTGGGTGCTGATACTGGTCTGTCTGGTCATCGCCGGCATGTCGCGCCACGACTTCTTCGGCCTGCCCTTTGCCGCCGGTTCCGCCCTGCCTGACCAGATATTCTACGCTTGCGGCATCCTGATCGGGGCGGCGGGCGGCGCGCTGCAATCCTCCAGCCGGACCATGATGGTGTTTCACACCACCCGCGACCGCGCGACCGAGGCTTTCGGCCTTTACGCCCTGTCCGGCAAGGCCACCACCTTTGTCGCGCCGTTTTTCATTGCCCAGCTCACCACGATCAGCGGATCGCAGCGCATGGGCCTCGCGGTGCCCTTGATTGCGCTGTTCCTGATCGGGATGGTGTTGTTGAAATGGGTCAAACCGATGGGAGAGCGCTAGGAATGCTGCGACTGATTGCGATTCTCGTGCTGGCCCTGACCCTTCCGGCATCCGCGCAAACCACGGCCGCCACGCTGTTTTCGGCCCAACCACAGCCGAGCAGCCAAAACCCCATGGCGATCGGCAGCTATGGCAAGGGCTGTGCGGCGGGCAATGTCGAGATGCCCCAGACCGGGCCGACCTGGCAAGCCATGCGCCTGTCGCGCCAGCGCAATTTCGGCAATCCGGTGCTGGTGGACTATCTGCAGGACCTCAGCGCCCAAGTTACCGCCTTTGGCTGGAACGGGCTTTACATCGGAGACCTTGGCAATCCGCGCGGCGGGCCGATGAATTCGGGCCACGCCAGCCATCAGATCGGGCTGGATGCCGACATCTGGTTTCTGAAGCCGGCCCGGCTGGACCTGACCGCCGGGGAACGCGAGGATATCAGCTCGATCTCGCTGCGCAGCGAAGACCAGCTTTCGGTCACCGAAAACTGGGACCAAAGCTACCTTGAACTGCTGAAGGCCGCCGCCTCGGACCCGCGCGTTGACCGCATCTTTGTCGCCGCCGCCATCAAGATCGAGATGTGCAAGACCGCGAGTGCCGCCGACGCCAAATGGTTGCAGCGCATCCGCCCCGAGGCAGGCCATACCCACCACCTGCATGTCCGCCTGAAATGCCCGCCCGGAAGCGATTTGTGCCTGACCCAGAAACCTGACGTTGCGGAACTGTCCAAGGGCGGCAGCGGCTGTGATGACACGCTGATGTATTGGGTGTCGGACGCCTATCTGCATCCCAAACCGGTCAAACCGCCAGAGACCCCACAGCCGCCCAAACCCCGCAAACGCGGCGCGCGCGAGATGCTGATGTCTGACCTGCCGACCCAGTGCATGGCCGTTTTGAAGTCTGATTGACAGCGTGATCTTCTTCACCATGGCCTTTGCCATGTCGCTCAGCTTGCCTGAACCGATCAACGACCTGTCTTGGGCGGCCGAACCCGGCGCACTTTTGGCTATCGGGCCGGTGGTGCCATTCTGGGTGTCGCTGGCCGTGGCGGACACTCGTGTCAAATTCGCAATAGCTGTCTTTGGACTGCTGCCGTTCCGTCTGATTGCCGCCCGAAAGCTGGCACCCCCAGAAACCTAGCACCCATTGCGTAAAACCTTTTGACAAACACAAAATCTGTGTCACGCTGCCCCCATCGGCAACCATTTGAAAGGAGGTGATCCAGTGTCCAGAGTGATATTGGAGAGAGGCGTCGGGACAGTCGGGGGAAGTGTCTTTTAGGGGCAGACCCCTGAAGAGACAGACCACCGATTGGATGGATGCCCTAACTGGCCCATCTCCTTGGAACTCGGGAAGGGTCGCCGTTGATCGGCGACCCTTTCTCTATGGAACCACGATGCTGCAGGTCACGCAAACCCTTGCGATTGCCGACTGGGAACTGTCGGAAAGCTTTGTCCGCTCGACCGGGCCGGGCGGGCAGAATGTCAACAAAGTCTCCAGCGCGGTCGAATTGCGGTTTGAGGCCGGGCGGTCGCCGCATCTGACGCCGCAGGTCAAGGCGCGGCTGAAAAAGCTGGCCGGGCGGCGCTGGACCACTGAGGGTGCCATCGTCATTCAGGCCGATGAGACGCGCAGCCAGGCCCGCAACCGCGAACTGGCGCGCGAAAGACTGGTCGCGCTGATCCAGGCGGCGCTGGTGGTGCCCAAGCGGCGCATCGCCACCAGGCCAACGCTGGGCAGTCAGCGGCGGCGGATTACCGCCAAGGTTCAACGCGGCGAGGTCAAGGTGCTGCGCTTGCGGCCCGAGGATGAGGAGTAGCCGGGTTCCGGTGCGGTGTTATCGCACCGCCTCCAGACCAGCCCTCATCAAGCCCGAAAGGGGCTTTCCTCGGGCCTCAAGCCGTGAAGAAAGCCCCCTTCGGGCTTGATGAACGGCGGCTTCAGGCAGGTGCTATGCTATTTGGCCGAGGTAAAATGCTAAAATCTATAAAAATCGGTTAACGAAAACTGATAACTATATGACGTAAAACGATAAAACGCGATGTCGCATCCTGCGACATCCCTTGATCACGCCCTAAACCACCAGTTCTTGCGCCTGCTGTGCCCCGACACCAAAGACCCGCTTGTAGCGCGCGATCTCATCCGGCGGGCCCAGCGCCTTGTTGGGGTTGTCCGACAGTTTGACGGTCGGGTGGCCATCTGCCGACACCGCCTTGCAGACCAGCGAGAAGGGCGCCAAGCCGTCACCGAGGGTCAGACCG
Source organism: Paracoccaceae bacterium (assembly GCA_038921555.1). Lineage (GTDB taxonomy): Bacteria > Pseudomonadota > Alphaproteobacteria > Rhodobacterales > Rhodobacteraceae > Stagnihabitans. Next base: position 15,295 of record JBCKXH010000003.1, read on the forward strand.
CGAAAGTCGTTGGTCAGCATGGTGCCCCAACCGAAGGAAACCTTGACCCGACCCAGAAACTGCCGGTGCAGCGCCTCAATCTGGTCAACGTCCAGCCCGTCGGAAAAGATCACCAGTTTCTGCCGTGCATCTTCACCGCGGTCCTGCCACCAGCGCATCGCAAGCTCGCAGGCGCAGGCGGGGTCGCCGCTGTCGATGCGGATGCCGGTCCAGGAGGCCAGCCAATCCGGCGCGTTCGCCAAGAAGCCCGCGGTGCCGAAAGTGTCGGGCAGGATGATCCGCAGATTGCCGTCGTGTTCTTCCTGCCAGTCGGCCAGCACCTGATAGGGCGCCTGGGCCAGTTCGGTGTCATTGCGGGCCAGTGCTGCATAGACCATCGGCAGTTCATGGCCATTGGTGCCGATCGCCTCAACCTCGCGCCGCATGGCGATCAGGCAGTTCGAGGTGCCGATGAACTTGTCCTCCAGCCCCTCGATCATCGCCTGCACCGACCAGTCCTGCCACAGAAAGGAATGGCGGCGGCGGGTGCCGAAATCAGCGATCCGCAAGCCGTCGATGCCGCGCAGCCGGGCGATCTTTTCCCACAGCTTGGACATGGCGCGGGCATAGAGCACCTCAATCTCGAAGCGGCCCAATTGTTCCACAACCCGGCGGCTGCGCAATTCCATCAGCACCGACAGCGCCGGAATCTCCCACAGCATGACCTCGGGCCATTTGCCGTCAAAGGTCAGCTCAAACTGGCCGTCGCGCTTTGCCAGATGATAGGGCGGCAGGCGCAGTTTCTCGAACCATTCCATGAAATCGGGCCGGAACATCTGGCGCTTGCCGTAAAAGGTGTTGCCGCGCAGCCAGGTGCTTTCGCCGCGCGTCAAGGACAGCGAGCGGACGTGGTCCAACTGTTCGCGCAACTCGCCCTCGTCGATCACCTCGGCAAGCCGGACTTTTGGCGCGCGGTTGATCAGACGGAACTGCACATCCGTCTCCGGCTTGTTGCGAAAGATCGACTGACACATGAGCAGCTTGTAAAAGTCGGTGTCGATCAGCGACCGCACGATCGGGTCGATCTTCCATTTGTGGTTCCAGACCCGCGTCGCAATATCAACCATCGTCGCATTCCCCCAAGTCACCGCACGCCCTTGGTGACTGACTACCGCAGGTCATGCGGAAACGTCAAACGCCTCACCGCTCAGCGCTATGACGGCGAGGGCCAGCCCAAGCGGTTCCGATGACAAAAGATAGATGGTCGATGCGCCGAAAAGCGTCAGCGTCTGGCGCAACCAGAACCCCCGGATGCGGCCTTGGGCATAGTGCAGAAGCCGACCGTCGCGGCTGTTGCTCGCCTTGAAATGTGCAAGATCAATCAGCAAATCGGTGGCGGGGTTTCCTGTATCGGCCATGGCCCGTCCGTTTCTGTCCGCTCGCACAGCAATAGACCAGCAGGGTTAATGAAGGCTGAACTGATCAGGCAAGCAGATTTACCCCGCAGGCCCGCATCGCCTGTTGCTGCGCGGCAAGCGAACCTGCAAGGTTGATGGCGCGGCAGGCGGATTGCACCACCGTTACAGCAAAACCACAGCGCACGGCATCAAGGGCGGAAAAAGCGACGCAGTAATCCGTCGCGAGGCCGACCAGCACAACCTTGGCGATGCCCCGCGCCACAAGATAGCCCTGCAACCCGGTCGTTGTTGTCCGGTCATTCTCGAACAGGGCGGAATAGCTGTCGATCCCCTGCCGAAAACCTTTGCGAACAATAAGTTGCGCTGCGTCGGTGTGCAGGTCGGGGTGAAACTCGGCGCCTTGGGTGCCCTGGACACAATGGCGCGGCCACAGGGTTTGTTTGCCATAGGGCAGGTCGATCTGACTGAAAGCCGCTGCTCCCGGATGGGTTTGCGCAAAGGAGGAATGGTCGCGCGGGTGCCAGTCCTGGGTCAGGATCACGCAGGCGAAGTCGGCCATCATTGCGTTGATGCGCGGCACGATCTGGTCGCCCTCAGCCACGGCAAGGGCACCGCCGGGGCAGAAATCATTCTGCACGTCGATCACGATCAGGGCTTGGTCGGCGGGGCGCATCGGGGGGGCTTTCGCTGGGATGTTCCATCGGTAAGCATGGCGGCGAGGTGGGTCAAGAGCGGGTATCATGCGGGTTGTCGGCACCGGGCAAAAGCCCTATGCCGCGCCCATGCTGACCGTGGCCGCCCTATATCACTTTACCCGGCTTTCTGACCCTGCCAGCTTGCGTCCGGGGCTGTTGGAAGTCTGTTTGGCGCATGGCGTCAAGGGTACGCTTTTGCTGGCGGGTGAGGGGATCAACGGAACGATTGCCGGGACTGGTCAGGCCATTGCTGCGGTGCTGTCCCACCTGCGGGCCTGGCCGGGGTGTCAGGGGCTGGAGTGGCAAGAAAGCCCCGCAAATTCAATGAATTTTGGCCGCATGAAGGTGCGGATCAAGCGTGAGATTGTGACGATGGGGCAGCCGGATATCGACCCTTTGGCGCGGGTTGGGCATCATGTGAAAGCCTGCGACTGGAACGCGCTGATCTCTGCGCCGGATGTCGCACTGATCGACACCCGCAATCGGTATGAGGTGAAGATCGGCAGTTTCACCGGCGCGGTTGACCCCGGAACCCAGGCTTTCCGCGAGTTTCCGGCGTGGTGGCAGGCCAACAAGGGCCGCTTTGCGGGCAAACGGATCGCCATGTTCTGCACCGGCGGCATCCGCTGCGAAAAGGCCACGAATTACCTGCTGGGCCAAGGGGTTAGCAAGGTTTTTCACCTGCAGGGCGGCATTCTGAAATATCTGGCAGACGTGCCGCAGGAGGCCAGCCTGTGGCAGGGCGAATGCTTTGTTTTCGATCAGCGCGTCTCGGTCGGGCATGGGCTGAAACCGGGCGACCTCACCACTTGCCGGGCCTGCCGCAGACCGCTGAATGCGCAGGATCGGGCCAGCCCGGACTTTGAGCAAGGTTCGTGTTGCCCGCACTGCCTGGAGGAATATTCGCAGACCGACCGCGGGCGGTTTGCCGAGCGGCAAAAGCAGATCGACCTCGCAGAAGCCCGGGGACTAAGGCATCTGGGTTAATGCGCTGAAATCGTTGAAAAGTGCTGTATGGTATCCGTCGGTTATCTGTCGGTTATCCGTCGTTTTTCCGTCCCTACAGCGCAGCGCAGGTCGGATTGACGCAACGCAAGCAATTGTGACCGTCACAAGTTACCGCTTGACCCCACCCCGCGCCCCGCGCTCAGGTCTGCCGATCCTGCGGAGGCACGCCATGGCGAAACAGACGCTCTTTACCCCGATCCTGATTGCCGGTTGCGTGGTCCTGATGTTGGGTTTCGCGATCCGCGCCAGTTTCGGGGTTTTCCAGATTCCGATTGCGGCTGAGTTCGGCTGGCTGCGCTCGGATTTCTCGATGGCGATTGCCATTCAGAACCTGGCCTGGGGCATCGGCCAGCCGATCTTTGGCGCGCTGGCCGAGAAGTTCGGTGACCGCCGCGCCATCATTGCCGGGGCGCTGATGTATTCGGCGGGGCTGCTGCTGTCGTCCTATGCCGTGACGCCGGGGCAGATGCAGCTTTTGGAAATACTGGTGGGTTTCGGCATCGCGGGCACCGGGTTCGGGGTGATCCTGGCCATCGTCGGCCGCGCGACCAAGCCGGAGAACCGCAGCCTGGCGCTGGGCATTGCCACGGCGGCAGGCTCGGCCGGGCAGGTGGTCGGCGCCCCCACGGCGCAGGCGCTGCTGGCGTATTTTCCGTGGCAGACGGTCTTTGTGATCTTCTCGGTGATCATCCTTGCAACGCTGTTTGCCCTGCCCTTCCTGCACAGCCCCACCCAGGCCACAAGGCAGGAGTTGGAGGAGTCGATGGGCTCTGTGCTGATCCGCGCCTTCAAGGACCCGTCCTATCTGATGATCTCGATAGGGTTCTTTTCCTGCGGCTATCAACTGGCTTTCCTCACCGCGCATTTTCCGGCCTTCGTGACGGAAAAATGCGGCGCGATCGACCCGAGCGGCATGTTGGCGGGCATCGGCATCACCTCGACCTCGACACTGGGGGCGGTGGCGATTTCGGTGATCGGCCTCTTTAACATCGCGGGGACAATCATGGCGGGGTGGTTGGGCAAGCGTTACCCCAAGAAATACCTGCTGGCGGCGATCTATACCGGGCGGACCGTGATCGCGGCCTTGTTCATCATGCTGCCGATGACGCCGCTGACGGTGTTGCTGTTCTCGGCCACCATGGGGGCACTGTGGCTGGCGACGGTGCCGCTGACCGCTGGTCTGGTCGCCCATATCTATGGGTTGCGCTATATGGGGACGCTGTATGGCTTTGTGTTCCTGAGCCATCAGATCGGGTCATTCCTTGGCGTCTGGCTGGGTGGCAGGATGTATGACCTGACCGGCGACTACACCGCGGTCTGGTGGGTCGGCGTCGGGGTCGGGGCACTCTCGGCGCTGATCCATCTGCCGATCCGCGAGCGGGAGATGGTGCCGCAGGCGGCCTAGGACCCGCACAAAGACCCGTCACAAAGATCCGTCACAGAGATCCGTCACAAAGATCCGTCAATTTGTGATGGATAATTGCGCAACGTGTGATAAGTAAAAGGGAAATTGGCACCCAAGGATCGGTCAAATGTCCCATGATATTGCCCCAACGCGCATGGAACCTACCCGGATCGAAGAGATGTCGGACACTTTGGCTGACCTTGCCAGTGAACTGGTGGCGCAAGCGGGGCAGCTGGCCGGGCGGTTGCATCCGCTGACTATGGCCGACATGGCCGAGATGGTGCGGCTGATGAACTCCTACTACTCCAACCAGATCGAGGGCAACACTACCCGCCCACGCGAGATAGAGCGGGCGCTTGAGGGGACCTTTGATGCCGACCCCGCCAAGCGCGCATTGCAGCGCGAAAATGCGGCCCATGTCCGGCTGCAAAGGCAGATCGACGCTATGGCCTTGGCGGGTAAGTTGCCGGACCCGAGCGGCGAAGATTTCCTCAAATTCCTGCATGCCGAATTCTACCGCGACACTGCCCCCGCCGAGCTTTGGGTCAAGGATGGTGTCCGGATCGACCCCGGCGAATGGCGCAGCCATGACGTGGAAATCGGCCTGCATGTGCCACCACCTGCGGAAACACTGCCCGCCTTCATGGCACATTTTCATCACCGTTTTCGGCTGGACCAGATGAAAGGGCGCACAGCACGTATCCTCGGCATGGCGACCGCACACCACCGATTTGCGTGGATTCACCCGTTTCAGGATGGCAACGGGCGGGTATCGCGTCTGATGTCCCACGCCATGGCCTATCACGCCGGGATCGCGGCGGGTGGGTTGTGGTCGGTGTCGCGCGGATTGGCGCGGGGTTTGGCCGATGGGGTGCCGGGGCGGCAGGAATACAAGGCAATGTTGGCGATTGCAGATCGGCCAAGGCAGGGCGACCGGGATGGGCGGGGCAACCTGTCGCTGCAAAACCTGATCGGTTTTGCCACATGGTTCCTGAAGGTCTGTCTGGATCAGATCGACTTCATGGGGAGACTCTATGACATCCCACGACTGGAGGACCGTCTGACCCGCTACATGGCAAGTCAGGGAATGCCTGAAGGGTCCATGCCGCTTTTGCGCGCCATGCTGACCATGGGCGAGGTGCCGCGCGGAGCGGTGCCGATGATTATCGGCGCCTCGGAAAGCACGGCGCTGCGCCTGACCAGGCAACTGGTCGAAAACGGCATCATCGGGTCGGTCACGCCGAAGACTGCGCTGTCGCTGCGGTTCGGGTCGCGGACGCATGACATCCTGTTCCCCCGCCTGTTTGACGTGGAAGGGTAAGATGATCATTTACCCCGCCGAATGGAATGCCCGCAAGGCAGCGGTGTTTGGAGCCCTTGCGCAGGCGGATGGCGGCGGGCGCAGGCTGTGGACCATTCCGTGGTCGTTGCGCGGATTTCCCGAGACCGAGGCGCGGGTGGCCGCCTGTCTGGCGCGGGCCAGGCGGCAGCCGCAGGGGTTCTGGCGTTGGGGGAAGCAATGGCTGATCCGGCTGCAATGCAACGGCGCGCGGCGGTTGTTCATGGCAGCCCCCGGGGCGGTGGCGGTGGTGTGGAACGGGCTGGGCGGCTCGCGGCAGGCCTTTCAATTGGCGGCGCGGGAGGCGGGCTGCGGGGTGCTGTGTTGTGAGTTGGCGCCGTTTGCGGACCGGGTCACGGTTGATCCGCTGGGGGTGAATGCGGAAAGCTCGGCCATCGGGGTGGATTTCGCTGGTTGGGCCGGGGCGGACGCCGACCGTTGCGGCGAGGGCTGGCGGGCGCTGGCGGCGGGGATGACAGCGCGGGCGTCGCTGCGCGCCGACGTCAGGCAAGCTGCGGACGCGCCGCAGGGGCGCTATCTGTTTTGCCCTTTGCAGGTGCCCGGCGACAGTCAGGTCACGCTGTTCGCCGGCTGGAGCAGCGGGATGGCGGGCTTTCTGGCCGCGCTGGGGCAGGCCGCTGCATATCTGCCGCAGGGCTGGCATCTGCGGGTCAAAGAGCATCCTTCGGCGCGCGCCTCGCTGGCCGAGGCTTTGGCCGCGCTGAACGGGGCTTTTGCGACGGCTGATTCCCTGACCTTCGAGCCAGCGCTGCGGGCCAGGTTCATGAACTGGCTGGACCGCGTTTACTATCCCGGCTTCACATTCCCGCCCGGCAGCGCAGATAGCTCCGCAATGGCGGAAAAACTGCGGCAAGCGCGCAAGCTGGCGGCAAATGCCGCGCAGCCCCTTTCGCCGCCCCCCCCCCTTTGCGCTAACAGCCGTTCTTGACGGTCAAGGGCGGATAAGGGAGACGCGGGTGGGCTATAAAGTCGTCGTCGCGGGTGCCACGGGCAACGTAGGCCGCGAAATGCTGAACATCCTCGCCGAGCGCGCCTTCCCGGTCGATGAGATTGCGGCCCTTGCGTCGCGCAAATCCTTGGGCACTGAAATCAGCTTTGGCGACAAGACCGTCAAGACCCGCGACCTCGACACTTTCGATTTCACCGGCTGGGACATCGCCTTCTTCGCCGTGGGCTCCGAGGCGACCAAGCTTTATGCGCCGCGCGCGGCTAAGGCGGGCTGCATCGTGATCGACAATTCGTCGGTTTACCGCTATGACCCGCAGGTGCCGCTGATCGTGCCCGAGGTGAACCCCGATCAGATCGTGCATTACAAGAACAAGATGATCATCGCCAACCCGAACTGCTCGACCGCGCAGATGGTGGTGGCGCTGAAGCCGCTGCACGACCGGGCGCGGATCAAGCGGGTGGTGGTCAGCACCTATCAGTCGGTCTCAGGCGCCGGCAAAGACGGCATTGATGAGCTGTGGGACCAGACCAAGGGCATCTTTGTCGTCGGGCAAAACGTGAAGCCGAAAAAGTTCCCCAAGCAGATCGCCTTCAACGTGATCCCCCATATCGACGTCTTTCTGGATGACGGCTACACCAAGGAAGAGTGGAAGATGGTGGCCGAGACCAAGAAGATCCTCGATAAATCCATCAAGATCACCGCCACCTGCGTCCGCGTCCCGGTGTTCGTCGGCCATTCCGAAGCCATCAACATTGAGTTCCACGACCCGCTGGACTGGCAGGAAGCCACCGACATCCTGCGCGAGGCCCCCGGCATTCTGGTCGTCGATAAACGCGAGCCGGGCGGCTACATCACCCCGATCGACTGTGTCGGCGACTATGCCACCTATGTCAGCCGCATCCGCCAGGACATCACGGTCGAGAACGGCATCTCGATGTGGGTGGTCAGCGACAACCTGCGCAAGGGCGCCGCCCTGAACGCCGTGCAGATCGCCGAACTGCTGGACAGCCGGGTGCTGAAGAAGGGCTGAGACGCGCCCGAAACGCCAGGATTTACCCCACCTCGTAGGGTGTGCATTCATGCGCACCTGTGATCGTTATCTATCGAAAATACCTCAACAACGCTTCCAACAGCGGTTTCAACCGCGCCGCCAGTGTCAACGCTGCCTCGGGTGTCGTCAGGAGGTTGACCATGACGCCCGTCGAAACCGCCGCAAGTGTGGCCCCAACCAAATAGGTCAGCCCGCGCACCCCACGCCTGAGCGGCGCAAAACGGGCTGGACCCACGGCCCTTGCCCCATCGTTCACTGTTGCAATCTCGGTCGCGACCAACTGCTGCGCCTGACCGTCGAACACCTGTTCTGCCTCAGGCGAGGCCATCTCCCGCCCGATCTCAAGGATTAGGGTGGTCACCTCGGGAATTTCGTCCGCGCGAATGATCGGATCGGGCTCGGGCGGCTTGGCTCCCGGCTGATCCGGCGGAACTTGCCGAGGCTGCAACAGGGGTCTGACTTCATTGATCCGGGCCACGAATCTGGTCAGGTCATTGAACATCACGGTGTTCCAAGACCGCGCGGCATCATGTTGGTCCATGCAATCAACCAAACTGTCCCTCGCGTCGTGGAGGGCATACCAAGTGAGCGGTTCCGCATGAAGGGCATTGTGCGCGCCTGTCAGGACATGACGCAGGTCTTGCGGGAACTGGTAATGGTCTCGGTCATCCGCGAACGCCTGCAGCGAAACAAGGCTCGTCCGCAAACCACCCAACCGCGCGCTCAAGTCCGGGGCATTGGTGATTTCCGGCCGCTCATTAGGTGGCGTATCGCGGGGCGACAATCTGCCATCCTGCACGACCATTGCAATCGGACTTGCCGCTGCGATCCGCGAGGTCATCGCTTGGACCGTCGGCGGGGCAATCCGGTCGCGCAACACCTGTATCAGTTTGCGCATTTCTGGGTGGTTCGCCGTGCCGTCCCAGTTGCGCAAGTCGAGGTATTGCGTCTCGGCAAAGCCATAGGGCAGCGGGGCATCGTCCAGCCGAACATGGATCAGCTTGCCTTGCCTTTGCGCCGTGGCGGCCTCTTCAATGACAGCTTTCGAAACTGTGCTATCTTTGGTCCAGAACGTAACGACCGCTTTGGCCAATTTCAGCCTTTCGGCAATGTCAGCGCGCCCCGATGCACCGGGTGGAATGTTCGGATACCACCAGAGCGGAATTGAGGCTCCTTGCAGCAACTTGTGAAGGTCACCAACGCGAAGGAGGTCTTGATTGGCACATGACAGAAAAACGAATGGCTCCTCGAACGGCTTTGGCGGGTCTGATACCGTCCCGGTCGCACTCCCCGAAAGCGCCACCTCCCCCGGCGGCACCCAGTCCTTCAGATACGCAAACAACGCCGCCGCCCGCTCTTTGGCGGTGCCAATCCCCGCAATCTCTGCCGCGCGCACATCTGCCCGCGTGAACGGCGTGTTGCGAAAGGTCAGGCCTTGAAAATCGGGCGCGCTCGCCAACTTCGGCATCCCCAACACTACCCGCAGATCGCTGACAAGTGTTATGCCGAGGCAAAGCCTCGTCATCCTCGCCATCCCGGCCAGCGGCGTCAGGTCGTTGACCCGGGTGATGTTAAGGCGGAGATACCTCATCCTCGCCATCCCGGCCAGCGGCGTCAGATCGCTGATCTTCGTGTTTTCGAGGTCGAGCACCTCTATCCCCACCATCCCCTCCAGCGGTTTCAAATCGCCGACCTGCGTGCCGCTGAGGGCGAGCCCCGTCATCCCCACCATCCTGGCCAGCGGTGCCAAATCGCCGACCTGCGTGTTGCTGAGGCTGAGCCCCGTCATCCCCGCCATCCCCGCCAGCGGGGTCAGGTCGCTGACCGGCGTGTTGCTGAGGCTGAGCCCCGTCATCCCCGCCATCCCCGCCAGCGGGGTCAGGTCGCTGACCGGCGTGTTGATGAGGCTGAGCCTCGTCATCCCCGCCATCCCGGCCAGCGGGGTCAGGTCGCTGACCTGTGTGTTCATTAGGTCGAGGGAACTCAGGTTCGTCAACCCGGCGATGCTGTCGGGCAGGCGGGTCAGGGCGTGGGTGGCGTGGATGTTCAGCGACAGCCGATCAGCCCCCGCCGCCTTCGCCTCGGCGATCAGGCGTTCCGCTTCGGCAAAGGCCTTGTCCGCTGCTGTCATCACTCGCCCCTATTGTTCTTGCGGCCAAGATGCGGCGGTGGCGGTGGTTAGGCAAGGGCTATGCTCTGGGGCGCGGTTAACGCAGCGTTAAAATCGTAAAATATCATTATATCAATGGTTTAACATGGCTCTCACGCGTGAGAGCCCTCTGGGGCTGCTGATCAGGCCAGCTTTTCCGCAACCAGAACCTGCCGGATCGAGCGGGCGGTTTTATCGACGATCTCGCTCAACTCGGCATCGCTGCAATTATAGGGCGGCGCGAGGATGACGATGTCGCCGGAAACGCCATCGACATTGCCGCTGACCGGATAGCAGATCAGGCCGTTGGCCATCGCCTGCGCGCGGATTTTCACGGCGAGTTGCAGGCCGGGCTCGAAAGGGGCCTTGGTGGTGCGGTTCGCCACCAGTTCGACGCAGAGGAAGTGGCCGCGACCGCGGATGTCGCCCACCGCGTCAAGGCCGCCCACGGCACCCGCGAGCCAGGATTTCAGGCGGGGCTCATTGGCGGCGACGCGGGCAAGCAGGCCGTCGCGGGCGATGATCTTTTGCACGGCGACCCCGGCGGCGCAGGCGGCGGTATGGCCGGTAAAAGTGTGACCGGTGCCGAATGCGCCGTCGGCGGCAAGGATCGCCTGCCACACCGCGGTCGTGCAGATGGCGGCGCCGAGCGGCAGGTAACCGGCGGCGAGGCCTTTGGCGATGGCCATGATGTCAGGCTCAACCCCGTCATGCGCCAGCGCGCGCCACGGGCCGGTGCGACCGGCGCCGCACATCACCTCATCCGCGATCATCAGGACGCCATACCGGGTGCAGATGTCGCGGACCCTTTTGGCATAGAGGTCGGGGGCAGGCACGCAGCCGCCTGCGGCGCCGACGACGGGTTCGAAGATGAAGGCGGCGATGGTTTCGGCACCGTGGCTGAGGATGGCGGCTTCAAGCTCGGCGGCGCAGGCCTGACCGGTGGTTGCGGCAGTGGTGCCGGGAAGCGGGCGGTAGGTGTTGGCGGGCGACAGCTTGATCGAGGGGATGAAGGCACCCTCATAGGCCAGGGTGCGTTCCGAAAAACCCGAGACGCCGAGCGCGCCGATTGTGTTGCCGTGCCATGAGCGCTGCCGCGAGATGAAGCGGCGGCGGGATTTCTGGCCGATGGCGGTCTGGTATTGCAGGGCGATCTTCAGGCAGCTTTCCACCGCCTCGGAGCCGCCGGTGACATAGACGATTTCCCGCAAGGCGCCTGCGCAATGCTCGCGGATGATTTCGGTCAGTTCTTCCAGCGCCGAGCTGGTGAAGTTGTAGCGGTAGCCGTGCGCGATGTCGGCCATTTGTGCTGCGACGGCGGCGTTGATCTCGGCATTGGCGTGACCGAGGCAATAGACGGCGGGGCCGCCGGAGCCGTCGATATATTGCTTGCCGGTGTCGTCCCAAAGGTAGGCGCCCTTGGCATGGCTGACACGGGGCAGGCTGGCGGTGGATTTCAGATCCTGGGCGGTCATGGGTTGTCCTTTGCGCGCAGATTGGCAGGGTGGGGCGGGGTGGGCAAGCGGGAGCCTCCGGCGGGAGTATTTGGCAAAGGGTAAGGGGGAGTTTTCGCTTTGCAGGATCGGGGGGTGGGGATAGTCTGGAGGGAATTGCGGGAGGGGTTTTCATGCGGGCTTTGGTTTGTCTGGCATTGCTGCTGCCCGGCGGGGCATGGGCGGATACGGTTCTGGCCACCAGTCAGGTGACCGCGGTGACGATCTATCCGCAGGGCGCGCTGGTGGTGCGGGAGGTGAGGTTCACGGTGGCTGCCGGGGCGCATGAAGTGCTGATCACCGATCTGCCAGCGGCGACGGTGGCGGAGTTGTTGCGGGTGTCGTCGGGCGATACGGAACTTGGAGCTTTTGCGCTGCGCGCGGACCGCTTGCCGCCACGGCAGGATTCCGGTTCGCCCGAGGTGCTGGCGGCGGAGGATGCCGTGAAGCTGGCCCTTGTGGCGCTGCATGGCGCCGAGGGCAAGGTGGCGGGGATCAGGGCCGAGATCGAGGCGCAGGAGGCGCAGATCAAGTTCCTCGTCGGGATCAAGTTGGATGGTGCGGGTGCCACGGCTGAGGGCCTGTCGGCGGTCAGCCAGATGATCGGGACCGAGGTATTGACGGCGCGGATGGCGGCACTGGCGGCGGGGACGGCGCTGCCGGAGGCGGAGGAGGAGGTGAGCAAGGCGGAGGTCGAGGTGCTGAAGGCGCGGCTGGCGCTGGCGGTTTTGTCGCAGCGCGATGCGGAGTATGTGGCGCTGGCGGTGGCGGTGACAAGCAAGGGCGGCGCGGGCCATCTGATGGTGACGCATTACGTCTATGATGCCGCCTGGGCCCCGGTCTATGACATGGCGCTGGACCGCAAGGCGGGCGCGCTGGTGGTGGAGCGCGCGGTGCTGGTGTCGCAGGCCTCGGGTGAGGATTGGGTGGCGGTGGAGCTGACCCTGTCCACGGCAAGGCCCTCGGAGCAGTCGGAGCCGACCATGCTGTGGCCCGAGTTGCGGCGGGTGGAGGATGCGGTTTCCGACGAGCGGATGAAGACGGTCGCGGATGCCATGGCCGGGGCTGCTGAGGCGGAGCCGATGATGGCGATGGTCGAGGCGGCGACTATGGCCTATCAGGGCGATACATTGGTCTATCATTACCCCTCGGCCGTCGATCTGGCGTCGGGGGTGGAGAATTTGCGGCTGGCGCTGGATCAGTTGATCTTCGCGCCCAAGGTGGTGGCGCAGGCGGTGCCACGCTGGGATGCGACGGCCTTTGTGGTGGCGAGCCTGACCAATGACAGCACGGAGATCCTGTTGCCGGGGACGGCCTATCTGTACCGGGACGGCGCGCTGGTCGGGGCGGCCGAGTTGGCGGTCTTGGCACCGGGGGACAAGGTCGATCTGGGGTTCGGGGCGATTGATGGCATCAGGCTGAAGCGGGAGATACCGGAACGGGCTGAGGGAGATCGCGGGATCATCAGCATCTCGAGCCAGATCGAGGAGAAGGCGGTGCTGGAGGTCGAAAATCTGACCGGCGAGACTTGGGCCATGCGGGTGCTGGACCTGGTGCCCTATTCGGAGCAGGAGGAGTTGGAGATCAGCTACCGCGCCGATCCGGCGGTCAGCGAGGCGGATGTCGAGGGCAGGCGCGGGGTGTTGGCCTGGGATTTTGACCTCGGGCCGGGCGAGAAGCAGGCGATCACGCTGGAAAGCGTGATCAGTTGGCCCGAGGGGAAGGTTTTGCACTGACGCAGGCTCTCACGCGTGAGATGGTCGGCAAGGTATTGATATATAACAAAATAGGGAGAATTGGTGTTTTCGCTTGTGGTTTTGCTGTCGGGCACAACTAGCCCTTGATCGCCCTTGTTCGTTTCAGGCGATGACAGAATCGCGGGAGACGATCTAACTCTTTGATTCTTCACAAATCTGGCGAGAAAACCGGTTCCCACTTTTCCCTGATTTGCTTTAGAATCTTTCGGCGCGCAGGATCTTCGCGTCGGTGATCGAGACCACGCCCAGATGACGCTCGACCACGGCGAAAGCGGCGTCAAGCAGGGCATCGAGCCGCTCTGGCCGGATCAGGCAGATCAGCGCTACCATGCCGGCGCGGCCGACCTGACCCTCGCGCGTCCAGCGACCGGATCGGCCTGACCCCCCCCCCAATACCGGCAGGACGGTGAAACCGGTGACGCCGGCCTTTTCAAGCGCCTCGGTCAGGCGGCTTTCCATCGGGGCTTCGATGATGATCTCAACACGTTTGGCGGCATGGGTCTGCATGGGTTATCCTGCGGTCAAGGCCCGGGCTATGGCCACATAGGCCGGAATGCCAAGGATAAGGTTGAACGGAAAGGTCACGCCCAGCGAAAGGGTCAGATAGATCGCCGGGTTGGCCTCGGGCAGGGCCACCCGCGTTGCGGCAGGAACCGCGATATAGCTGGCCGAGGCGCAAAGCGTCATGAAAAGCGCCAATCCACCCGGCGAAAGGCCGAGCAGGAGGCCGACCGCCGCCCCGAACGAGGCCCCGAACGAGGCACCACCAACGGCATCAGGATGCCGAAGGCAATGGCGCCCGGCCCGATGACTCCGCGAATGCCGCGCTGGCCACGCCCGGCGACCAGCCCCATACCCAAAAGGAACAGGCATAATACCCCCTGAAAGGGCGAGACGATGAAGCTTTCGATCCGTTCCATGCCGGGTTTGCCGGTGGCGAAGCCGATCAGGAAAGACCCGACCAAGAGGACGATGGAGCCGTTCAGCAGGATTTCATGCCACAGTCGCGCGTCCAAGCGCCGCGAGCCGTTTTCCGTGCCATAGCGGGCGACCAGCCAGAGGGCGGCGACAATGGCCGGGGCTTCCATCGCGGCGGCCTACTGACACCATGTAACCTTCGCTTGCAATGCCCTGCCCTTCCAGAACCGAAGTTGCCGTAACGAAGGTGACGATGGAGATCGAGCCGTAGTGGGCGGCGACTGCGGCGGCATCAAGGGTGGCCATCTGGGCCAGCGCAAGCGCAGCAGGCCGAAGGCCACGAAGGGCAAGCCAAAGGACAAGGCGATGCCTGCCATCAGCGTTGCAATCAGGGCGAGGGCAAAGCCGTGCTCAGCCACCGCCACCCCGCCCTTGAACCCGATTGCAAACAGCAGGTAGATCGACATGGCCTTGGCCATCGCCTCGGGGATGGTAAGGTCCGGGCGGGTAAGGGCGGCAAACCGGGCAAGGGCAAAAGACAGGATCATCGGGATAAGAAGGCTCTGTCCGGCAAGCGCCAGTAGGTCGGCCATGGCATCCCTTGTCCTGATCTTTGGTGACCCGGAGGCTTCTGGCGCGAAGTCAAGCCGTGAGGGTCGCATGACCGGACGGGCACGACCAGCACCCGGCACCCAGCGCAGCAGGATCATCGCTGGCAGGACGCCCGACAGCATACCGGCGATGGCCGCCTGCCGCTGAGCCGTCAGAGCGGAACAAAGCCGCGGGCGGGGTCGTATTGTTCCAGCGCACCTTCGCCGGTGTTGTTCCATAGCCCGTGCAGCGTCAGGCGGTCATCGGCGACGGCTTCGGCGACGAATGGGAAGGTCATCAGGTTTTCCAGGCTGACCACGACGGCCTGATATTCAAGCGCGCGGATCTGGTCCGCTGCGGGAAGCTCCGCCACGCGCTGATAGCCGGGGCGCAGGATGTCCATCCAGCGGCCAACGAACGAGGTCTTTTCCTCAAGCTGCGGGGCGTGGCCTGAACACATATCGTGACAGCCCTTGACCCCGCCGCAGTTGGAATGGCCCAGCACGACGATATGGGCGACGCCCAGCGCCATCACCGCATATTCGACGGCGGCTGAGGTGCCGTGGTGTTCGCCATCGGCTTTATAGGGCGGCACCAAGTTGGCCACGTTGCGGTGAATGAAAAACTCACCCTCATCGGCACCGAAGATCGAGGTGACATGGACCCGGCTGTCACAGCATGAGATCACCATGGCGCGGGGATGCTGGCCGCTTTCGGCAAGGCGGCGATACCAGGCCTTGTTGTCGTGGTAAGCGGTGGCGCGCCAGCCGTGGAAGCGCTGCACGAGGTAGGACGGAAGGGGGCGGGCTTGAACCATGGGCGGGTTTTAACCTGTCTGCGACGAGGGCGCAATCGCAGCAAATTTGAGGGGTTTCGTCGGCGGCGCGCAACGAAATCTTCAGCATGGCGGCGCAGGATCGGCCTTGGGTAAGGATGGAGGATGGGTGATGTCTGCAGGCAATGTGGTTTCTTTGCGACCGCAGGAACGGGTGAAACAAGACGCCGAACCGATCGCGACGATCTATCGCAATCTGGGTGCGGCCTCGGCTGAACAGGTGGTGACGCGGGCGCTGGCGGAACTGGCGCTGACGATGGCGGGGCTGGCCTGCCAGATCCACAAGCATGAGTTGACCGATGTGGACCGCCAGTTGCGCAGGCTGCAACGGATGGCGGAGCACCTTGGCATGGTCAGTCTTGGGCTGATCGCGGGCGATCTGCGGCTTTGTCTGGGACAGAGCGATGTGACAGGCTTTTCGGCAGTCTGGGCGCGACTGATGCGGGTGGCCGAACGGTCGCTGGCGAGTGACCGCGAATTGCTGGGCAAGACCCAGATCTGACGGGCGAGGCGGGCGGGTGGCCCGTGCACCTTGCGGTGAGGCGCAAAATGGCTAGGCTCAAAGCAATCCAGCGGAGATTGCCATGCCGAACCCTTGTTTTGCCGACCCCGGCCTTGCGGCGCGTGACCTGATGGTTGTCAGCGCCGACAGCCTGCCCGATTGGCTGGCCACCCAGCCCGCCCGGGTTCATGCCTGGCTTGCGGGCAGCGGCTTTGAGGCAGGCCTTGGCGAGCTGCGGTTGTTGCCGGGGCCGGATGGCGCGGTTTGCGGCGCGGTCGTGGGGCTGGGCACCGCCAAAGCGCGGGCGCGGCTGCGCTTTGGCATCGTCAAGGCCTTTGCTTGCCTGCCCGGCGGGGCGTGGCGGCTGGTTGGTGAACTGACGCAGGTGCAACGCGATGAGGCGGCGCTGGGGTCGCTGTTGGCGCAGTATCGCTTTGAGCGCTATCGCAGCAGCGCCAAGGCGGTCAAGCCTGTGATGCTGGTGCCCGAGGGGGTGGATGCGGCGCGGCTGCTGGCGATGGCCGAGGGGGAGTTTCTGACCCGCGATCTGGTGAACACTCCAGCCTCCGACATGGGGCCGGATGAGTTGGAGGCGGCGTTTGTGGCGCTGGCGGCGCGGTTCGGGGCGCGGGCCGAGGTTGTGACGGGGGCGGCGCTGGAGGCCGGGTTTCCGATGATCCATGCGGTGGGGCGCGCCTCGGTCCGGGCACCGAGGTTGCTGGATATGCGGTGGGGGCAGGCGGGGCCCAAGCTGACACTGGTCGGCAAGGGCGTGTGCTTTGACACCGGGGGCCTTGATATCAAGCCGGCCTCGGGGATGCTGCAAATGAAGAAGGATATGGGGGGTGCGGCCACCGTCATGGGGCTGGCGCAGATGATCATGTCTTTGGGGATCAGGCTGCGGTTGCGGGTTTTGGTGCCCGCGGTCGAGAACGCTATTGCCGGGAATGCGCTGCGGCCGCGCGACATCTTGCGCTCGCGCAAGGGGCTGACGGTCGAGGTCAATGATACCGATGCCGAGGGGCGGTTGGTGTTGGGCGACGCCTTGGCCTATGCCTGCGAGGACAAGCCGGATGTTTTGGTGTCGATGGCGACGCTGACCGGGGCGGCGCGGGTGGCGGTGGGGCCGGACCTCGCGCCCTATTACACCGACGACGCCGCGATCGTGGCGGCGCTGGAGGCCGGGGCGCTGGCGGGGTTTGACCCGGTGTGGCGGCTGCCGTTCCACGAGCCCTATGAGGCGGTGATCGAGCCGGGGATTGCCGATCTCGACAATGCGCCGGGCTGGGGCTTTGCCGGATCGGCCACGGCGGCTCTGTTTCTGCGGCGCTTTGTCGAGGGGCCGCGTTATCTGCATTTCGACATCTATGGCCATACCCCGGCGGATCAGCCGGCGCGGCCCAAGGGGGCGGTTGGGCAGGGCGCGCGGGCGGTGCTGGCTGCGCTGCCTGCGCTGCTGGGGCTGTAGGTGGACCGGCGGCACACACCTGCGACGGCGCGGGTGGCGCATGTGTCATTGCGCGGCCGGACCCAGGCTTTGAGATGGACCGAGGGGCAGGCGCTGTATGTGGCGCTGCCGCTGGTGGACCTGCTGGACGCGCCCGGTGGGGCGCGGCAAAGGCAGTTGCTGCTGGGTGAGGGGTTCATCGTGGTGGACCGCGATTCGGGCCACGCCTTTGGCTTTGCACTCAAGGATTTCTATTGCGGCTGGCTGCCTGAGGCGGCTCTGGCGGAGGGTGCGGACCCTACCCACTGGGTCGCCTCGGTCGGCACGCATCTCTATCCCGAACCACTTCTATCGTCGCGCGAGATTGCGGCCTTGCCGATGGGGGCGCGGGTTGCGGTGGTGGGGCGGCTGGACAAATGGGCCGAAACCTCGGGAGGGTTCGTGCCGTACTCGCATCTGCGGGAGATTGGCGACTGGTTGAGCGATCCGGTGACGGTGGCCGAGGGCTTTGTCGGCACGCCCTATCTGTGGGGTGGCAATAGCAGGGCGGGGATTGATTGTTCGGGGCTGGTGCAGGGGGCTTTTGCGGCCTGCGGCATCGCTTTGCCGGGCGATGCGGATTTGCAGGCGGGCGCGGGGGTGGAGGCTGACGGCTTGCGGCGCGGCGATCTCATGTTCTGGAAGGGCCATGTCGCGCTGGTGGTGGGGGATGGCAGGGTGATTCACGCCAATGGTTTCACCATGTCGGTGGCCTATGAGGGGCAAGAGGCCTGCATCGCCCGGATCGCCTTGGTTGAAGGTCCGGTGACGGCGCGGCGGCGGATGTGAAGCGCGTTCATCAAGCCGTTGCCGGCTTTCTTCACGCGTGTTGCGCTCGGGGCGAGGTCCGCGAAGAAAGCGGTTGCGCTTGATGAGCGCTGGTCTGGTTCAGTCGATCTGACGGGGGGCGATCAGAGACCGGGAACCGGGTCGGCGCGAGAGTCGTCATGGCGGGATGATTGCGCTGGGGGACCGCGAAATCAAGTGCCACGCGGAAGCCATGAAAGCACCGCCAAAGGACCGTGGATCTGCCGCAGCAGGGCCACGGTCTGGGGTCAGAGTGAATGACCGAATGCAGGAACCGGTGCTGCTGGTCATAGCCCCCACCCAGCCCGCAGCGTCAGTGACTGCTGTTAAGAGGGCCCCCACCAGAACGGTGGGGGTCTTTCTTGTCATGGGGGGTCTCACGCGTGAGAGGGGTGGTAAGGGGTTGATTTTGTGGCGTTGTGGCAAAGGTGGATGAAATCACGCCGGAAAAGAGATGCGTGAAATCACGCAGCCTACCGAAACGTCGCGGCCAGAACGGTGGGGTCTTTCTTGTCTTTGGGGGGCTCTCACGCGTGGGATGGGTGGTAAGGAGTTGATTTTGTTATATTGTGGGAAATGTGGATGAAATCACCCACCCTACGGGGAGGTGCGGAAGGTAGGGTGCGCATTTATCGCGCACCATGGTTTGGCCGCCCGAGAGCTGCGCAATAAATGCACACCCTACGCAAAAGTCTCGGCCAGTTTCAGCACCCCGGTTTGCTTGCCGCGACAGTTTTTCTGCATGGCATTCAGCCGGGCCGCACCCGCCACAAACGCACGTCCAAGAAGAATTGTCGGGATCACTCTCTCAGCGTTGCGAAGATATCCGGGGCCAGTGCCTCGAACCTTTCCTTGCTGGCGTCCCCTTCAACTGGTGAAAGGTATTTCTGATAGTAGTCCGCCTCGATGATCTCTTCGTCGGCATTGAGATAGGGCGCAAGCAACTCAAGGGAAAGCCCAACGCATCGCGTGGCTTTAAAAGAATACCCGGTCGGCGCCGACTTTCCCGACAAGTAGGCATCCCGCTCGGCAGCATCTTGGAATCGCGTGTATTGAAGCGAGAACAGATCAGGAGCACTTACCAGACTATAGAATGTGTTACGATCAAGATTTCCATCTATTACATTCGTAAAATTTGTGTTATCGCAAATCTCCACGAACTTGCCGTCTTTCTCATCATCAGTCTTGCAAAGTCCTTTGTTCGTAATGACATAGTCTATTTTAACTTTCTCAACATACTTCTTCCGATCCAAGGCAAACGTAACATAGTTGCCATGGCCAGAATTAATTGAAAAGTCATACGCGCAGGTCCAAGGCGATTCGGAATCGTAGGAAAATATGCCGGGGAATGGATAATCTTCTGACCAGGCTATTTGAGGGAAAATCGAGGTTGCAATGCCAAGAGTGAAGGGCAATCTTGCCGACCATAGTCGAGCGGTCATGCCTTTAATGGCATCAAAGATCTCTTCCATTGCTTTCTCCCAACCATGCAGGGCGCGGCAGCACTCGTCGCAAGGCGAATACTGGCATACTCTGTCAGATTAGTCATTAAAAAAGACCAAAGAAGTTCAACCCCGAAATGTCGCAGCCAGTTTCAGCACCCCGACCTCGGTGCCACGGCAGTTTTTCTGCACCGAATTCAGCCGCTTCCTGGTATACTTATGTTCCGCGTCCAGCACGCCCAACCGCACCAGGAGGGCGGCGATCATGGCGTCGGAGGCGCGGTTGCCGCCATCGGTGATTTTCAGCGCGATGCCCAGTTTCAGCTCGGGCAGAATGGCTACGTGAACGGCCTCGGCGCCGCCTTTCACGGTAACGCGGCCATCCATGGCGCGCATCAGTTCGGTGTCGCAGGCGGTGTCGCCGGCTATCAGTTCGGGAAAAGCGGCCATGGCGCGGGTCAGGCGGTGCATGGCGCGGTCGCGCGCGTCACCGCTGCCGGTCGCCCCGGCAAAGCGGCCCATGGCGCGGGCCAGACCGTGCAGCGAGGTGGCAAAATTGGGGGCTGAGCAGCCGTCGATGCCCCAACCGGGGGATGTCTCATCCGTCACCTCCTCAAACGCCTGTTTGATCTGGACCTGAAGCGGGTGGTCAACCTCGGTATATTCGGGGTCGCCGCCAAGGTGGCGGTTCATCGTCAGCATGGCGGAATGTTTGCCCGAGCAGTTGTTGTGATACTGGCAGGGGCTTGCGTCAGCCCGGATCAGGCGGTTGCGCTCGACCTTGTCGGTCGGCTCATGGCTGCCGCAGCGCAGGTCGGCCTCGGTCATGCCCAAACCCTCAAGCCAGCTCCGCGCCATGGTGGTGTGCAGGGCGGAACCCCAGTGGCTGGCGCAGGCGAAGGCGAGATGCGCCTCGCTCAGTCCGCAGGCGTCAAAGGCACCGCTTTCCAAGAGCGGCAGGGCCTGCACCATCTTGCACGACGAGCGCGGGAAGATGATCTCGGCCGGGTTGCCCCAGGCCTCGACGATCTGCCCCTTGGCGTCGCAGATCACGGCATGGCCGTGGTGGAGGCTTTCCAACAGCCCGCCGCGCCACAGCTCGATCATCGGTTCCGCCGGCGAATCGGTCACTTGCGGTCATCCTTCAACAGCGTTCAGCGATTTTCTGCCCATCGGGCTTTCGCCAGACAGTCAATATCGGTTATGGCGGGGATATCGAGTAGGAATGCCCTGCGCCACCGGTAAAACCCGCGACAAGCGGTGCAAGGGGCGGGCGGCAGGCGGCAGGAGGCCATGGAACATGACAAGCTGGATGACGCGCGCCGTTGTGGGTGCAGCAATTGCCTTGGTGGCGGGCGGCAGTTTCGCGCAGGATGCAGGCGGACAATCGGACAATCTGGTGGCGACCATAACGGATTGGAGCGTTTTCACCGAGGACAGCCCCAAGGAATGCTGGGGCGTGTCCCCCCCCCAAGGAAAGTGTGAACACCCGCGATGGCAAGCCCGTCGCAGTCAAACGCAGCGATATCCTGTTGTACGTGACCTTCAGACCTGGTCAGCCGGGCGGTGAAACCTCGTTCACCGGCGGCTATCCGTTTGCGCTGGGGTCCAAGGTGTCGCTGAACATCGACGGCACCAAGTTCGAGCTGGTGACCGGTGGCGAATGGGCCTGGGCGGCCAGCCCGGACGAGGATGCCAAGCTGCTGGCAGCCCTGCAGAAGGGCGGCTTGGCTGTGCTGACGGCCAAGTCGGCCAAGGGCACCCAGACCCAGGACACTTTTTCCTTGCGCGGATTTACCGCTGCGATGGCCGAAGCGGGCACCCGGTGTAAGTAAGGGCGGGTTTCGCCGCCCTTGTGCAATCACAGAAAGACGTTGAAGTCGTCGAACGTCAGGGCGGCGAGGTTCGACAGGGTGGCGAAGCGCACCGCAGCCACTCCACCCAGGCCATCGGCGTCGAAATACAGCTCGCCCGTATCGGTGTCGTAGATCAGGCGCTCGGTGGCCAAGACGGCCGTGATCACCCCCGGGCCGGACCAGAACTGGTTGGCGACAAGGACGTTGTTGTCGAACCCGCCGCCCCAGTGGTTGGCGATCCAGATATTGTCCAAGCCCTGCTGAAAATCGACGATCGTGTCGAAGCCGGAATCCACAAGGTCCCAGTTGAAGTTGAACTGGTCGCCGCCGGCATCTCCGGTCAGCGTGTCATCGCCATAGCCGCCGTTGATCTGGTCATAGCCGCGGCCCCCGAAGATCAGATCGTTCCCCCATTCACCGGCCAGATCGTCTTCGCCTGAGCCTCCGGTGATCGTGTCGTTGCCATCGCCGCCAAAGAGCCAGTTCCTGACATCGTTGCCGGTCAAACTGTCGTTGAACCGGGAGCCGACGACCATTTCGACCCCGAGGGCGTTTTCGGTGTTGCCATAGCCGTCGTTGACCACGTTGTTGGCGGCACTGAAGTCGAAAATGATGCCATGGCCGCCGTCATTGTCGTCGCCGACGTTCCAGAAGCCGAGCTTGTCATGGCCGCGGCCCATGTTGATGGCATCGACGCCATCGCCACCAAGAAAGGTTTCGTCCGCCCCGCTGCCGATGATCGTGTCCTTGAAGGAAGTGCCATAGACGCCCTCGATATTGGTAAGCGTGTCGGTGCCTTTCCAGGAATCAATGGCCACGCCGGTCCCGAGGTTGACATAGATGCCGCGAAGGGCACCCCACTGGAGGGGATTGATGCCGAGATGGGCACCCCACTGGCCGGCATCGCTGTAGTCAACCAAGTCGACGCCGCCCCTGCCGTCGACGCTGTCATTGCCGCGCGTGATGGAAAACTCTTCGTCGATGTCCGACCCGTTCAGCGTGTCGGAATAGAGCGAGTCCTTGAAGTTTTCGAAATTGCTGAAGCTGTCGATGTCGCCCCAGCAATCAGTCGCGAGGCCCGTGACGGCATCCAGATCGACACCGCGATAGGATTCCCAACTGTAGTTCGCTTGGTCGTAATAAAGCGTGTCCCAGCCATCGCCACCGTCCATGACGTCATCGCCTTGTTCGCCGCCCACGAGATCCGACCCGGCACCTGCATTGATCGTGTCGTTCCCCTTGCTGCCGAAAAATACGTGATTTTTGGCCGAGCCGGTCATCAGATCGTCGCCGCGCAGGATATTTTGCAGGAAGTTGAAGGTGTCGGGGTCCCTGTCATTGCCATTATCGTCATAGCCCAATAGCAGCATGCCAGAGCGGGCGAGATCGGCGGAAATGTCAGTGTATTTGGCATATAACTTGCCACCTTTGCGGATGATCATACTCCCGATGGTGCCGCCGCTGGGCATCCCGATCCCGTCGTCGTCATAAGTGAACCCGGTGCCGAGCAGGGTAACGGTATAGCCACTGTCCGACGTATAGGTCATCGCCTTGTCCGAGCGGCTGATGTTCGTGCCGCCGGCAAGCGCGTCCGGCGGCCAGTCATCTCCGAAAGAATTGCTGAGAGTCAAAGTCGCCATGTGATATCCCCCATGGTTTGCATGATGCAACAAAGCGACTTGAGACTACGCCCGCGCCACCTGTCTAGCAAGTTTGCGCTGTGCCCGCCGCTTTCACGCCTGGCTCACCCAGGTCCCGGCAAAAGAGGCGGTTTCCTTTTCGCCCGTTCGGCCCTATACGCGCGGATCATCCCAACGATTGTTCCCCCATGACCATCATCGCCGCCATCACCCAAGACGTTCGGACCGTGCCGCGCAAGCTGGCCGAGGGAGGCTTGATCAATCTGGTCGGGCTGACCCGCGACCAGATGCGCGCGGCTTTCCTTGCGGCGGGTATCCCCGAGCACCAGTTGAAGATGCGGGTCGGGCAGGTTTGGCAGTGGATCTACTATTGGGGCCTGCGCGATTTCGCCTTGATGACCAACCTTGCCAGGCATGTCCGCGCCTTGTTGGCTGAGCGTTTCGTGGTCGAGTTGCCGCAGGTGGTGACGCGGCAGATCTCAAACGATGGCACAAGGAAATATCTGGTGCGGATCGCGGGCGGCCATGAGGTCGAGGTGGTCTATATCCCCGAGACCGAGCGCGGCACTTTGTGCATATCGTCGCAGGTCGGTTGCACGCTGAGCTGTTCGTTCTGCCATACCGGCACGCAAAAGCTGGTGCGCAATCTGACGGCGGGGGAAATTGTCGGCCAGGTCATGCTGGCGCGCGATGATCTGGGCGAATGGCCGCTCAAAGGCCAGCCCAAGCCCGAGGTGCGGCGGGTCAGCAATGTCGTGCTGATGGGCATGGGCGAGCCGCTGTATAACTTCGACAACGTCCGCGATGCGATGCTTGTGGTGATGGATGATGAGGGGATTGCCCTCGGCCGGCGCCGGATCACGCTGTCCACATCGGGCGTGGTGCCGGAAATTGCCCGCACGGCGACCGAGATCGGCTGTCTGTTGGCCGTCAGCTTGCACGCCACCACGGATGAGCTGCGCGACCGGCTGGTGCCGATCAACAAGAAGTGGAACATCGCGGCCCTGCTGGATGCTTTGCGCGCCTATCCCGGTCTGTCCAACAGCGAGCGGATCACCTTTGAATATGTCATGCTGGACGGCGTCAACGACAGCAAGGAAGATGCCCACCGGCTGGTCGAACTGATCAGGGGCATTCCGGCCAAGATCAACCTGATCCCGTTCAACCCATGGCCGGGCGCGCCCTATAGGCGCTCATCCGGCAACCGGATCCACGCTTTCGCCGACATCATCCACCATGCGGGCTACGCCAGCCCGATCCGCACGCCGCGCGGCGAGGACATCATGGCGGCCTGTGGCCAGTTGAAATCCGCCACGGAAAAGCAGCGCAAATCGGCGCAAAAGGTCAGGGTGGCGGAATAGGCTTTCCCAGCGGCGCAAAACAGGTCATGGTGATGCCGCAGCCGGGGCGATAATCCGGCCCCCCCAGACTTCGGTCCGCCGGACTTCGGTCCGAACCAGCGAAAGCAGCACTTTGCCACCTGCCCCCGTCTTGCATCCTGCCGTGGCTTGCACTCTGCAAAAGGTCCCTCAATGACCATTGAAACCGACGCCGGGCTGTCCCGGCAGGAAAGCGCCCGGCAATGGGTGCTGAAACTTGCCCGTTACCGCGAGCCTTCGACCTGGCGGTCGGTGTATGAGCTGGCAGTGACGCTGGTGCCTTTCGCCTTCCTGTGGGGGCTGGCCTGGGTGGCGATGGATGTCTCGGCCTGGCTGTCGCTGGGAATTGCCATGCTGAACGGCGGGTTTCTGGTCAGGATCTTCATCATCCAGCACGATTGTGGTCATGCCTCGTATTTCCACAACCGGACCTTGCAGGATTGGGTCGGCCGGGTGCTGGGCGTGCTGACGCTGACGCCTTATGACGTGTGGCGGCGGACCCATGCCATCCACCATTCGCACCATGGCAATCTGGACCAGCGCGGCATCGGGGACGTGCTGACCCTGACGGTCGCGGAATACCGCGCGCTTGGCTTCTGGCGCAGGCTGGGCTACCGGCTCTACCGCCATCCGGTCGTGCTGTTCGTGCTGGGGCCAAGCTTTCTGTTCATCCTGCACAACCGCCTGCCCTTTGGCCTGATGCGATCCGGCTGGCGCTATTGGATTTCGGCGATGGGCACCAATGCCTTCATCGCCATCGTGGTCGGGCTGATCATCTGGCTGGGCGGGCTGATGCCGCTGTTGCTGATCTATATCCCGACCTCGGTGATCGGGGCGACCATCGGGGTGTGGATGTTTTATGTGCAGCACCAGTTCGAAGAAACCCATTGGGAAAAGGGCGAGGATTGGCAGATCCATGTTGCGGCGCTGGAAGGCTCATCGCATTATGTGCTGCCCGCGCCCTTGCGGTGGATCACCGGCAATATCGGCGTGCATCATGTGCATCACCTTTACAGCCGCATCCCGTTCTATCGCCTGGCCGAGGTATTGCGCGACCACCGGACGCTGGCCGAGGCGCAACGCCTGTCGATCCGCGAGTCGCTGGCCTGCATCAAGCTGAACCTGTGGGATGAGCAGGCGCGGCGGTTGATCAGCTTTCGCGACGCGCGACGGATCTACGGCGCGGCATGAGGCGGCGTTCATCAAGCCTGAGCAGGCTTTCTTCACGCTATCCCGCGAGGAAAGCCTGCTCAGGCTTGATGAGCGGGTGCCTCGCGCCACTGGCGGCTCACGTTAACCTGGGCTTAACCAACCTGCGCCAAGGTGGCGGCATGGACCGCGCCATCTCACTCGCCCCGGACTTTTGGACCGCTTTGGATCAGATCGCCCTGGCGGAGCGGATCGCTTTGTCCGACGTGGTGCGCGACGCGGTGCAGCGCGAACTTTACCGCCGTCAGCGCGCCCCGCGCAGGGAACGCCCGGATGAGGCCGTCCTTGCCCCGTTGCGGGCCCTGCTTGCCGATGATTTTGCCTATGCGGCAAACTGGGATGAGCTGATGCGACGCCTGATCCGCAAGGGTTTTCGTCTGGCCGAGGCCGGGCCGGGGCTGGTTCTGGTGTCGCAGCAGACTGATGAAAAGGTCTGCAAGGCCTCGGACCTTGGCTATAGTCACGCCAGATTGGCGCAGCGTCTGGGCTGTGCCTTTCCGTCGCATAGACATGCCCATGTGGTTGGCAAACTTATCGCATGAGCCGTTCATCAAGCCCAAGCGGGCTTTCTTCACGGCCCGTCCGCCGGCATGTCGCGAAGAAAGCCCGCTTGGGCTTGATGAGCGATCCGCTGAACATCAGACCACTCCCCGCGCCTCCGACCGTGGTGCAAGGCGTCCGGCACCATGGATCAGCAGCGGGTTGAGCAGGATCGACAGCAAGGCGCCGGCCACCACAAGGTCGCGGGCGGTGGTCGGGATGATCGCCAGATCGACCGACATGCCGATCAGGATAAAGGAAAACTCACCGATCTGCGCCAGACTGGCGGTCAGCATCAGCGCCGTGCCGTTGCCATGCCCGAAGGCCCGCAGCACGGCCCAAGCGGCGGCGGATTTCAGGGCAAGGATGATGACCACCGTCGCCAACAGCGGCCAGGGTTTGGTCCAGATCACGGCTGGCCAGATCACGGTTGGGTCGAACAGCATTCCCACCGCGACAAAGAACAACACGGCAAAAGCGTCGCGCAGCGGCATGGTGTCCTTCATCGCGCGGTTGGCAAGGGTTGATCCGGCCATCACCATGCCGGCAAAGAACGCCCCCAGCGAAAATGTGACGCCAAAGAACAGTGCCGAGCCATAGGCCACCCCAAGGGCGATGGCCAGCACGGACGGCCGGAACAATTCGCGCTGGCCGGTATGGGCGACATAGTGCAGAACTCATGGGATCACCCGCCTTCCGACCACCAGCATCAGCACCACAAAGGCCAGCACCTTGCCCGAGGTGGTCAGCAGCGTTGCCCAGATCGGCACCAGACCCAGCCGCGCCACCTCGGTCGCCGCCCCCGGCTCCAACGGGGCGGCAACCCCGCCCAAGAGACCGGCCAGCGGCGGGATCATCACCAGCACGATGACCATGACCAGATCCTGCACCACCAGCCAGCCGACCGCGACGCGGCCTTGGTCGGTGGGCAGCAGCTGGCGTTCGCTCAGCACCCGCAGCAGCACGACGGTCGAGGCGACCGACAGCGACAGGCCCAGGATCGCCCCGGCAGCCATCCCCCGGCCCAGAGCCATCCCGGCGAGCACCGCCACCGCGATCTGCGCCAGCGCCCCGGCCAGCGCGATGCTACGCACCTTCATCAGATCGGACGGCGACAAGTGCATGCCGACGCCGAACATCAACAGGATCACCCCGATGTCGGACAGTTGCGAGGAGATGGACTGGTCAGCGACAAAGCCCGGCGTGAAGGGGCCAAGGGCGACGCCCGCCATCAGGTAGCCCGCGATCAGTGGCAGGCGCAGCCGATGCGCCACAAGGCCCAGCACGAAGGCCAGGCACAGGTCGGCGACGAGGGTGGTGATCAGCGGGGTTTTATGGCTCATGGTGCCAAGGCTCGGGCAGGACAGCGGGGCGCGAGGGCAGAAATCCGGACTTCGGGTCACAATTTCCGGCCGTGGATTGCAGTCTGTCACCATCGCGGCAACACGCTGCCGGTTGACCCCGCCTGCACTCCTGTTACGCCTTGGCCATGTCGCACCAAGTTCTGCAAAATCAACCCGCCCGCCGTCTGTTTCTGGACCGCCACGCACTGTGCGAGGCAACGACCGGCCCCGCCAGCGGCGCCGATCTGGCCGCCTTGATCGACCGCATCGGCTTTGTTCAGATTGACAGCATCAACACGGTCGAACGCGCCCACCACATGATCCTGTGGTCGCGCCGCCAGTCCTATCGCCCCGAGGCGCTAAAACGCCTGCTTGAGCACGACCGCGCGGTGTGGGAGCATTGGACCCATGACGCCTCGATCCTGCCGATCCACCTGCACCGCTATTGGCAGCACAACTTTCCGCGCCGTGAGGCGCAGATGCAAAAGAACTGGGGCAAGTGGTTTCGCCCCGGCGTTGAGCCGCAGCTCGACCGCCTGTTGCAACGGATAGCAGCGGATGGCCCGGTCACCACCTCGGATGTCGGTGCGGGTGAGGCGCGCGGCTCGGGTGGCTGGTGGGACTGGAACCCGTCCAAGACCGCGCTGGAATGGCTGTGGCACAGCGGCAAGCTGGCGGTGACCCGGCGCGACGGGTTCCGCAAGGTCTATGATCTGGCCGAACGGGTGATCCCCGAGGTGCATCGGGGTGAGGTGCCCGATACCGCCGAGGTGATCGACTGGTCCTGCAAGGCGGCGCTGGACCGGCTGGGCTTTGCGGATCCATCCGAATTGCGCGGCTTCTGGGGGCTGATCACCCTGACCGAGGCCAGGGATTGGGCGGTGGCGGCGTTGAGACGCGGCGAAGTCATCGAGATCGAGGTTGAGGGTGCCATGGGCCAGCGCAAGCGCAGCCTTGCGCGGCCCGATGTGCTGGAGCAGGCGGCGCGGGCGAGCGAGCCCGCCCGCCCCCTGCGCATCCTGTCGCCATTTGACCCCGCCCTGCGCAACCGCGACCGCGCCGCGCACCTGTTCGGCTTTCACTACCGGATCGAGGTCTTCGTGCCCGAGCCCCAGCGAAAATACGGCTATTACGTCTTTCCGGTGCTGGAAGGTGATCGCCTGATCGGGCGGATCGACGTCAAGGCCTTCCGTGACGCCCAGACGTTGCGAGTCAAGGCGTTCTGGCCGGAAGCCACGATCAGGCTGGGGGCGGGGCGGCTGCAACGGCTGGCGGCGGAACTGCAGCGGTTGGCGCATTTCAGCGGTTGCGAAAGGGTGGAATTTCTGGCCGGTTGGCAGCGCGAAACATTGGCGTAGGGCGGGGTTCACCCCGCCATGTAAAGGAAGACAAGATGAACGGCGCGGAATCTCTGGTCAAAACCCTGCTCGCCTCGGGCGTCGATACGGTATTCGCCAATCCCGGCACCTCTGAGATGCACTTTGTCGCGGCGCTGGACCGCGAGCCGGCGATGCGCTGCATCCTGTGCCTGTTCGAAGGTGGTGCCTCGGGGGCGGCAGATGGTTATTATCGGATGTCCGGCAAGGTGGCTGCGACCTTGCTGCATCTGGCCCCCGGCTTCGGCAATGCCTTCGCCAACCTGCACAACGCCCGCAAGGCGCAAAGCGGGGTGGTCAATGTGATGGGCGAACATGCCAGCTATCATCTGCGCTATGAGAGCCCGTTGAAGGGCGATACCCTTGGCATCAGTCAGGCGGTGTCGCATTGGACGCGGGTGGCGCAGGATGCCGCCACGGTGGCGCAGGATGGCGCGGCGGCGGTCACGGCGGCGCGCTCATTGGGCGGGCAGATCGCCACGCTGATCCTGCCCGCCAACACGGCGTGGGAGGTGGCTGATGGGCCTGCGGTGGCGGCGGTGCCACCTGCGCTGCGGCGGCCCTCAGCGGAGTTGATTGCGGCGGCGGCCCGCGCGCTGAGCGAGCCTGCGGCGGCGCTGTTGGTGGATGGTGCTGCGCTCTATTCCGACCTTGGGCTGGTGGCGGCGCGGATTGCGGCCCGCACCGGGGCGCGGTTGATGGCACCGTTCTTTGCCGCACGGTCGCGCAGGGGGGCGGGGTCGGTTCCAATGCAGCGGCTGGCCTATGAGGTCGATCAGAATCTGGCGATCATGGCGGACATCCGTTCGCTGGTTTTATGCGGCGCTGCGCGGCCCACGGCGTTCTTTGCCTATCCCGGCAAGCCCAGTCTGAGCGAAGCGCCGGGCACAAGGGTGCTGGAGTTGTGTTCCATCGACATGGATATCGACTGGACCTTGCAGGCGCTGGCCAAGGCGGTGGGGGCTGAGGATGGCCCGGTTGAGGCGGTGGCGCTGGCACTGCCTGACCTGCCCAGCGGGGTGCTGACGTTGGATAAGGTGGCGGCGGCGATTGCTGCCCTGATGCCGCAGGATAGCGTGGTGGTCAACGAGGCGATCACCTCGGGTGCTGCGATGGCGCAGGCCTTGGCGACAGCGCGCGGGCATGATTATCTGGTGATAATGGGGGGGGCGATTGGTGGAGGCTTGCCGACGGCGGTCGGGGCGGCGGTGGCTTGCCCGCAGCGCAAGGTGCTGGTCCTGTCGGGCGATGGATCGGCCATGTATACGCTGCAATCGCTGTGGACCATGGCGCGCGAGGGGTTGGATGTCACGGTGGTGATCTTTGCCAACCATGTTTACCGCATCCTGCACGGCGAATTGGCGGCGGTGGGGGCCATTGCGGGGCGCAATGTGGCGCGGATGTTCGACATGGTGGAGCCCAAGTTGGACTGGGTTGCGCTGGCGCGTGGGCATGGCGTGGCGGGGGTGCATTGCAGCACGACGGATGAATTCGTCGCGGCGTTTGGCCGGGCGATGCGGGAAAAGGGGCCGTGTCTGATTGCGGTGGAGTGTTGAGAAGAGGGCGATGTCGTTTTACGCGACATCGTGTTTTATTGTGTGTTCACAAGTGGTTAGTTGTTTTCGTTAACTTTTCGGAAAGCACGTTGCGAATGGTTCGCAACGGCGGCGACGTGTTGCGAATCATGCGTGAAATCACCCATTCTACGGTTCAGGCGGCAAGGCCGGGCGCTGTTTGTGGCGCAGCGCCTCCAGCACTTGCAGGCTGGCATAGCTGTCGGGGGGCTGGCCGGTTGCCCGTTGAAAGGCCTTGACGGCGGCGAGGGTCAGGGGGCCGACCTTGCCGTCAGGCTCGCCGGAATACAGACCCTCGGCCAGCAGGCGCAATTGCATCTCTTTCCGCTCGGGCAAGGTCAGGGCGCGCAGATCGCGAGGCCAGTCGTGCCGGAGGGGGCCAGCGCCACGGATACGGTCGGACAGATGGCCGACGGCGATGACATAGGCATCGGCGCGGTTGTAAGCCTCAATCGCGGCGAAGTTGTCGGTGATCAGGAAGGCGGGGCCGCGGGCACCGGCGGGCAGGATCAGGGCGGCCCAGCCGTCGCGTGGCAGGGGTTGGCCGGACGCGAGAAAGATGCCCAGCGCGGCCCATGCGGCCAGCGGCCTTTGGGTTCGGCCCCCGGTGCTGGCGACGTCAAAGCCGGCCGGCAGCGTCACCTCATAGCCCCATGGCTGGCCCTGCACCCAGCCCGCCTTGGCGAGGTAGGCGGCGGTCGAGGCAAGGGCGTCCGAGGAGTCATCGGACCACAGGTCAGGCAGGCCCTTGCCTTGGAAATCAACGGCGGTGGCCGCGACCGAGGAGGGCATGAACTGGGTATGGCCCGAGGCTCCGGCCCAGGAGCCGACGAAATCGGCGGGTGCGACCTGACCTGACTGGAGCATGTGCAGGGCGGCGAGCAGTTCAGCCTCAAAAAACACCGCGCGGCGGGCGTCATAGGACAGGGTCGCCAGCGCATCCAGCACCGGAATGTCGCCGCGCACCGCACCAAAGGCGCTTTCCAGGCCCCAGATCGCCAGCACGACCGGGGCGTCAACCCGGTAGCGGGCCTCGATTTCGGCGAGCAGGGCGGCGTGTTTTGCCAGCGCCTGTTGCCCGGCGGCGATGCGGTCATCCGAGACGGCCTTGTCAAGGTAATCCCAGATCGTCTTGGTGAATTCATCCTGTTTGCGGTCGCGTTCCAGCACATCGGGGCGAAAGCTGACGCCGGGCATCAGGCGGTCGAAGGTGTCGGGCGTGACCCCGGCCAGCACGGCGCGCGGGCGGAAATCACTGATCCAGGCGCGGAGACCCTGTGCTGTGCCCGGATCAATTGCCATTTCCTGCCCCCCCGACTTTGCGGCCATGAGGCCAAGGCCAAGAGCGAACAGGATGGCCGCGCGGCGTTTCATGGTGCCATGTTTAGCCAAGCGCGCGGCGGTTTCAAGCTATCTGCGCTGGCGCGTCAGCTTGCGTCTTGCGCCAGTGCGGCCCGCCTTGGCCCCAACCGGCCTGCGCGGTGCATATTTACCCCTCGGCGGGCGCCCCGGTTGCAGCGCGGCACCTGCGATGGACAACAGATCCAGCGTCAGGCCGCCGGTCAACGGGCTCGCCTCGGCCAGACGGACCTGAACGCGCTGACCGATGCCGATGACCTGCCCGCTGTCCGAGCCGGTCAGGGTTTGGCTGGCTTCGTCATAGTGAAAGAACTCGCGTCCCACCGAACGGATCGGGATCAGACCATCGGCCCCGGTCTCATTCAGCTTGACGAACAGGCCAAAGCGCTGCACGCCCGAGATGCGGCCCGCGAACTCGGCCCCGATGCGGTCTGCCAGATAGGCGGCAAGGTAGCGGTCCGAGGTATCCCGCTCGGCCATCATCGAGCGGCGTTCGCTGTCGGAGATCAGCTTGGCGGTCTCACCAAGGTTCTCCACGTCCTGCGGCGAAATTCCGTCATCGCCCCAGCCGTGAGCCGCGATCAGGGCGCGGTGGACGATCAGGTCGGAATAGCGCCGGATCGGCGAGGTGAAATGGGCGTAGTCTCGCAAGGCCAGCCCGAAATGGCCAAAGTTGTCCGGGCTGTAATAGGCCTGGGTCATCGCGCGCAGGGTCGAGATGTTGATAAGCTCGTCAAACTCGGTGCCCTGGGCCTGGGCCAGCAGCTTGTTCAGATGGGCGGTATGCAGGACCTGACCCTTGGGCAGCACCAAGCCGCAGGCCTGCGCCACATCGCGCAGGGCATCCAGCTTTTCGGGCTTGGGCTCCTCATGGACGCGAAACAGCAGCGGGCGTTTGAGGCGCTGCAATTCCTCGGCGGCGGCGACATTGGCCAGCACCATGAATTCCTCAATCAACCGGTGGGCGTCAAAGCGTTCGGCAAAGGCGACCGAGGTGACCTGGCCCGCGTCGCTGATCTGAACTTTTCGTTCAGGCAGGTCGAGGTCCAGCGGTTGGCGCGCGCTGCGGGCGTGTTTCAGCGCCTCATAGGCGGCATAAAGCGGGCGCAGGATGGGGGCAAGAAGCGGTTCGGTGGCGGCGTCGGTGGTGCCGTCGATGGCTGATTGGACCTGGCCGTAATGCAGCGAGGCGCGCGAGCGCATCAGGCCACGGGTGAAGCGGTGGCTGATTCTGCGGCCATGGCCGTCCAGCACCATGCGGACGGCAAGGCAGGCGCGGTCAACCTGTTCGTGCAGCGAACACAGGCCAGCGGACAGGACATCGGGCAGCATCGGCACCACGCGATCGGGGAAATAGGTCGAATTGCCACGCTGCCGCGCCTCATAGTCAAGGGCGGAGGCGGGGGTGACGTAATGGGCGACATCGGCGATGGCGACCCAGACGACATGACCGCCGGGGTTTTGCGGGTCGGGGTCGGGGGTGGCGCTGACGGCGTCGTCGCGGTCGCGGGCATCTGCGGGGTCGATGGTGATGAGGGGGATGGCACGCAGGTCTTCGCGCTTGCCTAAGGGCGCGGTGATGGCGCGGTCGGCCTCAGCAATGACGGCGTCGGGGAATTGGTCGGGGATGCCGTGTTGGTGAATGGCGATCAGGCTGACGGCGCGCGCCCCCGAGGGGTCACCAAGGCGGGCGGTGATGCGGGCGTGGGGCAGGCCAAGCTGGCGCTTGCCGACCAGTTCGCCCTCAACCAACTCGCCGTCCTTGGCACCGAGGGTCTGGTCGCGCGCCACCCGCCATTCCTTGTCATTGCCCTTGTCGATCGGCAGGATGCGGCCGCCTTCGGCCCCGCCGGGGTTGGTAGCGCGGAAGATGCCCAGCACTTTCAGCGGGTTAAGGCCAAGGGCGCGGATCAGGCGGGCTTCATAATCATGGTCGGGGGCTGCGACCTTGGTCAGGCGGGCAAGGATGCGGTTGCCCTGGCCAAGCGCCGGATCACCCTTTTGCGGCATGATCAGGATGCGCGGTTCGGTGTCGATGCCATCCTCCAGCGGGCGGGCAAAGAGGTCGCCCTGGGCGTCGGGGGCCAGCACCTCCAGCACGGCGACGGGCGGCAGGGTGCCGGGCTCGCCATAGGTCTTGGCGGTCTTGGTGACGGTGCCGTCATCCTCCAACTCGCGCAGCAGGCGTTTGAGTAGGGTGCGGGCGTCGCCTTTGATCCCAAAGGCCTTGGCGATGTCGCGCTTGGCCGCAAGGGTGGGATTGTCGGTGATCCATAGGCGGATCTGGTCTTTGGTGGGGATGGGGTTCATGGGCTGCGCCCTAACACGGGCGGGGCGGGGCGGAAAGGTGGGCCAAATTCCTTCGAAGGAATTTGCAAATCTTTTCGAAAAGATTTGGTGTCTGGCGGCCCGCGCTAGCCAAACAACCCCTGACAATACCACCCCCCCGACATCTCGCCGCCATGGGCATAGAACAGCCACAGCCGTTCGCCGCCCTCGACCTCGATGCGCCAGTAATCGCGCGGGCCGGAGCGCCATTCGGGGTCGTCGAGCCACCATTCCGGGGTGATCCGTTCCGGCCCGACGGCGACTCTGGTGGCCAGATCGCGCCGCCGCCAGGACCAGCGGGCGGGGGGGGTGGGGTCGTCTGCGGGGGCACCCACCGGTTCGGGGCGGAAGATCAGCAGGGGGCGCGGGGCGCGGGGTTCGGGCCAGGGCGCGGGATGCGGTTCTGACCAGGCGGCGGACAGGATCTGCACGGCTTTTTCCGGGATATGGCTGGCGGCGGGGTGCAGCCGGGTCACCGCCTCGGCTCCCAGGCGGGCGCCCAGTTTGCCGATCAGATCGGTCAGGGCGTTATCCTCGGTCTGCCGGGCGGCGGCAAAGGCCGAAGCCTCGGCATGGCCACGGTGCTGGACGGCATAGACCGGCTCGGTCTCAACCGCTTCCAGCCGCAGGCAATCAATCCCGAAGCCGGGGTTGATGCTGTCGATTTTCAGCAGCAGCAGGGGGCGGATGCGGTCCGGCTCATTGGCGGGGCGGGCCAGGCCAACCTCGGCGCGCTGGATCACGCCATCGCTGCGAAAGGCCTGCAGGCGGACCCGCCGCGCGCCGCGTCCGGCCTTGGCCAGCTTGGCGCACAGCGCGGGCAACAGGCGGTCCAGCCCGGCGATGATGTCGGAGCCAAGGCCGATAGGCTCAGGCAGGGTCAGGCGGGCGGCGAAGTGCAGGGGCGCGCGGGCGGGGGCGACCGGTTCGGGTTCCAACCCCAGCGCCTGATCAACGCGGCGCAGGGTCTGGATGCCAAAGCGCCGGGCGAGGGCGGCGCGCGGCAGGTCCATCACCTCTTCGACCCGGCTGAGGCCAAGGCGAGTCAGGCCGTCGATGGCGCCCTGCGGCAGGCGCAGGGCGGCCAGCGGCAGGGCGGCCAGTGCCTGCCGCGCCTGGCCCGGCGCGGCGATCACGCCTTGCGGGGTGACGCCAGAGCCAAGGCCCGGCGCGGTGCCGCCGCCTTCCCAGCCGCGCCGTTTGACCGCGCGCGACCGGGTCGCCCGCGCCTCCTGGTCAATCGCATCGCCGTTGCGTGACGGCGCGACCTGACGCCCGGCATAGCGCGCCAGCGCCCAGGCAGCACCGCGCGTATCGGCCACCCCGGCGCGGACCGACAGGCCAAGGCGGGCACAATCCTGTTCAACCTCGGCCAACAGCGCCACCTCGCCGCCGAACAGATGGGCGCAGCCGGTGAGATCGACGACCAGCGAGGCGGGCGGCTCTTCGGCGACCCAGGGGCTGAACTTGCCGGCCCAGCGGCGCAGGACGGTCAGAAAATCAGCCTCGGCCAAGCGATCGGCCGGGCGGGTCAACAGGCCGGGGCACATCGCGGTGGCATCGCGCAAGGGTTGGCCTGCGCGCAGGCCCGCCACCTCGGCCTCAGGGTTCAGCGAGGTCAGGACCTGGGCGCCGTTCTGCTCGCCGACAATGGCAAAGGGCAAGGGCAGCACCTCGCGCCGCAGACGCAGGGCGCGTTCGCAGGCAAGGCGGGGAAACCACAGCGCGAGGATTCGGCGGTTGGCCATGGCAAATGTTCTCATATTGTTCATGGCGTGCCAACCCGAATCGCAGCCAATCCATGATGAGCCGCCCTTGCCCTTTGCCCTGCGACAGGCTGACGCAGCAACCAGTTGCGCGAATTGCCGGCGGCAAGCGGCTGATTTTTCCGATGACAATTGCGTGAAGTCGCGGGGTTCAGACCAAAGTCCCTATCGCCTGCCGAAATCCCCGCCCTATAGTCAGCGGCTGATTTCCTGCAGGGAGCACGAAAAATGAAATTCGCAACAAAGACACTGATCCTTGGTCTGGTCATGGTGGGCGGCATTGCCCTTGCCCAGTCGAAGGCCACCGACCCCGAGGTGAACGCCCGTCAGACCCTGATGCAGGGCAATGGGGGTGCCATGGGTGCGCTGGCTGGCATGGCCAAGGGCGAAAAGGAATTTGACGCACTTGCCGCCGTTGCGGCCAAGCAGACCTTGATCGCCAACGCCGCCGCCATTGCGGCCAAGTTCACCACCAACGCCTCGGACCCCGAGGTGCGCGCCAAGGCCGAGATCTGGACCAACTGGGACGATTTCGTCGCCAATGCGGCTGCGCTGGGCCGCGCCGCCGCAGCACTGGACACCTCCAGCCTAGATGGCATCAAGGCCGGCCTTGGCGGCATCGGTGGTGCCTGCAAGGATTGCCACACCGAATACAAGGCTTCCTGAGCTTTACCTATGCGATGTTGATGTGAGGCGGCCCCGGGGCGATTCGGGGCCGTTTTGCATGGCTTACAGCAGGAACAGGCCAAAAAAGGTCGGACGCTTTGCCTGCCAGTTGCAATTCGCGCCGCTTTACCGCAGCCTGCCACAAAACGAGGGAGGACTGATCATGAGAACCCGTGCCGCCGTTGCCGTGGCCGCTGGCCAGAGGTTGCAGATCATGGAGGTGAACCTTGCCGACCCCAGGGCGGGCGAGGTTCTGGTCGAGATCAAGGCGACCGGTATTTGCCACACCGATGAGTTCACCCTGTCGGGCGCCGACCCCGAGGGGCTGTTCCCGGCCATTCTGGGGCATGAGGGCGCGGGGGTGGTCATCGCCGTGGGGCCGGGGGTCACCACCTTGAAGCCGGGCGATCACGTCATTCCGCTTTACACGCCGGAATGCCGGGAGTGTCCGTCCTGCCTTTCCAGGAAAACCAACCTCTGCACCGCGATTCGCGCGACCCAGGGTCAGGGCTTGCTGCCGGACGGGACCACGCGGTTCTCGATGCTGGATGGCACGCCGATCTTTCATTACATGGGCTGTTCGACCTTTGCCAACCACACAGTGGTGCCCGAGATTGCCCTTGCCAAGGTGCGCGACGACGCGCCGTTCGACAAGATCTGCTACATCGGTTGCGGGGTTACCACCGGGATCGGGGCGGTTCTGAACACCGCGAATGTCGAGGCCGGGGCCAAGGCGGTGGTGTTCGGGCTGGGCGGCATCGGGCTGAATGTCATTCAGGGGCTGCGGATGGCTGGCGCCGACATGATCATCGGGGTCGATCTGAACGGCGACAAGGAAGAATGGGGGCGGCGGTTCGGGATGACGCATTTCGTCAATCCCACGCAGTTGGACGGCTCGGTGGTGCAGGCCGTGGTCGAGCTGACCAAGACGCCGTTCGACAAGATCGGCGGGGCGGATTACTCGTTTGACTGCACTGGCAACGTCAAGGTGATGCGGGACGCGCTGGAATGCACCCATCGCGGCTGGGGGCAGTCGATCATCATCGGGGTGGCGCCAGCCGGGGCGGTGATCGAGACGCGGCCGTTCCAACTGGTCACCGGGCGGATCTGGAAGGGCACGGCCTTTGGCGGCGCAAGGGGGCGGACCGATGTGCCGAAGATGGTCGATTGGTATATGGACGGCAAGATCGAGATCGACCCGATGATCACCCATGTTCTGCCGTTGGAGCGGATCAACGAGGGGTTTGACCTGATGCGCGCGGGCAAAAGCATTCGGGCGGTGGTGGTGTATTGAGGGGTGACCGCCCAAGATTTTTCGGCGAAAAATCTTGGGTCGTCAGTCGTCCTGGCCAAGATTTGGTGCCGGGCGGTTGAGGGACAGTTGCGCGCCGGAAAAGCGCATCGGGGAGCGGACGCCGGGTATGCCGCCGGGGGCGATCTGCATGGCGCGCGCCACCACCTGAGGATCGGCAAAGACCTCGGCCAGGTTGTTGATCGGGCCGGCGGGGACGCCTTGCGCCTCGCAGGCGGCCAATAGGGCGCCTTTGCTCAACAGGCGGGTTGCGGCGGTCAGGCGGCGGGTCATCTCGATGCGGTTGGCGATACGATCGGCGTTGGTCAGGTAGGCGGCAGCGCTGGCCATATCGGGCAGGCCAAGCACCCCGCACAACCGGCGGTATTGCGCGTCGTTGCCGGTCGCCAGAATGATCCAGCCATCGGCGCAGTCGAACACGGCATAGGGGGCAAGGTTGGGGTGGGCATTGCCCATCAGGCCGGGCGGCGTGCCGGTGGCCAGATAGTTCAGCGCCTGATTGGCCATGACCGAGGTTGCCACATCCAGCAGCGCCATGTCGATGTGCTGGCCCTGCCCGGTGCGGCCACGCTGGATCAGCGCAGCCAGAATGGCGGTGGCGGAATAGACGCCGGTGAACAGGTCGGTGACGGCCACGCCGACCTTTTGCGGTTGCCCTGAAGGATCGCCGGTGACCGACATCAGCCCGGCCATGCCCTGAATGATGAAATCATAACCCGCGCGGTGGGCATAGGGCCCGGTCTGGCCGAAGCCGGTGATCGAGCAATAGATTAAGCGGGGGTTGACCACCCGCAGGCTGTCATAATCCAGCCCGTATTTCGCCAAGCCTGCTACCTTGAAATTCTCGATCAGGACATCGGCATCGGCCACCAGGGCGCGGACCATGGCCTGCCCCTCAGGGGTGCGAAAGTCGCAGGTGACCGATTTCTTGCCGCGGTTGGTGGCATGGAAATAGGCGGCAGAGCTTTCGCCGTCGCGGGTGATGAAGGGCGGGCCCCAGCGGCGGGTGTCGTCACCCTCGGGCGCCTCGACCTTGGTCACCTCGGCACCAAGGTCGGCCAGGGTCTGGCCAGCCCAGGGGCCAGCCAGAATCCGGGCCAGTTCGACGACCTTTATGCCGTCCAGCGGGCTCACTTGGCCAGTTCGACGTCAACCACGGCCTGCATCTCGGCATAGCCCATGTTGGAATAGGTCGCGCCGTTGATGATGAACGAGGGGGTGCCGCCAAAGCTGTCGTTGGGGAAATCGGCGGCGATATTGGCCTGATAATGCGCCACCAGAGCCTCGGCCATGGTCTGATCGCGCAGGCAGGCGTCCAGTGCGGCGTCCTCCATGCCGGCGACAAGGCCGATCTTCTTGAGCGCCGCGACGGCAGAAGGCAAGTCAGCCGCCCCGGCCCAATCGGTCTGCTTATCAAACAGCATGTCGGTGATAGGCAAGTAGCGCATCTCGCCGCCGCAGCGGGCCAGCATGGCAGCCAGGAGGCCAAGCTGATCGAAGTAAACCTCACGATACTCCAGCCGGACCTGGCCGGTGTCGATGTAATCGGCCTTGAGGCGCGGCAGAACCTCGCTGTGAAAGCGTGCGCAATGCGGGCAGGTGAAGGACAGGTATTCGACCACTTTGACCTTGGCCTGCGGATCGCCGATGCCGTAGTCGGCAACCGGTGCTGTGGCGGTTTGGGCGTGAAGGCCGGAGGCGGCAAGGGCAAGGGCGCCGGAGGTCAGGGCCATCAGGCGGCGGCGGGTAAGGGCATGGGTCATGGGGATTTGCTTTCCTTGGCCTTGCGGCGGGTCAGGATGTTTTGTGCCAGCGTCTCAAGGGCTGCGCGCAAGGCATCGTCGTGAATCGGGGCGGCCACAGCGGCCGCGGCTTGCTGGATCGCGGGGTCGGTGGGCGCGGGCGGTTTGGGTGCGAGAGCGGGGGCGAATTCGGCCTGGCCTTCGGCAAAGCCGGTGGCGGCGGTCTGGGTCAGGCTGATGCGCGAAATCGCGGCATAGCCGTAGGCGGCGTTGACCCGCTCTTTCAGGCGGGGCAGGTCCATCTGGACCATGGGCGCGTGGGCGGGTGCGACGAGGAGGGTCAGCGTGGCCCCCATGCCTTCGCGGCCATAGCCGATCTTGACGGGACGGGTGATGCGGGCAACCTGCGGTCCGGCGATCTCGGCCCAGCCGGTCAGCAGGCGGGTGACGGCAAAGCCGCGCGCCGCACCTGCTTGACGGATGCGCGATCGCAAAAGGCCGGATGCCGGCTCAAAGCCGCGCCGGCGGCGTTCGGGGGGCTGGGGCGTTTGGGTCGGTGAACGGGCCATCTGGTCCTGCTGCGATCTGGCGCTATTGTAAGCCGCTCAATGCGGCCTCGGCCAGAGGCTTGCGGGCTTGGGGGGCATAAAGATTGCGTGACGAAAGATTGCGTGACGATAGGGTGAGCGGTGACGATAGGGTAAGTGCTGCGGACTTGCTGCGCTGGTACGACGGACATCGGCGCGATCTGCCGTGGCGGGTTAGGCCGGGGTTGCGCGCCGAGCCTTACCGGGCCGACCCTTACCGAATCTGGCTGTCCGAGGTGATGTTGCAGCAGACCTCTGTTACGGCGGTGAAGGGCTATTATGCGCGTTTCACCCGGCGCTGGCCGGATGTGGCGGCGCTGGCGGCGGCGCAGGATGGCGAGGTGATGGCCGAATGGGCGGGGCTGGGTTACTACGCCCGCGCCCGCAATCTGTTGGCCTGCGCGCGGGCGGTGGTGGCGCGGGGCGGTTTTCCGGCCGATCTGGCCGGGCTGCGGGCTTTGCCGGGGATCGGGCCCTATACGGCGGCGGCGATTGCGGCGATTGCTTACGGTCAGCCCGCAGTGGTGGTAGATGGCAATGTCGAGCGGGTGATGGCGCGGGTCTTTGCCGTGCAGGTGGCGCTGCCGATGGCCAAGGCTGAGCTGACCAGGCTGGCGGCCGGGCTGACGCCGGCCCTGCGGCCCGGTGATTATGCGCAGGCGGTGATGGATCTGGGGGCCACGATCTGCACGCCACGCAACCCGGCTTGCGGTATTTGTCCTTGGCTGGTGGGGTGCCGGGGGCGGGCCACGGGGATTGCGGCCAGTCTGCCGCGCAAGGTGGCCAAGGCGGCCAAGCCCACGCGGGAGGGCGTGGTCTGGCTGGTGCGGCGGCAGGATGGCGCGCTGTTGGTGGAACGCAGGCCGGACCGCGGGTTGTTGGGCGGCACCCTGGGGTTTCCGGGGCAAGGTTGGGATGGCGGCGGCGGGGAGGCTCCCATGCGGGCCGATTGGCGGGATGCCGGGCTGGTGCGGCATAGTTTTACCCATTTTCATCTGTACCTTTCGGTCAAGGTGACAGAAGTGTCGCAGGGTATGACCCCCTTGCGCGGAGAATTCCTTGGTGCCAATCTGTTTTCGCCGCAAGATTTGCCAACATTGATGCGAAAGGCCCATGATCTTGGCTTTGGGATCGGCAAGATCTCGGCAAACCAGAGGTAAAGCCATGGCCGTGATCGCCCCGCAGGAAGTCGCCCGGTTACAGAACGCCTTGCCGTTCTGGCTGTCGCTTGGCTGCTTGCCGATGGCGGCTCTGGGCATGGCATGGGGTGGGTGGGCGGTGTTTTTGCTGCCGCTCTACACTTGG
>JBCKXH010000004.1:0-48483 GCA_038921555.1 Paracoccaceae bacterium
AACCAGGACATTCCCGGCGCTCAGCATGTTGCGCTTTGCGTTTTATTTCAGGTGGTTGGCTATTCGCCGGCCAGTCGTGGGACGTCTTTTGCCCCGGCGGTGCCACGGCCCGAGAGGGAAGGGTTTTCCATGAAGAAGCGGTGGCAGTTAAACAGCGAGGCGCCGGTGGGCAGGTCGCGGGAATAGCTGCCATCGGGGCCGAGGACCCAGCTTTGCGCCTCATCCGCCAGGTTGGCGGCCATGATCTGGCCCATGATCTGCGAGCGGACGGTGGGGTTGTGAAGCTCGACCAGGGTTTCGACGCGGCGCGACAGGTTGCGGCCCATCCAGTCGGCGGAGGAGAGATAGACCTTGGCCTCCTGCGAGGGCAGGCCGTGGCCGGCGCCAAAGCACATGATGCGGGAATGTTCGAGAAAGCGGCCCACGACGGATTTGACGCGGATGTTTTCGGACAGGCCCGCAATGCCGGGGCGCAGGCCGCAGATGCCGCGGATGATCAGGTTGATCTTCACCCCGGCCTGCGAGGCTGTGTAAAGCGCGTCGATGACATCGGGTTCGAACAGCGAGTTCAGCTTGATCCAGATCTCAGCCGGGCGACCGGCACTTGCGTGGTCGGCCTCGTCTGCGATCAGGGCAAGCAGCTTGGGTTTGAGGGTGGTGGGGGCAATGGCGAGGTTCTCCAGCCCATCAGGCTGCACATAGCCGGAGAGGTAGTTGAACACTTTGGTCGCGTCACGGCCCAGGGCAGGGTCGCAGGTGAAGAACGACAGGTCGGTGTAGATCCGCGCGGTGATCGGGTGGTAATTGCCGGTGCCGTAATGGGTATAGGTGACCAGCGCATCGCCTTCACGTCGCACGACGGTTGAGATTTTCGCGTGGGTTTTCATGTGCATGAAGCCGTAGACCACCTGAGCGCCGGCGCGTTCAAGGCGACGGGATTGCAGGATGTTGGCGGCCTCGTCGAAGCGGGCTTTAAGCTCAACGAGGGCGGTGACCGATTTGCCGGCCTCGGCCGCCTCGCACAGAGCCGACACCACCGGGCT
Source organism: Paracoccaceae bacterium (assembly GCA_038921555.1). Lineage (GTDB taxonomy): Bacteria > Pseudomonadota > Alphaproteobacteria > Rhodobacterales > Rhodobacteraceae > Stagnihabitans. The sequence goes on from JBCKXH010000004.1 coordinate 1,044, forward strand.
GTTGGCGGAGGTGCGGTAGAGGGTTTGCTTGATCGCAAGGACATCGGGATCACGCGCCGCCTGTTCCAGAAAGCGGATCACCATGTCGAAGGTTTCATAGGGGTGATGCAGCAGCATGTCTTTCTGCCGGATCGCGGCAAAGAGGTCGCCGTCGTGGTCCAGCACCCGCTCGGGCACCCGGGGGGTAAAGGGCGGCCACAGCAGGTCGGGGCGCGACGACAGCACCAACTGCTTGAGATCGGCCATGCCAAGGAGGCCGCGCACCTCGACCACCTCATCGGGGGTGACGGCAAGTTCCCGCATGATCAGGGCGCGCAGCTCTTCGGGGGCGCCGGCGGAAATTTTCAGGCGGATCACCTCGCCACGGCGGCGGCGTTTCAGCGCGGTCTCAAACTCGCGCACCAGATCCTCGGCCTCTTCCTCGACCTCAAGGTCGCTGTCGCGCAACACCCGAAAGATGCAGTGGCCACGATCAATATAGCCGGGAAACAGCATGTCGAGATGGAGGAGCAGCAGTTCTTCCAGCGGCAAAAAGCGCGCCTCATAGGGGCGGCCGGGCAGCGGCACGAAGCGGGCAATCTGCTGGGGGATCGGCAGCAACGCCTTGAGGGTGCGGTGGTCGGACATCCGCTCCAACTCCAGCGCCAGGGTGAAGCCGGTGTTGGCGATGAAGGGGAAAGGGTGCGCCGGGTCGATGGCGAGGGGCGAGAGGACGGGAAACACCTTTTCGACGAAGTTTTCCGCCAGAAACTTCAGATCGCGCGCGGTGAGTTTGGCGCGGGTCAGCAGGGTGATATGCTCGGCCTCCATCTCGCGCCGCAATTTGTTGAACACCGATTGCTGGGTCAGCATCAGGTTGCGGGCATCGGCGTGGATCAGGCCCAGTTGTTCGGAGGGCGTGCGGCCATCGTCGGAGGCGGGCGCATTGCCGTGGCGGAACTGCGCGCGCAGGCCAGCGACGCGGACGGTGTAGAACTCATCCAGGTTGGTGGCCGAGATCGACAGGAAGCGCAGCCGTTCAAGAAGCGGCACCTTGGGGTTAGACGCCTCATCCAGCACACGCCAGTTGAAGGCGAGCCACGACAGTTCGCGGTTGAAAAAGCGTTTGGGGCCGGTGGTTTCGGCAAGGGGAGCTGCAACCGGGTCGGCGAAGGGGGCTTTGAGGAAATCGGCTTTGGTCATGGGAGGCTTATGCCGCGCGATTATGACGGTTTGATGAAACTGTCATTGCGCAGGCGCGATGTCCAGCACTTCACCAGCCAGGGCGCGGGTGACCGGGCGGCCCTTCGCGAGGGCAGCGGCGTCAAGGGCGGCCACCAGAGTGCGGGCGGCGGCGATCGAGCGTTCCATCCGGCTGACCAGAAAGGGAATGAGGTTGGGCGGCACATTGATCTGGCGGTCGGCGAACAGCTTGACCAGAACGACGGACAGCAGGGCGTCGTCAGGCGGCGCAAGCTGGCATTGGCTCAGGGTTTGCAGGCGGCTGATCAGGTCGGGCAGCGAAAGGCCCCAGTCGCGCGGCGGGGTGGCGGCGGTCAACAGCAGGCGGCCCGCGGGGGCGAGCAGGTTGTAGAGGTGGAAGAGTGCGGCCTCGTCGCGGTTCGGATTGTCGGTCACGGAATCGGCATTGTCGATGGCGATGGCGGCGTCGGGGGCGAGGTGGGGCAGGCGCTGGGGCAGACTGTCGGGGGTGAGGATCTCGGCCCCGGTCAGGCGGGCCCAGATATGGGTGAGGTGGGTTTTGCCGGCACCCTGCGGGCCGATCAGCAAAAGGCGGGCTGCGGGGGCCTCTATCATGGTGAGGGCGCTTGCATTGGCGGGTGAGGTGAAGAAATCCTCGCGCCGCAAGGCGTGCTGAACCGGCAGATCGAAGGCAAGCTGGCCAGTCATCGCGGGATTGCGGTCACTTCAGGCGTCCGCTCACTGTTGACTGCCGTCATCGCCAGGCTGATCGCTACCGCGATACAGCGGGCTTTCGCGGTATTGGGTCAGGGCAAAGCGGGTCAGGACACCAAGGGCGGCGGCCACCGGCACTGCGACAAGCAGGCCGACAAAGCCGAAGACCGCGCCAAAGATCGTCAGGGCCAGCAACAGCCAGACCGGGTGCAGCCCGACGGATTTGCCCATGAGGCGGGGGATGAGGATGTTGCCCTCAAGGAACTGGCCTACGGCGAAGATGGCGGCCACGATGCCGATGTGCAGCCATTGACCCCAGAACTGATAGAAGGCAAGGCCGATGGCCAGCGCGCCGCCGATCAGGGCACCGACATAGGGGATGATGGTGACCGCCCCCGCGATGGCGCCGATGATCAGGCCGAATTGCAGACCCGCCAGCATTAGCGCGATGCTGTAATAGGCCGCCATGGTGAGGGACAGGCTGAGTTGTCCGCGCACGAAACTGGCGAGGACGGTGTCAATCTCGGCGGCGAGGCGGCGGACGGTCGGGGCGTGATCGCGCGGCAGAAGCTCATCCAAGCGGGCGATCAGGTGGTCCCAGTCCATCAGAAGGTAAAAAGCGACGACCGGCACGACGACGATGAACAAAAGCCAGCCGACAACGCCGAGGAGCGAGGCCAAGACGCCCTGCGCCAACGCTCCGCTGCGGGCCTGGATGGCGGGGCCGATCTGGGCAAGGGTCTGGCGGATCATCGAAGTGCTGTCGGACAGCTGGGGGAAGGTTTCGCGCAGAAAGGCCTCAAACCGGGCGGCGATGTCTGGGGTGGCGGCGATCAGGGCGGAAAGCTGCTGGATCAGCAGGGGAATGACGGCCAGCACCATAAGGACGAAGATCAGGATGGCGCCGAAGGTGATGATCGAGGTGGCCATGACCCGGCCAAGGCCCAGGCGCTCAAGGCGGTCAGCCACCGGGTCGAGGAAATAGGCGACCGCCCCGCCTACCAGAAAGGGCAGCATGAACGAGCCGAGATACCACAGCGCCACAAAGAACAGGACGGCGGCAATGCCCCAGTAGCGGGTCTGGATCGAGACGGGCAAAGCCATGGCAAACCTTTTCTCTGGTGAGGCCTGATATTGCCCCGCCGCGCGGGCGATGCAAGGCCAGTTGCAGAAAACTGCGGCTTTCGAGCGGTTGCGCGGGCTTCGGCGCGGGATGTCGTTTTGCGCGACATGGTGTTTTATGATGCGTTCACAATGGGATAGGGTTTTTCGTTAATCTTTGAATAAGGATTGCCGCGGGAAATTTTCCGGCGAAGAATTTGGCCGGGGTGGGGCTTGGAAGCGGTTCCTAGACGGATGGCGCAGGAGGGGATCGAAACAGGGAGTATTTGTGCCAGTGCGAATGAGGCGGTTTGCTCGGGTTTGCAGGTTCGGCGCTTTTGGTTCCCGCCCGGCAAAGTCGCGGGGGGGGGCGCGCGGGCATTGGGGTGGGGGAATCCGGTTGTCCCCGGCCCCCCCTATCTTTGGCCAACAGCGCGCAGACGCGGGGTCTTGGCTGTGGCGGTGGGACCGGTTGGCGATGCGCCAGTGACGGTCACGGTGAAGCGGGACATCAGGTCGTCCAGGCCGGACGCCTCGTGTTGCAGGCTCTGGGTTGCGGACAGGGATTCTTCGACCATGGCGGCGTTGCGCTGGGCGAGTTGATCGAGTTGGGTCACGCCGATGTTCACCTCACCGAGGGCGGTTGACTGCCGGGCGGCCCCGCTGGCGATGTCGGATACCAGGGTCGAGATATGGCTGATGCGGCCAACCATCGAGGTAAGGGCGGCGCCGGCCGAGCCTACGGCATCGACGCCGCGAGTGACAAATTGCGAGCTGGTGGTGATCAGTTTCTTGATCTCTTTCGACGCATCGGCGGACCTTAGGGCCAGCGCGCGCACTTCGGAGGCGACGACGGCAAAGCCGCGACCGCTTTCGCCGGCGCGCGCGGCCTCGACCCCGGCATTCAGGGCCAGAAGGTTGGTCTGGAAGGCGATGTCGTCGATCGTGCCGATGATCTGCGAGATCTGGTCGGAGGATTGCTCGATCCCGTTCATCGCCTCAACCGCGGAGAGCACGACTTTGCCACTCGCCTCAGCCTCGGTCCTGGTGTTGCGCACGATCACCTCAACCTCGCGGGCGCTATCGGCGGCGGCTTTGACGCCGGTGGTCAATTGATCCAGTGCCGCTGCAGTTTCCTCCAGCGTGGCGGCCTGATTTTCGGTGCGGCGGGCCAGTTCTTCGGAGGACTGGGTGATGTCGTCGGCGCGCGAACGGATGCTGCGCGAGGCCAGTGCGACCTGCGATATGGTGGTGTTCAGATGTTCGACCGTCGCGTTGAAGTTGCCGCGCAAGCCTTCGTAATCCGGCGCGAAAGCTTCATCCAAGGTCTGGGTCAACCGGCCCTGCGACAGGTTTTCCAGCCCCAGGGTCAAAGCGCCGACCACGATCTGCTGATCGGCGTGGCTGCGCTTGATCGCTGCCTCCATCTCGACCGCGGTCCTGAGTTTCACGCGCAGGAGTTCGAGGTGGACGGCGATTTGCGAGACTTCGTCGTTGAGGTCCGAGGCGCGGTCAAAGGCGGAGTGGCGGCCGCCAAGATCGCCGTTCACCACCGCTTCGATGGCTTGTTTGACGCGTTTGATCGGCAGGGTGATGCTGCGGGCCAGCAGGAAATTCGAGGTGACCATGACAAGGGCGCAGGTGCCCAGCGCGGCCAGAAGGATGTTGAGCAGTTGCAGGTTGCGGTCACGGGCCAGAGTGCCGGCGATCTGGGCCTGCGCCTCAATGCTTTCGCCCAGGGTGCCCATGCTATCTTCCAGGGTCAGGAAATTTGCCATGAAGGCATCCCATTTGGCAAGGCCGGCAGCCTTGTCCGACAGGGCGAGCGTGGTAATCTGTTGTGCCGCGTCGCTGTAGGCCAGCATCAGGGGCAAGAGATGAGCCACCTCAGCCCGGATGGTTTCAGCAAGATCAAGCGCCGTGAGGTTGGCGATGCTGCTGGTGAAATCCGCAATATGGGCGGCGACGTCGGTCTGAATTTCGCTGCGCGTTTGTTGCGAGCCGTCGGGGCCAGTTTGCAGCGCGTAAAGCACATCGGCGCGCAGGGCGTCGTGCATCATGTCGGCGTGTTTTTGGTTCAGCACGGCGGATGTGGCGGTGATCGAGGCGGTCAACCCGGCATTGCTTTGTGTCATGCCGATGTAGCCTGCCCCACCGGTCACCGCGAGGCCGATCAGGGCGAGGGCACCTGCCGTGTGCAGGCGGGCCGGGATCGAGAAATTCTTGATGAGGGTGAAGCGGCGTTTGAACATGAAGTATATTCCCTTGGGCGGCGTGGGGTGCAGTTGGGGCGAGACTGGGCGAAACTCTTTGAAAAACCGTTAAGGCCGCCGGGTTGCGGCACGGCGGCCCGGCGTGGCTTGCCTGAGCGGAACCAAGCGGTTAGGAACGGGCAAACCCCAAGAGGCCCCAAGATGCGTCTGACCCGATATTTCCTGCCGGTATTGAAGGAAAACCCCGCCGAGGCCCAGATCGTCTCGCACCGCTATATGCTGCGGGCCGGCATGATCAAGCAGCAGGCCGCCGGGATATATTCCTGGTTGCCGCTGGGCTTGCGGGTGCTGAAGCGCATCGAGCAGATCGTCAACGAAGAACAGATGCGGGCGGGGCACATCCCGCTGTTGATGCCGACGGTACAGCCAGCGGATCTGTGGCGCGAGTCGGGCCGCTATGACGATTATGGCCAGGAGATGCTGCGGATCACGGACCGTCAGGGCCGCGAGATGCTGTATGGCCCGACCAACGAAGAGATGATCACGGATATCTTCCGGGCCCATGTCAGCAGTTACAAGGACCTGCCGCTGACCCTCTACCACATCCAGTGGAAATTCCGCGACGAGTTGCGGCCGCGGTTCGGGGTGATGCGGGGGCGCGAGTTCCTGATGAAGGACGGCTACAACTTTGATGTTGATCGCGAGGCGGCGCTGCATGCCTATAACCGCCACATGGTGTCTTATCTGCGGACCTATGAGCGGATGGGGTTGACGGCGATTCCGATGCGCGCGGCCTCGGGGCCGATCGGCGGCGACAACACGCATGAGTTTCTGGTGCTGGCCGCGACCGGCGAGTCGGAGGTGTTCTTTGACAGCGCGGTGACCGGGTTGAAGCTGGGGGCGCGTGAGGTCGATTATGACAACCGCGCCGAAGTGGCGAAGATCTGTGAGGAATTCACCAGACTTTATGCAAGGACGGATGAGACGCATGACCCGGCGCTGTTCGACGCTATTCCTGCGGAGCGCCGCAGGGTGGCGCGCGGCATCGAAGTGGGGCAGATCTTCTATTTCGGCACCAAGTATTCCGAAGCGATGGGGGCCAATGTGGTGACGGCGGACGGTTCCCGGGTGCCGGTCGAGATGGGGTCGCATGGCATCGGGGTGTCGCGCCTGGTGGGGGCGATCATCGAGGCGTCGCATGATGACAAGGGCATCATCTGGCCCGAAGGGGTGACGCCGTTCCCGGTGGGGATTGTGAACCTGAAACAGGGCGACGTTGCGGTGGATGCGGCCTGTGAGGGGTTGTATACGGCATTGGCGGCGCGCGGGCTGGAGGCGCTGTATGATGACCGGGATCAGCGGGCGGGGGCGAAGTTCGCCACGATGGACCTGATCGGCCTGCCGTGGCGGATCACGGTCGGACCGCGGGGCCTGGCGAATGGGGTGGTTGAGGTGACCTCACGGCGGACCGGGGTTTCGCAGGTGATGTCGCCCGAGGCGGCGGTGGCGAAAGTGGTGGGGATCTACGCGGCGGTTTGAGGGACTCTCACGCGTGAGAGCCTATGTAACCTGTTGATATCGAAAGAAAACGGAAAAACTGAGATTCTGCCGGAGGGGCCTGCCCACGGTGAGGCTGCTCACGGGGCGGCGTCGAAGGTGATGACGGTGTTGCCGCGCTTGTGGCCGGTTTCGGCAAGGGCATGGGCTTCGGCGATGCGGGCCAAGGGGAAGCTCGCGCCGATCAGCGGGCGCAGGGGGCCAAGGGCTGCCAGATCGGCGAGGAACTTCAGGTCGGCGGGCGTCTCATTGCCGACCCCGGCGATGACCTTGACCCCGTAGCGGCGCGACTGCCAGCCTGCGGTGATCTGCGTGGCCAGTGAGGCGACCACCAGGCACAGGCGGCCTGCGGGGACCAGCGCCGCGCGGCAGGTGGCGGCACTGGCTTGTCCTATGCAATCGACGATGATGTCATAGCGTTGACCGATTTGGTGAAAATCCTGGGTGCGGTAGTCGATGGTGGCGTCGCAGCCAAGGCTGCGGATCAGATCGGCATTGGCGGCAGAGGCCACGCCGGTGACGCGCGCGCCGAAATGGCAGGCCAGTTGCACGCAGGCGGCTCCGACCGCCCCGGAGGCGCCAATGACCAGCACGCTTTCGCCGGGCTGCACCCTGGCGCGGTCGCGCAGGTAATACAGCGCGGTCAGGGCGCCGAAGGGCAAAGCGGCGGCCTCAGCCATGCTCAGGCCCTCGGGCAAAGAGACCAGACGGGCGGCCTTGACGGCGACCAGTTCGGCATGGGCGCGCATGGCAAAGCCGGTGGTGGCCAGCACGCGGTCGCCAAGGCTGACGCCGCCGACGCCAACGCTGACGCCGGGGCCGATCTCGGCCACCACTCCGGCGACGCAGATGCCGAGGACGGGTTGGCGCGGGCCCCTGAGCCCGAACACGAGGCGCAGGATCAGGCCGAATCCGGGTGGCATTGTGGCCGAACGGATCCGGCTGTCGCCCGCGCTGACCGAGGTGGCGTGCTGGCGGATGATGACCTGTCCGGCCTTGGCACGGGGCGGGGCGACATCCTGAATTTCAACGACATCAGGGCTGCCGTAGCGGGTGACGATGGCGGCTTTCATGGCAATGCTCCATAGCTATTGCTTGTCTGCGCCTACACACTTCAAGGGCGGGGAACCCGCCTTGGGGCAGTATCGAGCGCGACCGTAGCTTGAGTCAAAAATCCAAAGCCCTTCCACTTTTCCATTTCTAGCTTTTATGAACAGATGAAATCTGTTCGGCACTGTGTTTTCCGGGTCCGCCGCTTCAACCATTACCTGGCAATAAGGCCCTCTCTCTGGATCCACTACGCAAGCATCTACAGCGCCGGTCTGGGTGTCTATGGAAACCATGCTCACTTCGAAAAGGATGGCTTCGTAACGTCCGGGTTCCGCAGCGACAGCCTGCGGCAGCAAGAAGGCGGCAACGACAGCCAGGACTTTCATGAATTCTTGGTCCTCATGTATTCGGCTCGTCAGTATCACATGCAGCGGCCGCGCCACACAAGGGCCGAACGAACCCGGCGACCGCCGCCCTCGGCAAGCCGCCACAACGTCAGGCAAGGGCATCGGCAGTCTGGCGTGTCCCCGGCTCTGCGGAAGTTATTGCGCCCTGTGATGCGGTTGGGGCGTCAGCCGCCAATCCCGATCCAATCGCCGTCCAGATGGACGCCGACCCCGATCGACAGGGCGATGGCGGCCCAGACCAGCCGTCATAGGGGACGACGGGGCCGATCAGGGGTTGGGTTATTGTGACGTGGCAGCGTTTTCCGGTGGTTTTCCGCCCGGCGCGGGTTCATCCTGTGGGCGAACAGCAAGGGGGATCACATGGAGTATCGGCGTTTGGGCAGATCGGGGCTGCGGGTCAGCGAGTTTTCCTATGGCTCGTGGGTGACCTTTGCCAAGCAGGTCGATGTCGCCCCGGCCAAGGCGATGCTGACGGCGGCCTATGATGCCGGGATCAACTTTTTCGACAATGCCGAAGGCTATGAGCAGGGCCGCTCGGAATTGGTCATGGGCTAGGCCATTCGGGAGCTGGGGCACCTCGGAATGGTCAGGCCAGCGCATCACCGAGGCCCATGCGGTGGCGGCGCGCTGCGGCTTGACCCCGCCGGTGATGGAGCAGCCGCAATACAACCTGTTCGAGCGTCACAAGGTCGAAGCGGACTATGCGCCGATCTATGAGAGCTTTGGCTTAGGGACGACGATCTGGTCGCCGCTGGCCTCGGGGGTGTTGACGGGCAAATACAACGACGTTGTGCCCGCCGACAGCCGGATGAACTTGGCCGGCTATGAGTGGCTGCGTGATGAATGGGCGCGGCCCGAGGGGGTGGCAAAGCTGGCCAAACTCAGGGCGCTGGCCGGGCTGGCGGCCAGGGTCGGGATGCCGATCCATCATATGGCGCTGTTGTGGTGTCTGGCCAACCTGCGGGTATCATCGGTCATTCTGGGGGCGTGGAAAGTGGCGCAACTGACTGACGATCTGGCGGCGTTGGCGAGCAAGGCCATGATGACGCCGGATCTGTTGGCCGAAATCGAGGTGATCATGGCCAACAAGCCTGCGGCGGCGGCGCAGTATTGAGTATTTTTGTCAGTATGAATTGGATCAGGTCCGGTTGATTTCCGGGGAGCCTGCCCGCCAGACCGGGGTGGGCAGGTCTTTGGGGCTGGTGGCGATCTGGACCGCATTTGTTCGATTTCCTCGATTCCGATGGTGAAACGAGCTTTGCGCTGGTGCTGTTTGGTTTGAAAATGGGCTTGAAGGGTTGACGGCAGGCCCGGGTATCTGTTCCATCACGACCGCGGGCCGGAATGGCGCCCTGCAACCGGGTGGCCGGCTTTCAGCGGTTCGGCGCGGTCATGGTGCTGCCGTTCCACCGTGGCAGTCGGCAGCCGCGGATCACCCGCTCCGCCAGGCCAAGGTTCAGGGGCCAGCACGGGGCCAGGATCGGGTCGATGACCGCCGGCGCGGGCTGGCCATAGAGCAGAAAGATCGGCAGGCCCCCGACCGCTTGGGTTCTGACCGCCTGGGTTCCGACCGCCATGATCGGTGGGTAGGTCCGCAGCATCCAGATGCGGTGCTGGGCGATGTTGCGGCGGCGCGCGGCGCTGATGGCAAGAGTCAGGCAGGCCAGCACCAGCACGCCGACGACAAGCCGATGATTGTCAGGGGAAGGGTGGCTGCGGTCGGATAAGGCGCGACCATGGCGCGGCCGGAGGTGGCAATCGTGGTCCCGGCCATGACCAGAACCCCAGCCCGCCCGGTGGTGAAGCCCGGCAAGGCGGCGCCGCAGACCGGGGTGGAGATGCAGGGGGGCCAACAGCGCGAAAGTGGTGCCGGTCAGGGCGTGCAGAAAGTGGCCGACCGGGGCTGGTGGCGAGGTGGATGCTGGTCTTGGGCAGGGGGGGGGCACCGGGAAGGTTTTGCCGGCCACGGGCGGCAAGGCCAACCCGGCGGTGGTCGGTCAGATGGTGGCGGCGAAGCTGGGGCTGTGACGGGGCTCTCACGCGTGAGATGGGTGGTAAGTCGTTGAATTTGTGTGATTTTCTGAAATTTTGATTTTTTGGGACGACAAATTCCTTTGAAGAGATTTGGGGTTCGGTTGTGGGGTCAGACCTGGGGTTTTCCGCCCAACAGTGCAGGTGAGTATTTGTGAAAGGGTAAGGGGGCGAAGATCAAACCCCGCCCCAACCTCAATCCTTTCAACTACAGCCGCTGGTGCCGCCGCAGGTGTTGCACTTCATGCAGGTGCCGTTGCGCAAGAGCGTGTAGTTGCCGCATTCGCCGCAGGGGTCGCCTTCGTAGCCTTGCATCCTGGCCTTGACCCGCAGGTCCATGCCGACATTGCCTGAGCTGAGAGCGGTGCCGGTGGTATAGGTTGCGGCGGGTGAGGCGAAGCCGCCGCCCATCGCCGCCCCCGCCACGCTGTAGCTGCGGGCGGTTTGCGGCACCAGCATGTTGAGGTTCGACATCGGGTCACCGGCTCCGCCAAGGCCGTGGCTGCCATTCATGCCGCCTTGCAGAACCACCAGTTCCTGCGGCACCCGCTTGCGCAGATAGCCGGTCGAGGATATTTGCTTCAGCACTTCCAGCCCGCGCGAGGCGGCGGCGTCGGTCAATGCCGAGATGTTGCGCTTGCCCTCTTCCTCGCCACGACCAAGGTCATCGAACGAGGCGCCGGTCGGTTTGACATGGGCCAGATCGGTGCGGTCGAGGTAAGAGATCGCCAGTTCGCGGAAGATGTAGTCGAGGATCGAGGTGGCGTTCTTGACCGAGTCGTTGCCCTGCACCATGCCAGCCGGCTCGAAGCGGGTGAAGGTGAAGGCATCGACAAATTCATCCAGCGGCACGCCGTATTGCAGGCCGACCGAGATGGCGATGGCGAAGTTGTTCATCATGGCGCGAAAACCGGCACCCTCTTTGTGCATGTCGATGAAAATCTCACCCAGACGGCCATCGACATATTCGCCGGTGCGCAGATAGACCTTGTGGCCGCCGACCACGGCCTTTTGGGTATAGCCCTTGCGCCGGTCCGGCAATTTGTCGCGGTTGGTGCGGATGATTTCCTTGATGATGATCCGCTCGACGATCTTTTCTGCCAGAACGACAGCCTTTTCCTGCGCCGAGCCGCTCGCCAGAATCGCCTCGGCTTCTTCGTCATCCTCGACCAGGGCCGAGGCGAGGGGCTGGCTGAGTTTGGAGCCGTCCCGGTACAGCGCATTGGCCTTGAGGCCAAGCGACCACGACAGATCATAGGCCGCCAGCGCCTCGGCAATGGTCGCGGTGTTCGGCATGTTGATGGTCTTGGAGATCGCCCCCGAAATGAACGGTTGGGCGGCGGCCATCATGTGGATGTGGCTGGTGACTGAAAGGAAGCGCTTGCCGGTCTTGCCGCAGGGATTGGCGCAATCAAACACGCTGTAGTGTTGCTTTTTCAGGAAGGGCGCGCCTTCCAGTGTCATGGCGCCGACGATGTGGTCATTGGCGGCGGCAATCTGGGCTTTGGAAAAGCCGAGATGTTGCAAGAGGTCAAAGCCCGGATCGGCAAGCCGGTCAGCCGGGATGCCAAGGGTCTTGGCGCAGAAATCCTCGCCCAGGGTCCATAGGTTGAACACGAAGCGGATGTCGAAGGCCGCGGGCAGGGCGGCCTCGATCTTTTCCAGCTCGCGCGGCCCGAAGCCGTGGCCGACCAGCGCAGTGGGGTTGATGCCGGGGCAGTTGCCGATCGAGCCGTGGCCGATGGCATAGGCGATAATCTCGGCGATCTGGGCGCAGGTGTAGCCCAGCTTTTCCAAAGCTGCGGGCACCGATTGGTTGATGATCTTGAAATAGCCGCCGCCGGCCAGCGTCTTGAATTTGACCAGGGCGAAGTCCGGCTCGATGCCGGTGGTGTCGCAATCCATCACCATACCGATGGTGCCGGTGGGTGCTATCACCGTGGTCTGGGCGTTGCGGTAGCCATGGGCCTCACCCAGGGTCAGCGCCTCGTCCCAGGCCATTCTGGCAAGTTCGACAAGGCTTCGGTCGGGGCAGCCCATGTGGTCAAGGGCAACCGGGTTGACGTTCAGCCCCTCAAAGCCCTCCTGCTTGCCATAGGCGGCGGCGCGGTGGTTGCGGATGACGCGCAGCATATGGGCCGAATTGCGGGAGTAGCCGGCGAACGGAGCCAGTTCGCGGGCCATCTCGGCGCTGGTGGCATAGGAGATGCCGGTCATTATGGCACTCAGGGCACCGCACAGCGCGCGGCCCTCGCGGCTGTCATAACCCAGCCCCATGTTCATCAAAAGCCCGCCGATATTGGCGTAGCCCAAGCCGAGGGTGCGGAAGTCGTAGCTGAGTTGCGCGATTTGCTTGGAGGGGAACTGCGCCATCATCACCGAGATTTCCAGGGTGATGGTCCACATGCGGGTGGCGTGGATATAGGCCTCGGCGTCAAACTTGCCGCTGTGATAGAAGGTCAAGAGGTTCATCGAAGCCAGATTGCAGGCGGTGTCGTCAAGGAACATGTATTCCGAGCAGGGGTTGGAGCCGCGGATAGCACCGTCTTCGGGGCAGGTGTGCCAGGCGTTGACCGTGTCGTGAAACTGGATGCCGGGATCGGCGCTGGCCCAGGCGGCATGGCCGATCTGGTCCCAAAGCTCGCGGGCGGACACGGTCTGTGCGACGCGGCCATCGGTGCGGCGGATCAGCTCCCACGGCGCGTCATCCTTGACGGCCTGCAGAAAGGCGTCGGTGACGCGGACCGAGTTGTTCGAGTTCTGGCCCGAGACCGTCATATAGGCCTCGGAATCCCAGTCGGTGTCATAGGTCGGGAATTCGATCGAGGTGAAGCCTTGCCGCGCGTATTGCAGGATGCGGAAGGTGTAGGTGTCGGGGATCATCGCCTTTTTGGCGGCCCGGATCGCGGCTTTGAGGGCGGGGTTGCGGGCGGGGTCGGTCGCGTCCTCGGACGAGCCGTCCCAGGTGCGGATGGCGGCGAAGATGTCGTTCAGGCGGGCCGAGTGAACTTTGGAGCCGGCGACTAGGGCGGCGACCTTTTGCTCCTCGATGACCTTCCAGTTGATGAAAGCCTCAATATCGGGGTGATCCATGTCGCAGATCACCATCTTGGCGGCGCGGCGCGTCGTGCCGCCGGATTTGATGGCCCCGGCCGAGCGGTCGCCGATCTTGAGGAACCCCATCAGGCCCGACGACTTGCCGCCGCCGGACAGGCTTTCGCCCGCACCGCGCAGGCTTGAGAAGTTGGTGCCGGTGCCCGAGCCATATTTGAACAGCCGCGCCTCGCGCACCCAGAGATCCATGATGCCGCCGTCGCCGACCAGATCATCCTTGACCGATTGGATGAAGCAGGCATGCGGCTGCGGGTGTTCATAGGCCGAGGTGGATTTGGTCAACTCGCCGCTGGCGTGATCGACATAGAAATGGCCTTGGCTTGGGCCGTCGATGCCATAAGCCCAATGCAGCCCGGTGTTGAACCACTGGGGCGAGTTTGGCGCGGCCATCTGGCGGGCCAGCATGAAGCGCATTTCGTCGTGATAGGCGCGGGCGTCGGCCTCGGAGGTGAAATAGCCGCCCTTCCAGCCCCAATAGGTCCACGCCCCGGCCATGCGGTCAAAGACCTGCCGGGCCGAAGTTTCACCGACCATGCGCTGGTCTTCGGGCAAGGCGGACAGCGCGGCCTCATCGGGGAGCGAGCGCCACAGGAACTTGGGCAGGCCGGGTTCCTTGACCTGACGCAACTTCGCCGGAACGCCGGCTTTGCGGAAATACTTCTGGGCCAGCACGTCGGCTGCAACCTGGCTCCAGCCTTCGGGAACCTCGACCGCCTCATGGCGGAAGACGATTCTGCCGTCCGGATTGCGAATCTCGGAGGTCGTCCGTTTGAACCGGGTCGTCCCGTAAGCCCCGGTTTGCGCCGCTGTAAACTTCCGCTCGATCTTCATGTGCCCGTCTCTCTGTTTGTCGCGTCAGGGCTGTTTTCGCCCCATACGCTACCATCCCTCGTTTCAGGGTGAGCTACCTGCCGCACCCGTGATCTTGCGATGCTACAGGCCCCTTGCGGGCATTGGCTGGTGATTCGACCCCGGTGGAATCTGCCGTATCGCTCGGCGTTCTTCCGACTGGATCAAACTGACGCAATCCACGGCGCGCAGCAACGATTTTTTCACACTTACCCCCAAGATTTTGTGGTTGACGTCACAGAGGCGTCAAAATGTTGCGTCACGACCCGGTGAAGCGGCCTTGTGGAGCAAGCGGTGGACAGGCTGTGGGCCGGGCGGGGACCGGCCGGCAAAAGTGCTGATCTGTGGCCTGTTTGGCGGCTGAGGATAAGATTCCGGATGAATTGCGTTTTGGCCATCCAGCCGCGATTCGGTGGAGAAAATACACGCGAAGGTTGAAAATTTGCGACCCCTGCCGAACCCATAACGCGAGGCCGGTTGCGGCATTGCAACAACGGTTCAGCAAAATGAAAGGACGTAAAAGCCTGGATAAGGCTAGGGCCGGGCAAGGAAAAGCTGGCAGCAGGTCGGGCTTTCCGGTAAACCGCAACAAAGCGGACGGGACCCGAGACATGGCAGACATCATTGCACGTTGCGCGGCACAGGGGCTTCGCATGACCGACCAGCGCCGGGTATTGGCCCGGGTGATCGGTGCGGCCGAAGATCACCCGGATGTCGAAGAGCTTTACGGGCGTGCCGTCAAGGTCGATCCCAAGATCTCGCTCGCCACGGTCTACCGGACACTGCGGCTGTTTGAGGAGGCCGGGATTCTGGAAAAGCACGAATTCGGCGATGGCCGCGCGCGCTATGAAGATGCCGAGCGTGACCACCACGACCACCTGATCGACGTGAACACTGGCCAGGTCATCGAATTCGTCGATCCCGAGATCGAGGCGTTGCAGGAAAAGATTGCCGCACGGCTGGGCTACCGCCTGATCGGTCACCGGCTGGAATTGCTGGGCGTGCCAAGCCGGAAATGACGAAGCACAGGTGAAGCAGCCCGACAATCTGCGCGGCATCGGCCTGATGGGGGCCAGGCTTATCATCGGCTCGGGCCGCTATTCCTTTGCCCGTGAACGCGCCCTTTCCATGCCCGCAGCCGCAGCGTAAAAAGCCGCCAACCGTCAGCGCCATCAGGAGCCTGCCCATGAGCACGATCATCGACATTCATGCCCGCGAAATTCTGGACAGCCGGGGCAACCCGACGGTTGAGGTCGATGTGGTGCTGGAAAGCGGCGCGATGGGGCGCGCTTCGGTGCCCTCGGGTGCTTCGACCGGCGCGCATGAGGCGGTCGAGCGGCGCGATGGCGACATGAAACGCTATATGGGCAAGGGCGTGCTGGAGGCGGTGGCCTCGGTGAACGGCGAGTTGGCCGAGGCGATTGTCGGTTTTGACGCCACCGAACAGGTCGGCATCGACCGCATGATGATCGAGTTGGACGGCACGCCCAACAAGGGCCGTCTGGGGGCCAATGCCGTGCTTGGCATCTCGCTGGCGGTGGCCAAGGCGGCGGCGGAGTTTACCGGGCAGCCCTTGTTCCGCTATGTCGGCGGCACCTCGGCCCGCCTGTTGCCGGTGCCGATGATGAACATCATCAATGGCGGCCAACATGCCGACAACCCGATCGACATTCAGGAATTCATGATCATGCCGGTCGGTGCCGCCAACATCCGCGAAGCGGTGCGGATGGGGTCCGAGGTGTTCCACACCCTGAAAAAAGAACTGCAATCTGCCGGACACAACACCGGGATCGGTGACGAGGGCGGCTTCGCACCCAACTTGAACTCTGCCCGAGATGCGCTTGATTTCATTCTGAAATCCATAGAAAAGGCTGGCTACAAACCCGGCGTGGATATCTTCCTGGCGCTGGATTGCGCGGCCACCGAATATTTCAAGGGCGGCAAATACGAGATGAAGGGCGAGGGCAAGACGCTGTCGGTGGAAGAAAACGTCGCCTTCCTGGCCGGTCTGGCCGCCGATTATCCGATCATCTCGATCGAGGATGGCTGTTCCGAAGATGACTGGGCGGGCTGGAAGCTGCTGACCGACAGGCTGGGCAAAAAGATCCAACTGGTCGGCGACGATCTGTTCGTCACCAACCCCAGGCGGCTGGAAATGGGCATCAAGGCCGGTTGTGCCAACTCGATGCTGGTCAAGGTCAACCAGATCGGAACCCTGACCGAAACGCTGGCCGCCGTCGATATGGCGCATCGGGCAGGCTATAGCACTGTGATGTCGCACCGCTCGGGCGAGACCGAAGACAGCACGATTGCCGATCTTGCCGTTGCCACCAACTGTGGGCAGATCAAGACCGGCTCCTTGTCGCGGTCGGACCGCTTGGCGAAATACAACCAACTGATCCGCATCGAGGAAATGCTGGGCGAGACCGCCGAATACGCCGGCCGCTCGGTCCTGCGAGGATGAGGTGCGTTGCATGGGGTCGGGTTGGCCGATGACGGGGACGCAGGCGCGGGAAGAAGCCAGGCAAATCATCGCGGCGCTGGGGTTGCAGCCGCATCCCGAGGGTGGTTGGTATCGCCAGACCTGGGTCGGGCCGGGGGCGCGGCGGGCTTCGGGGACGGCGATTCCGTTTCTGCTCAGGGCGGGTGAGAGGTCGCATTGGCACCGGGTTGATGCCGATGAGATCTGGATTTTCAACGCAGGCGCGCCCATGGTCCTGTCGGTCGGGCAAGAGGTTGCGCGCGAGGTGGTGCTGGGGCCGGATGTCTTGGCGGGGCAAGCGGTGCAGGTCGTGGTTCCGGCGGGGTGGTGGCAGGCGGCGCGCTCGACCGGGCTATGGACGCTGGTAAGTTGCACGGTTTCGCCGGGCTTCCGGTTTGCGGGGTTTGAACTGGCGGAACCGGGGTTTGATCTGCCGATCGGGTAAGGATCGCAGGCGTGCTATATTGGAATAGTCTATCTGATACAGATGGTTGCGGACTTATGTTAACCTTGGATTAGGGATTTTCGCAGGATGGATCATCGGGAATTTGTCGCCACTTTACCCGCCGGGACGCGGGCGGAACTGGTGCAAAAGTCGGATGCGGCGGGGCTTTTGCATCTGGCGCTGCATGGCGGGGCGATTGCGGTGGTTGGGCTTTGCATTGCCTTGCGGGTGCCGCTGTGGTGGCTGCTACTGCCGTTGCAGGGCGTTCTGATCGTCTTTCTGTTCACGCTGGAGCATGAGGCGACCCATAAGACGCCCTTTGCCTCGGAACCGGTCAACGAATGGGTCGGGCGGGCTTGCGGCGTGCTTTTGCTGCTGCCGTTCGAGTGGTTCCGCTATTTCCATCTGGCCCATCACCGCTGGACCAATATCGCCGGACAAGACCCCGAGCTGGAGGCTGGCCATCCCGAGACGCTGGCCGCTTGGGCTTTGCAGGTGTCGGGCCTGCCCTTTTGGGCGTCCGGGGTGCGGCAGTTGGGGCGGTTGGTGCTGGGGCGGGGAATGGCGGGTTATGTGCCGCAAGGGGCGCGGGCGCGGGTGGTCGCCGAGGCGCGCTGGCTGGCGCTGGTCTATCTGGGCGTCGCTCTGTCCCTGCTGGTGACGCCGGTCTTGCTGTGGGTCTGGCTGGTGCCGGTGCTGCTGGGGCAACCGTTTTTACGGCTCTATCTCATGGCCGAGCATGGCGACTGTCCGCAGGTCGCCGACATGTTTTTGAACACCAGGACGACCTTCACCACCTTTGCCGTCCGGTTTCTGGCGTGGAACATGCCCTATCACGTCGAGCATCATGTCATGCCGAATGTGCCCTTCCATCGCCTGCCCGAATTGCATGAGGTGATGCGGGCTGAGTTGAAGGTGACGGCTTCGGGCTATGCGGCGTTTACCCGGGCGTTTTTGGCGCGGCGGTTGTAAGGGGGCTTCGCGCCCCCCCACCCCCACGGGATATTTGTGAAAAGCTGAAATCAGCCGATTTCGGCAAGGCGTTTGAGGGCGGCTTGCAGGTTGGCTGCTTCGTCTTCGCGGGCCTTTAGGTTGGTTTTGGCTTCTTCGACCACTTCTTCGGGGGCGGAGGTGGCGAAGTTGGGGTTGTTCAGGCGGCCTTTGATGCCCGCGATTTCCTTGGCGAGCCTGTCCATCGTCTTGGTCAGGCGGGCCTTTTCTTCGGCGATGTCGATCAGGCCGAGCAGGGGGATGGCGAAGGTGGCGCCGGGGGCGGCCAAGGTGATGGCGCCTTTGGGGGCAGGGCCCTCGGAGAAGGTCGCGATGCGGGCGAGGCGGCGGATCAGGGCCTCGTTACGCTGGAAGGTGGCGCGGGCTTCATCGGTGAGCGCGGTGGCGATGAGGTCGGTTTTCAGCCCGACCGGGACATGGACCTGAGCGCGGGCCGAGCGGACCTCGTCAATCAGGCTGGTGACGAAGGCCATTTCGCTCATCACGCCGGGGTCGATCAGGGTTGCGGGCAGATCGGGCCAATCGGTGTGGACCAAGAGTTTGGCGCGGGCACCGGTGGTGGACCACAGATCCTCGGTGATGAAGGGCATGAAAGGGTGCAGAAGGATCATCGACTGGTCCAGCACCCAGGCCATGGTGGCGCGGGTCTCGTGCGCGTGTTCGCCGTCAAACAGCGGTTTGGCAAACTCGACATACCAATCGCAGACCTGGCCCCAGACCAAGGCGTGCAGCGCATTGGCGGCATAGTCGAAGCGGTAGCTGGCCAGCGCCTCGTTGACCTCGGCCAGGGTTCTGGCGGCCTCGCCGATGATCCAGCGGTTGGCGGTGGCTTTGGGTTGCGGCGCAGCACTGGTCGTCGCGTGACCTTCCCAGACGCCGTTCAGTTCGGCAAAGCGGCAGGCGTTCCACAGTTTGGTTGCGAAGTTGCGGTAGCCTGCGATGCGCTGTTTGTCGAATTTCAGCACGCCGCCCATGCTGGCCATGGCGGCATTGGCAAAGCGCAGGGCGTCGGCACCGTATTCGTCGATGATGTCCAAGGGGTCGATGATGTTGCCCAAGGATTTGGACATCTTCCGGCCCTTGGCGTCGCGGACGAGGCCGTGCAGATAGACGGTCTTGAACGGCACCTGACCCACCACGGCAAGCTGCATCATCATCATGCGGGCGACCCAGAAGAAGATGATGTCGGAGCCGGTGATCAGGGTGGAGGTGGGGAAATACTTCTGCAACTCCGGGGTGTTGTCGGGCCAACCCAAGGTGCCGATCGGCCAGAGGCCGGAGGAGAACCAGGTGTCCAGCACGTCGGGGTCGCGCCAGATCGGATAGATCAGATGGGTCGGGTCCTGACTGAGGTTGTAGTCGGCCAGCGATAGGGCAAGCTGGGTGACGGCGGCATGGCGGTCGGCCACCTCGATGATGCGGGCGGCGTTCAAAGGGTGCGGCAGCGCGGCGAGGTCGTCACGAAACTGCTCGCTGACGGCGGCAAGATCGCAGGCACAATGGTGGCGCGCTTCACGGTCGATATAGCCGCCGTCGCCAAGCACGGTCAGAATCTCCACTTCATCAAGGGCATTGTCGCCCTCGGCATCGGTGAAGCCGTCAACCTCAAGGTTCATGCCATACCAGACCGGAATCTGGTGGCCCCACCACAACTGGCGCGAGATGCACCACGGCTCGACATTCTCCAGCCAGTGAAAATAGGTTTTCTCGCCCGATTCCGGGATGATTTTGGTGGTGCCCGAGCGGACCGCCTCCAGCGCCGGGCCGACGATCTTTTGGGTATCGACGAACCATTGGTCGGTCAGCATCGGCTCGATCACCACTTTGGAGCGGTCGCCGAAGGGCTGCATGATGGTCTTTGCCTGAACAAACGGCTCACGGGTCAGGTGTTCCGAGCCGGTTTCAGGGTCAATCTCGCGGTGCAGGGTTGAGACGGCAAGGCCCTGCGCGGTGATGTCGGCGACGACGAGTTTGCGCGCCGCAAACCGGTCAAACCCGCGGTATTTCTCGGGGACGAGGTTCAGGCTATCGACTTCGATCTCATCAGTCGGCGAGCCTGCGGCGATTTCGCGGGCGCGGGCGACGGCCTGTGCGTAAGGGGCACCGTCGGCGCGCAGATGGGCGCTGGTATCCATCAGGCGGTAGCACGGCAGCCCCGCGCGCTTGGCCACGGCGTAGTCGTTGAAATCATGCGCGCCGGTGATTTTCACGGCACCCGAGCCGAACAACGGGTCGGGGTATTCATCGGTGATGATCGGGATCATTCGGTCACACAGCGGCAGGTGGACCATGTGGCCGACGATGCCTGCATAGCGGGTGTCGGAGGGATGCACGGCCACCGCGCCGTCGCCCAGCATGGTTTCCGGCCTTGTGGTGGCGATCGAGATATAGTCGCGGGTTTCGCGCAGGGTCACGCTGCCCTTGGCGTCTTTTTCAATGTATTCATAGGTTTTCCCGCCCGCCAGGCGGTATTTGAAATGCCACATGTGGCCGGCGACTTCGGTATTCTCGACCTCCAGATCGGAAATAGCGGTCTCGAAATGCGGGTCCCAGTTGACCAGACGTTTGCCGCGATAGATCAGGCCCTTGCCATACATATCGACAAAGACCTTGGTGACCGCGCCCGCAAAACTGCCCGACATGGTAAAGGCTTCGCGGTCCCAGTCGCAACTGGCACCCAGACGCTGCAACTGGTTGATGATGGTGCCGCCGGATTGCTCTTTCCACGCCCAGACCTTGGCCAGAAACGCCGCGCGCCCGATGTCGCGGCGCGAGGCGTTGCCCTGCCTGGCCAGTTCGCGTTCCACCACCATTTGCGTCGCGATCCCGGCATGATCGGTGCCGACCTGCCACAGCACATCAAAGCCGCGCATCCGGTGCCAGCGGATCAGGATGTCTTGCAGAGTGTGGTTGAAGGCATGGCCCATGTGCAGCGAGCCCGTCACATTGGGCGGCGGAATCATGATGCAGAAGGCTTCAGCGCCGGGTTTGGCATTGGCCCCGGCGGCACCAACCTTGCGCGAGATCCACAGCGCGGAGATGCGGGCTTCGGCTTCGCTCGGGTTGAAGGTCTTTTCCATCGGCATCACGGGCATTCCTGCATTGGTCCGTGTGGTGTATAGCGCCAAATGGCTGGTATAGAAAAGAGGAAGGAAATTCCCAAGGGGTCTGGGTTGAGCCAAGACTGGGGTCTGGCGAACGCAACAGTCTAAAGGTGACGGATATCTGCATATTTGAACGTCAGCACCCCGTCTGCAGACAACGGATACATCCAAAAATACGGGCCTTCAGAGAGCGTGCCACCGGTTTGATAGCATAGGCCCGACGGCTCCCCGCCATCCGCACCGTTGAACACATAGTAGGGCGGGTTCACGTTGACGCACAGCAGATTGCCTTTCTGAACTGCCCGTTTCAGACTTTTCGTGTTTAAATCAAGGGCAAAGACACCCGGCGCGATCACTGTCATCTTTCGCTTCAAAACATCGCGCATCGTGGATTTCGCGTGATCGACGGATACAATCGACACTTCGACCGCTCCCGCCAGTTGGTCCGTCATCGCTTTGGGAACGTTCAGCACCACACGGCTGACTTTCATATGCAGATCCGGCGTGTTCGCCGTCCGGCAACTGCCCCGCTCCCCTGCATACCGCGCGTATTTCGCCTGCACGCTGGCAGTGGGCGCGGACTTGCCCCATTTCTTGCCGGGAAACTGCGCCTCATATCTTTGGGCCATTCCCATCAGATATTCCAGCCAGACATCGCCATGCACGTCGCAGCCCTTTCGGAACGCGGCGATATGAGACACCTCGTGGGTGATGTTGGTAACGCCGGTGCCGCCTGCAACCTCGACATTCAGGTAGACATCGCCGCGCCGCGAGCCGGAGTTGAAGGTGGAACAGCCATATTCGCCGCCCGGGCATTCCGCCTGCAGCGCCGCCGATCCAATGAAATGAAATTCACTGACCCCCGCCGCCGCTGCCTCGGTTGCCAGAAAATCGCGCTGGGCTGCGTCGGTCACATATGGGGCCAGTTCGGCGTCCAGCGCAGCTTTGGTCATAGCATGGGCAGGAAGGCCGATGCTTGGCAGAAGTAGGACCGCCACAAGGGCAATCTGACGTAAGACAAATAGCATGACTGCACCTGCTGATCCCACGCTCGATCGTGGCCGGGCAAGGCTAGGAGTGACCTGCCCTTGTGTCAATCGTGCTAATGAGGGGTGGTGGGCTGTGGCGACGGTTTGGGCTGTCAGGCCGGGCCGACCAGAGCCAGCCGGGATTGGCAGAATAAAAGCTTGGTGCGGTGGCAATATCGCTGGTCGAAAGCCCATGCTTTCGTTTGCGATTTGCTCAGACTGCCCGGTCAATCCTGGTGGACAAATGGATCAGGCTTTCCGACGACTTCACCCCGCTCAGCGCGCCGATCTGGTCCAGCACCTGATCCAGCACCTGGGTACTGGGGGCGGCAAGCTGCATCAGCAAATCAAAGCGCCCCGAGGTGGTAAAGACGCGCTCGACCTCGGCAATCAACTTCAGCCGTGCCAGGATGGCAGCCTGGGCGCGCGGCTCGATGGTCAAGAGAACCGAGGCGCGCAACCGGCCCTGACGGGCCTCTTCGCCCAGCTTCAGGGTATAGCCCGCGATGACGCCACTGGTCTCCAACCGCTCCAACCGGGCCTGGATGGTCGAGCGCGCAACCTTCAGTCGCCGGGCCAAAGTTGCCACCGACATACGGGCATCGGCCCCCAGCTGGGCCAGAATGTTGCGGTCGAGGTCATCCATACAGATTGCCTTCCTTTCTCGTCAATATAACGAAAGATTCCGGCATTTATAGTGTTTTGTTCGATGAAGATGTAGCGCATATGCGGCAAACTCGTTGCAGGAAAAGGGCGGCTCATCCGCACCTGGCCTGGTTGGAAAAACCTTGCAGGTGCCCGGACTGCTTAACCAGTCATTCCCGCTTATCCAGTCATTCTGGGGCAACGGGGGGACTTGCATCTTTTTGGCAGAAAGGATCATGCCGATGGGACTGTCCAAAACCATATGGACCAACCCGACCGAATTTCTGCGCAACCAGCAGCCGGAAAACCCGGTGCTGTTCTTTGCGCCGCCGGTGTTGCAGGCCATGGCACGGCGCTTTCTGGATGGTTTTCCGGGTCTGGTGACCTATGCGGTCAAGGCCAATCCCGGTGAGGAAGTGGTGGACAATCTGCTTGCCGCCGGTGTGCGCGGCTTTGACTGCGCCAGCGGCTTCGAGATTGACCTGATCCGCCGCCTCGCCCCCGATGCGGCCATCCACTACAACAACCCGGTGCGTTCACGGGCCGAGATCAGCTATGCGGTGGCGCGTGGGGTGAAAGCCTGGTCGGTTGACAGCGCCTCGGAACTGGCCAAGCTGGTCGAACTGGTGCCGGCGTCAGGCGTCGAGATTTCGGTGCGCTTCAAGCTGCCGGTGTCGGGGGCGGCCTATAACTTTGGTGCCAAGTTCGGCGCCACGGCTGAGGTGGCGGTCGGCCTGTTGCAAACCGTGGCCAAGGCGGGCTTTGTGCCCTCGATCACCTTCCATCCCGGCACGCAATGCACCGACCCTGAGGCCTGGGCCAGCTATATCCGCGAGGCGGCGGTGATTGCCCGCAAGGCTGCGGTCAAGATTGCCCGGCTGAACGTCGGCGGCGGTTTCCCCAACCACCGCGCCCTCGGTGTCCTGCCCGAGCTTGAGGCGATCTTTGCCACGATCGACCAAGTTGCCAGCGCAAGTTTCGGCGCGGAGCGTCCGGCTTTGGTCTGCGAGCCGGGCCGCGGGTTGTGCGGTGACGCCTTCGCCGTGGCGGCACGGGTCAAGGCCTACCGCGACCATGCCCATGTCTTTCTGAACGATGGCATCTATGGCACGCTGTTCGAATTCAGCCAGATCGGCATCATCGACCGCATCGAGGTGCTGGACGCCGAGGGCCAGCGCCGCAAAGGTGCCATCCACGGTAGAATCGTCTTTGGCCCGACCTGCGATTCGGTTGACCGTCTGCCGGGCGACGTGCCCTTGCCCGACGACATCGCCGAGGGGGATTTCGTGGTGTTTCATGGCATGGGCGCCTATTCCACCGTCACCAACAGCCGCTTCAACGGTTACGGCGATCTGGGGCGCTGCACGGTGCTGTCGCTGGCGCTCTGACCGGTTTTTGCATTGACTTTCACCCCCGTCCGAAGAAATCCGGGCGAGGGATGGTTTTTTCCACCAGCGCCACAGATTTTGCCGTATTAACCTGATATTCGACAAGTAGGCATTCAATGACCTGATGACCCGGAGCCTGCCTTGGCCTTTGTCGATCGCTTTCGCCACTGGTGGCGCGGTCACCCCGCAGCCACCACCGAAACCGCCGTCCCGGCCGGGCGCGCGCGCGGCGTGGTTGATCACATCATCCTGCTGGATGGCACCTTTTCCTCGCTTGATCCGGGGCGGGAAACCAATATCGGCCTGATCTTCCGGCTGTTGACCGAGGGTGGCGCGCGGGCTGACCGCAATGTCTATTACGAACCGGGTCTGCAATGGGAAGGCTGGCGCCATGGCTGGTTGATCATTCAGGGCCATGGCTTCGACCACCTGATCCGCCGGGCCTATGGCTGGCTGGCCAGTCACTATCGCCCCGGCGACCGCATCTTCCTGATCGGCTATTCGCGCGGCGCCTATGCGGTGCGCTCGCTGGCCGGGATGATCGACCGGGTCGGGCTGCTCAAGCGCGACCATGCCACCGAACGCGGGGTGACGCTGTGCTATCGCCACTATCAAAGCGATCCCGGCAGCATCGCCAGCCTGGCCTTTGCCCATCGCTTCTGCCATGGCGAGGCCCCGGTCGAGATGGTGGGCGTCTTTGATACGGTGAAATCGCTGGGCATCAAATGGCCGCTGTTGGGGCTGATCTTCAAGGACAAGACCAGTTTTCACAGCCACCACCTTGGCGGCACCATCCGCCACGGCTTTCACGCCCTTGCCCTGCATGAGACGCGCAACGCCTTTGCCCCGGTCCTGTGGGATTGCCCGCCGGGGTGGGAGGGCAACATCGAACAGGTCTGGTTCCGCGGCGCCCATGGCGATATCGGCGGCCAGATCGGCGACTTGGCTGCGGCGCGGCCCTTGTCCAACATTCCCTTGGTCTGGATGCTGGAACGGGCCGGGGCGGTCGGGCTGGCCCTGCCCGCAGGCTGGCGCGACCGCTACGCCTGCGATGTCAACGCGCCGATGGTCGGCACCTTCCGGTCGTGGGGAAGATTCTTCCTCATCCGCCGCAAGCGCCTGATGATGCAGGACATTTCCGAACGCCTGCATCCATCGCTGGCCGGGGTGACCAAGGTGCGGCGCTGGCGGTCCGGCTTCGCCCGCCAGATGTGACATTGCCGAAAACCTATAATTCTTTGCAATCTAATACCGATAAGTCATTGTTAACACAATTAAAGACACGATATCGCGTTCCGCGACATCTCGCGACGACGGGTAGATTACTGATCCAGCCTGCGCTCCAGCTCGGCCTTCAGCTTAAGGATCGCCTGGCCGAGCGGACGCAGCTCATGGGCGGCGCTGATCAGCCGCAGCGCCACATCGGGGGATCTGACCTGCAGGGCAAGGGCGGCGTGGCGCAGGTCGTCGGCACTCAACGTCGACCGGGCGGCGGGCAGGACATCGGTCAACTGGGCCAGTGCTGCCCGCAGCGCCTCGGTCGCGCCGGACTCGGTCCACTCACTTTGCGGGGCGGCGGGGTAATCGTCGAAATCATCATTGAACAGGTCAGGCAGGTCCGAGATTGCGAACCTTGCATTCAGGCGGCGGTTGCTGGCCCGGTAATGCTCCAGCCAGGCACGCGCTTCAGCCTGCGACGGCAAAAGCCGCCCCTCATTGGCGATCCGGGCCAGGATGGCGTCCATCATGCGGGGCATGATGCCCAGCGCGTTCATCAGATGCCCGGCCTTGGTCTGCGCCGCCCCCAGCGAAATATTCCGGTCCCCGACCGAGTTCAGCCCCCCGATGTTCAGGCCGATCAGCGCCAGAAAATCGGCAAAGATATCGCCATCCTGCAACAGGGCGCGGTCATAGACCCTTATGTCCAGCTTGTCCGCGCCAAAGACTTCGGCCCACAGTGCCAGACGGCGGTCATAGTCAAGGTAAAGCTCCTGCGCCTCGCTGCGGTCGGGCAGGGCGTTGGCTGCGTGCCCCCACAACGCGCCCTCGGCCTGGCGATGCGGCTTGGCCCCCTCTTGATGATGGGAGATGGCATGGCGGTCCTGACGGCGCAGATAGCACTGGATGCGGATGTCAGCGAACTGCGGGCGCAGCGCCTGATGCAGCGCCGCGATCTGCGGCTGGTGGAAGAAGAACGAGAAGTTTTCGGAACTGGCAATGACGATATCCTGATCGCTGCTCGCCAGGCGGTCGGCAAGGCCGTCGGGGTCCAGCACCATGAAGCCGTCGGGCAGCAGCGCAGCCGATGGGCAGGGGCCCAGATAGGGATGCAGATGCACCGCCGGCAGCGCCGAGACATAGGCAGCACCACAAGCCTCCAGCACCACGCGGTTCTGGTGCAGGCTTTGCTGCAACGCCGTGGTGCCGGTCTTGTGGGACCCGATATGCAGGAACAATCGTCGCATGCGTCACCAGCCAGCTTGAGTCCGGGCAGGCCACCCAAAGGACATCAGGCTGCTAACATGCAGCCTGTCGGGCCGCAATGGGCTGGGAGCCGACCTGGATCAGGACGATGTTTGATCGAAGACATCATCCTGATCTCGTTCGTTGGTGGTCGCGTGATGAGGAAAACCGCTAACCACTTTTTCTCATCCTGCTCGAGCTAGGGCGTGATGGGGTTTGCCGGAAGCGTTGCAATGGGACGTCGGGCACAGGGCCAAATTCCTTCGAAGGAATTTGGCTCGGGCTGACGAGGGCAGCCAGGTTCGATCTGTCCTCATCCCGCGCTAGCGTTTGGCGAGGTCCAGATAGTCGCGCTTGGGTGCTCCGACATACAACTGACGCGGGCGGCCAATCTTGTGATTTTGCTCGGCGATCATCTCTTTCCACTGGGCGATCCAGCCGACGGAGCGCGAAATCGCGAAGATCGGCGTGAACATCGAGGTCGGGAAACCCATCGCATCCAGAAGGATGCCCGAATAGAAATCGACATTCGGATACAGCTTTTTGGCGATGAAATACTCGTCCTGCAACGCGATCCGCTCCAGCTCCTTGGCCACTTGCAGCGTCGGGTTGTTGTGAATGCCCAGAAGCTCCAGCACCTCATCCGCCGTTTCCTTCAGCACCGTCGCCCGCGGGTCGAAGTTCTTGTAGACCCGGTGGCCAAAGCCCATCAGCCGAAAGCCCGAGGTCTTGTCCTTGGCCTTGGCGATATACTCGGGGATGCGCTCAACGGTGCCGATCTCGCGCAGCATCTCAAGACAGGCCTGGTTCGCACCACCATGGGCAGGACCCCACAGGCAAGCAATGCCGGCCGCGATGCAGGCAAACGGATTGGCACCTGATGAGCCCGCCAGACGCACGGTCGAGGTCGAGGCGTTCTGTTCGTGATCGGCGTGCAGCATCATGATGCGGTCCAGCGCCTTGGCGAGAACCGGGTTCACCACATAATCCTCGGTCGGCACGGCAAAGCACATGTGCAGGAAGTTGCCCGAGTGACCGAGCGCGTTCTTCGGGTAAACGAAGGGCTGGCCGATGGAATATTTATAGGCCATGGCGGCAATTGTCGGCAGTTTGGCGATCATGCGGATCGAGGCGACCTCACGCTGCCAGGGGTCGTTGATGTCGAGGCTGTCATGGTAAAAGGCCGACATGGCACCGACGACGCCGACCATGGTTGCCATCGGATGGGCGTCGCGGCGGAAACCGCGAAAGAAGTTGTGCATCTGTTCGTGCACCATGGTGTGACGCGACACCCGGCTTTGGAAATCGCCGAGTTGTGCGGCGGTTGGCAATTCAGCGTAAAGCAGCAGGTAGCACAGTTCCAGATAGGAGGATTTGGCGGCCAGTTGTTCGATCGGATAACCGCGGTGCAGAAGTTCGCCCTTGTCACCGTCGATAAAGGTGATGGCGCTTTCGCAAGCGGCGGTCGAGGTGAAGCCGGGGTCGAAGGTGAACACATCAGCCTGATCATAGAGCTTGCGGATGTCCAAGACGTCGGGCCCGATGGTGGGCGACAGCACGGGCAGCTCATAGATCCGATCATTCAGGCTCAGCTTGGCGGTCTTGGTCGGAGCGGTCATCCTGGTATCCTCGGTTGGATTGCCCGGCCAAGGGCTATGGCGGTTTCGGCTATTGGCTGGCATCTTGCAGCCGGGCAATGGTTTCTTTGCGCCCGATGACCAGCATCATGTCATAGATGCTGGGTGTCGCGGTCCTTCCGGCAAGGGCGGCCCTGACATTCTGGGCCAATTTGCCAAAACCAATGCCCGCCTCGGCCGCAGCCGCGTTGAGAATCTGCTCCAGATCGGTCCTGGACCAAGAAGCATTTTGCAGGTGCAGCGTCAATGATTTCAGTATTCCACGGGATACCGCATCAAGAAGCCCAGTGGCGGCAGGCTCTGGCGCGATGGGACGGGATGTCAAAGCAAAGTGAGCTTTTTCAAGCAGTTTCGCGAATGTCTTCGCGCGGTCCTTGACGCAATACATCGCTTTCAGCAAGAGTTCACTTTGGGTTTCAGTCAGGGCCGGGCGGCCTGACACCGCCATAAAACCCTTGATTTCATGCAGCAGTGCAGCATCCTCGGCCATGGCGATGTGATGGCCACAGGTGTTTTCCAGCTTATTGAAATCCAGCCGCGCCGCAGCCCGCCCGATGCCGGAAAGATCGAACATCTTCAACGCCTGATCCGTGGTGAAAATCTCGGCGTCCAGATGCGCCCAGCCCAGCCGGGTCAGGTAATTGCGCATTCCAGCGGCCGGATAGCCCATGGCCTGATAGTCCTCAACCCCAAGCGCGCCATGGCGCTTGGACAGCTTCTTGCCATCCGGCCCGTGGATCAGCGGAATATGCGCCCAGATCGGCAAGTCCCAGCCCATGGCGTCATAGATCATCTTGTGACGGGCGGCGTTGTTCAGATGGTCATCCCCGCGAATGATATGGGTGACACCCGTGTCATGGTCATCCACGACAACGGCCAGCATATAGGTCGGCGTAGCATCGGAGCGTAAACAAATCATATCGTCCAATTGATCGTGGCGGAATCGCACTGTGCCCTGCACCCGATCCTCGATCACGGTTTCACCCTCGCGCGGGGCGCGCATCCGGATGACATAGGGGGCGTCGGGGGGGGCGTCGGGATGGGTCGCGGGATCGGCGTCGCGCCACGGGCTTTGGAACACGGCATAGGAACCGCGGGCCGCAGCCTCAGCACGGAAGGCGGCGATCTCAACCTGAGTGGCAAAGCATTTGTAGGCGGTGCCGCGTTCCACCATCAGGTGGGCCACCTCGGCGTGGCGGTCGCGGCGGGCGAACTGGCTGGCCACCTCGCCATCCCAGTCCAGCCCAAGCCAGGTCAGGCCGCGGATTATCGCCTCGGTCGCCTCGGGGGTGGAACGTTCGCGGTCGGTATCCTCGATCCGCAAGAGGAACTTGCCTGCGCGTCCGCGCGCGTAAAGCCAGTTGAACAAGGCGGTCCGCCCGCCGCCGATGTGCAGATACCCGGTCGGCGAAGGGGCGAAACGGGTGACGATCTGGGGGCAGACGATCTGGGGGCACATAAACGTTAACCTTTGGGAAACCATGATTGGCGTAGGATCGGGAAAGCTTTAGGCAATCGCAGGGAGCAAGACAAGGTGGCGGCTTGGGTGGCGGCTTGGGTGGCGGGTTGGCCGACGGGTGGGGCGACGGCTTGGCCGACGGGTGGGGCGGCGGCTTGGATAAGGCACGCGGCTCTGCTGCCCCTGATTGCCCTGCAGGCGGCGCGGGGGCAGCTTTTTCCCTTTGTCCCGGTCTTTGTGGCTCTGGGGATCGGGTTGTGGTTCACGCTGGGGTTTGAGCCTGGGCCGGTTCATTATGCGGTGACGGCAGCGCTGGGTCTGGGGACACTGGCGCTGTGGCGCCGTGGTCCTGAGCTATTGCAGCCCTTGGCGGTGGCGCTGGCCTGCATGAGCCTTGGCGTGCTGTCGATCGGCCTGCGCGCCCATCTGGTGCAGGCGCCGATGCTGGAGTATCCTTATTACGGGCCAGTGCAGGGCCGGATCATCGACATCGACCGCTCGCAGTCCGATGCGCTGCGCTTGACGCTGGATGAGGTGGTGCTGTCGGATTACCCGGCGGCACGGACCCCGCGCAGGGTGCGGGTGTCACTGCATGGCCCGCCACCGGATCTGCCTTATGAGCCGGGCCAGACCGTGCTTGTCACCGCCCGGCTGGCCGCACCCGAAGGGCCGACCGAGCCCGCAGGCTTTGACTTTCGTCGCATGGCCTATTTCAACCAGCTGGGGGCGGTGGGTTATACCAGCAGCCCGGTCGTGCTGTGGCAACCCCCGGTGGGTGGGGCCGAGGCGATCAACCGGCTGCGCAATCGGCTGTCAGACGCGATCCAGCGGGCGGTGCCCGGAGACAGCGGCGCCTTTGCCTCGGGGGTAATGACGGGGGATCGGGCCAACATCTCGGCGGCGGTGACCTCTGATCTGCGGCTGTCGTCGCTGGCGCATCTGCTGGCGATTTCGGGCATGAACATGGCGTTCCTGACCGGGTTCGTCTTTGCCATCACCCGCTACGGCATTGCCATGGTGCCGCCGCTGGCGTTGCGGGTCAACAGCAAGAAGCTGGCGGCGGTGGTGGCCTTTGGCGTGGCGCTGTTCTACCTTTTGCTATCGGGCGCCAATGTGGCCACGACGCGGGCCTTTCTGATGGTGTCGGTCATGCTGGGAGCGGTGCTGTTCGACCGCCGCGCGCTGAGCTTTCGGTCGGTGGCGCTGTCGGCGCTGGTCCTGCTGCTGGTTCAGCCCGAAAGCCTGACCGCGCCGGGGTTCCAGATGTCCTTTGCCGCGACGATCGCGCTGATCGCGGGATTTGCGCCGTCGCTAAGCTGGCTGAAGGCGCGGCTGCCGGGATGGACGGTGCTGCCCCTGATGCTGGTGCTGACCTCGCTCTTGGCCGGCCTTGCGACGGCGCCCTTTGCGGCGGCGACCTTCAACCGGTTCACCGATTATGGCCTGCTGGCCAACCTGATGACCGTGCCGGTGATGAGCCTCTTGATGGGGGCGGGGGCGGTGGCGGCGCTGCTGGCGCCCTTTGGTCTGGCCTGGCCGGCGCTGTGGGTGATGGATGCCTGCGCGCGCTGGATCCTGTTCGTCGCCCATTGGATTGCCGGACTGGACGGCGCTGTGACGCCGATTCCTTCACCCGGCCCCTGGGTGGTGCCGCTGATCGCCCTCGGGTCGCTTTGGGTCGTGTTGTGGGCCGGGCGTGGCAGAGTGGCGGGGCTGGTGCCGGTGCTGTTTGCCGCCGCACTTTGGCTGATGACTGAGCGGCCGGTGGGGCTGGTCAGTTCTGATGGTGTTCTGGTCGGACTGCTCGGCCCAGAGGGGCGGGCGCTGTCGTGGCCCACGGGGGCAGGGTTCAGCGCGAAAAGCTGGCTGGAGGATGACGGCGATCTGGCTTTGCCAGCGGAGGCGGCGCTGCGTGCGGGCTTTTCGGGGCCGAAGGGCGCGCGGGCCTTCGTGATCGGCGGGGTGAGGGGTGAGGTTCTGTCGGGCAAAGCCGCACTTGATCAGTTAGCTGCGGCCTGTGCGCGGGCCGATCTGGTGATCGTGCCCTCCCAACTTGGCCCGGCCCCCAAGGTGGCGGGGTGTTTCGTGATCGACCGCAGGGTTCTGGACCGCTCAGGTGCCCTTGAACTGCGCCCCGAGGCGGGCGGGCTGCGGTTGGTGCCGGTCAGGGCCGCGCAGCGGATTTGGCTGGGCCGGCGGCCGGTGGCCGAGAGCGTGCTTTTGTCTGGGTCCGATCAGAAACTGGCCAGGCAGGATTAGGGGGAAATGGTCAGTTTTCGAGCCGTGTCGCGTGATGCCGCAGAATGCGGCATCGTGTTTTATCGTTATATGTCAATATGATAGGTGTTTTCATTACCTAGCGGAAAGGACGTTGCGAATCGTTCGCATCAGAGGATGGTGGGTGAAATCACGCATCCTACCTGCCTTGGAGTCTGAAAGGGCAGACATCGGCGATGCAAGGAAACAATATGTCTTCGACCTTTTCATGGAAGCGGCAGATGTGGAGAACTAACCTACCGATCCTGGTTTTGGTTTTAGGTCTGATCGCCTCTGTGGCCGCTGCGGAAACGGCAAGCGTTCGGCTCGGGCCCCACTTTCGGGCTGCCGATGGCGATAAATTCCTGGACAGAAATTTCATGTCGGAGGTGTTGGTCCAGATCGCGTCCGACATGCAGCTGTTTGTCCACGATGTCGATAATTGTCGGGATTTGATTGCAATTCCACCTGGGAAAGAGCACGGTCGCGACCCCACGCGCCAAACCTCTACGATTATCCAATCGATCAGGGTGGAGTGTTGGACTGTTTTGCAGGCTGATCCAAGCGCGCAGGTGACCCCGGCCGCGGCAGTCGACCGGATAGATCCGGGTATGATCCGGGGGGTCATGAAGCATGTCGGACAAATGGGGTTGATGGGTGAGAAATGGGCTCGCACCTTCATGTCATTTTCTGAAGGCGAAATCACTTGCAAGGATGCTTGGCGATGCCGCCTGTCGCTGCCGGATGGGCGCAGTCCGCCGGAGCGATCGCTGGATTATAACCTGATCATGGCCATGGGGGATGAGCGCTTCATCATGGTTACGCAAATGGTCCATGGACGCTCTGGCTTTGTCTATGCTGTGCGGTGGCGAGGGAACCGGGATGGTGGCGAGGTGATCTCAATCTTCCCTGACCTGCGGTAACGACCTGCCGCCTACCTTGCCGAAATCCGCGCGATCAGACCTTTTGCCGGAGGGTGATTTGTCTGGCGTTCAAACCCCATCCCGCTTCAATAGCTGCGGATCAGCCCGACCAGCCTGCCCTGAACCTTGATCATGTGATCAGGGTAAACCCGGGTTTCATAGGCCGGGTTGGCGGCCTCAAGGGCGATCATGCTGCCGCGGCGGCGAAAGCGTTTCAGGGTGGCCTCGGCATCCTCGACCAAGGCGACGACGATATCGCCATTTTCGGCGGTCTGCTGTTCGCGGATCACCACGATGTCGCCCTCGTTGATCCCGGCCTCGATCATGCTGTCGCCCTTGACCTCAAGCGCGTAATGCGAGCCGCTGCCGGACATCAGCGAGCCCGGCACGGCGACATGGTGCGTGACGTGGGAGATCGCATCGATCGGGACGCCGGCGGCGATGCGGCCCATCATGGGAATCTCTCTGGCATCGACCGGT
Source organism: Paracoccaceae bacterium (assembly GCA_038921555.1). Taxonomy (GTDB): domain Bacteria; phylum Pseudomonadota; class Alphaproteobacteria; order Rhodobacterales; family Rhodobacteraceae; genus Stagnihabitans. The sequence goes on from JBCKXH010000004.1 coordinate 34,583, forward strand.
TCGACATCCATGGCGGCGGCGGGGCGGCGCGGCGCGGCTGCCGGCCGGTCGCCCGGGATTACCTTTGGCTGGAAGCCGGGCACCTTTGGCTGGAAGCCGGGTTTTTCCATGGCTTCGGGCAGCTTCAGAATCTCCAGCGCCCGCGCCCGGTGGGCCAGACGGCGGATGAAGCCACGCTCTTCCAAAGCGGTGATCAGACGGTGGATGCCGGACTTGGATTTCAGCTCAAGCGCATCCTTCATTTCATCAAATGACGGCGGCACGCCATCGGCCGCCACACGTTGCCGAATGAAGTCGAGCAATTCCAGTTGCTTGCGTGTCAGCATCCTGTCACCCCTATGCGCACCAATCAACCAAAGCGGTCAAGCGGTAATGTAATGTTCTGCCCGCGTTCCCGGTTTGTGTCAAGCTGTTTGACGCCTGCGCGCTTCACAGCGGCAGATATGTGACCAATTCGCCCACGGCGCGGGCCGGATCGTGGAGCGGGCGGATCATGAGGGCGTTGGCCTCTGCCAGGATCCGCAGCAAGGCCGAGTCCTGGGCGGCAAAGGCGGTGACAAGGGGAAGATCCGGTCCCTCGGTCAGGCGGGCGCGCATGTAATGGGCGCGCGGTCCGTTGGCGTCAACGGCGGCCCCGAGGCGGGCCCGGCGGGGTTGCGGGGCCACATCGGGGCGGGCTTGCATGGCGCGGACCATGGGCAGCACGAAAAGATGGCAACACACGATGGCGGAAACCGGATTGCCGGGCAGGCCGAGCAGGGCTTTGCCCTGCAAGCGGCCCGCCATCAGGGGTTTTCCGGGCCGCATGGCGATGCTCCAGAAGGCGCGTTCCATGCCCATTTCTTCAGCGACAGCTGCGACAAGGTCATGGTCACCGACCGAGGCGCCGCCGATGGTGACGATCAGATCGGCGTCCAGCGCCATGCTCAGCACGGCGCGCAGGGCGTCGCGGCTGTCGCGGGCGATCGGCAGGACGCGGGCGACCCCGCCTTCGGCCTCAATCAGGGCGGCAAGGGCAAAGATGTTGGAGGCGATGATTTGCGAGGGGGAGGGCACCTCGCCCGGCATCACCAACTCGTCGCCGGTGGCGATGAGGGCGACGATGGGGCGGCGGGTGACGGTGACTTGGGGCAGGTTCATGGCGGCCAGCAGGGCAAGGTCGTTGGCCGACAGGCGGCGGGGCGGGAGGGTGTCGCCGGCGCGGAAATCCTGGCCCGCGGCGCGGATATTGGTGTTGGCATTGGCGCCGGGATTGACGGTGATGCTGGTGCCGGTGCCGGTTTCGCAGCGGGTGATGTCTTCCTGGATGATGACACTTGTGGCACCGTTGGGGAGGGGGGCACCGGTGAAGATGCGGATCGCCTGACCGGCGGTGATCATGCCGGCAAAGGCGTGGCCGGCGCCTGCCTCGCCTATAACCGCAAAACTGCTGCCTGGGGCGGCGTCGCCCGCGATGGCGTAGCCATCCATCGCCGAGGCGGCGAAGGGCGGTTGGTCGCGTAGGGCGGTGGCCGGGCCGGGCATCATGCGGCCATGGGCATGGCGCAGGGCGACGGCCTCGCTGGGTAGGGTGGTGGCGAGGGCCAAGCAGCGGGCAAGCGCCTGTTCAACGGTCAGCATCACGGGGCCTCATACAGCCCGGACTTGCCGCCGTCTTTCAACAGCAGGCGGATGCCGTCGATCTGCATGCTTTTCTCGGCGGCTTTCAGCATGTCATAGACGGTCAGGCAGGCGACGGATACGGCGGTCAGCGCCTCCATCTCGACGCCGGTCTGGCCCGAGGTCTTGACGGTGGCGGTGATGCGGACGCCGGGCAGGGCGGGGTCGGCGACAAGATCAAGGGTGACGCGGGTCAGGGCGAGGTTGTGGCACAGCGGGATCAGCTCGGCGGTGCGTTTGGCGGCCATGATGCCGGCGAGGCGGGCGACGCCAAGGACGTCGCCCTTCTTGGCGCGGCCTTGCGTGATCAGCGCAAGGGTTGCGGGCAACATGCGGACCTGGCCTTCGGCTACGGCTACGCGGGCGGTCGTGGGTTTGTCCGAGACATCGACCATATGGGCGTTGCCGCCTGCGTCGAAGTGGGTGAGGCTCATGTGCCACCTTGCGATGTCAGGGGCTTGGCAAGGATGGCGCGAGTGGCGGCGGCGACGTCGTCCTGCCGCATCAGGCTTTCACCGATCAGGAAGCAGCGCGCGCCGTAGCGGGCCAGTTCGGCAAGGTCGGCAGGGGTGAAAAGCCCGCTTTCCGACACGATCAGGCGGCCTTCCGGCACATGGCGGGCGAGGTCGCGGGTGGTGTCGAGCGTCACTTCAAACGAATGCAGGTTGCGGTTGTTGATGCCGATCAGCGGCGATTTCAAGAGGGTGGCGCGGTCCAGTTCGGCGCGGTCATGCACCTCGATCATTGCGTCCATGCCGTATTGGCTCGCCGCTGCCTCAAGTTCGGCAGCCTGGGCGTCGGAGACCGCGGCCATGATGATCAGGATGCTATCGGCGTGCAGGGCGCGGGACTCGACGACCTGATAGGTGTCATAGAGGAAATCCTTGCGCAGGCAGGGCAGGCGGGTGGCCTGATGGGCCTGGGTCAGGTGGTCATCCGCGCCCTGAAACGACGGTGTATCGGTCAGCACGGACAGGCAGGTGGCGCCGCCGGCCTGATAGGCGCGGGCGAGGGCGGGCGGGTCGAAATCGGGGCGGATCAAGCCGCGCGAGGGGCTGGCCTTCTTGATCTCGGCGATCAGGCCATAGCCGGTTACGCAGGCATCGGACAGGGCGCGGGCAAAGCCGCGCGGGGCGGGGGCGCGCAGTGCTTCATCTGCAACCGTGGCGAGGGGGCGGGCGGCCTTGCGGGCGGCCACCTCATCCAGTTTGTAGGCTTTGATGCGGTCAAGGATCGTTGTCATGGCACAGGCGTAGCGAAAAGGCGGCGGGAAGGGAAGCTGTCGGATGCGGAAAAAGAGCGGGAACCGGGCGGATGTCCCGGAGATGTCGCAGAATGTGACATCGTGTTTAGCTGCGATGTCGCAGAATGTGACATCGTGTTTATATGTGTGTTCGCAATGAGTTGCCGGTTTCCGTTAATGAATGGGAAAGGACGTTGCGAATGGTTCGCAAGGGGGTGATGCGTGAAATCACCCAACCCTACCGATTATACGGCGCGGGCGGTTATACGGCGCGGGTGGCGTTCTGGTCGATGAGGTAGCGTTGCGAAAGCGGGATGGCGGCGGCGCCGAGCGAGCGGGCCTGTGGCCCGACGGTGCCTTCGCGGATCTGCGGTTTGGCGATGCCCGACAGATCGAGCCGGGACAGCGCCGCATCGGTGCGGCGGACCACTTGCGCGCGGATGGCGGCGGGCATCGAGCCGTCGATCAGCACGGCCTCCAGCTCCAACAGGGCGGCGGCGGCCAGAATGGCGTGGGCCAGGCCCTCGGCGGTCAGCTCAAGCCATGACGACAGGACCCTGTCCGAGACCTGCCACTGGTCGGGGCGCTCCCAGATATGATCGGACGGCTCGCCAGCGGCCGCCATCATCGCGGCCAGAACCGCCAGCGAGGCGCTGTCGAACAGCCGTCCGGTCCGGCCATCGGGGCCGGGCACCGGCATCGGGCCGACGCCGGCGGCATTGCCGGTGCGGCCGAGAAACAACTGGCCATTCAACACCAGACCGCCGCCGATGAAGGTGCCGAAGTAGAAATAGAGAAAATCCTTGGGCCGCTCGCCGGTGCCGAAGACCAGTTCGGCACCGCAGGCGGCGGTGGCGTCGTTCTGAACATAGACCGGCAGGCCGCAGATCGCGGCCAGTTCGCCCTGTATGTCTCGTTCGCGCCAGGCGTCCATCGCGGATTGCGGCGCACCAAGGGCCTGCACCCAGTTCCACAACTGAAAGGGCATGGCGACCCCCATGCCGCTGATCCGACCGTGCTGCGACGGCGCAATGGTGGCCGTCAGGCCGGGCAGCGTCTCGGCCACGAAGGCCACGACGGCGCTGGGGGTCGGATAGCGGTAGATCCGGCGATGGGAGGCGCGGATCTGACCGAGAAAATCGACCAGCACCAGATCAGCCGAGCGCCGGCCGATCTTGAGGCCGAGAAAATAGGCGCCGTCGGGATGCAGCGACATCGGCACCGAGGGCTGGCCAATGCGGCCGCGCAAAGGCTGACCGCGTTGCAACATTCCGTCCTGTTCCAGCGCGCGCATGATCACCGAGACGGTTTGCGCCGAAAGCCCGGTCATGCGGGCGATGTCGGATTTGGCCAGCGCGCCGAACTGGCGCACCAGCGACAGAACCAGCCGTTCGTTGTAGTCGCGCATGGCGGACTGGTTGGAGCCGCGCAGAGCGGCGGCATCATTTGGTGTCTTGTCGGGCTGAGGGTCGGTCATCAACTGTTGCCGGGCGGGATGACCACACCCTTGCGCAGGATGACATTGGCGAAAAGTGCGGGCTCAGAGGTGGCGACGATGGTATGGGCGGCCTTGATGCGCGGATAGAGCGCGGCACCGTCCAAGGGCGTGACGGTGAAGCCTACGGCCAGACGCGCCACAAGGGCATCAACGGCGTGATGGAACGGCCCGGACTGGCGTGCATCGTTGTTCAGAGCTGCGCGGAAGGCGGCCTCAAGCGGCATGACGGTCAGAATCGCCTCAAGCAGCGGCAGGATGCCATTTCCATCGGCGCGCACCAGACGGCGGGCATGGTCCTGCGCCGGATAATTGCCATCGACCAAGGCAATCTCGTCACCATGGCCCATCGAGCGCAGGGTAAAGAGCAGCTCTGGCCCCAGGATGGGCGGGATTCCGATCAGCATTTCGACGACACCCCAGGTTGGAAAAGCTCCGCTGTCAGCCGCAGATTGGTTTGACACTGGGCAGGAATGGGCCTTCTGTCAATAATAAATAAGAGTGATTTATTTAACTTGACCCAAGGACAAGAATCAGCTTTTCTGCGCGACGCTGGACGGCTAACTTGCCCGGGCGAAAGCCTTTGCTAACGGGGACAATCCCCATCACCCTTGGGAGGACTACCATGAAATTCAAAGCTGCTGCCCTGCTGGGCGCTGCCGCGCTGGTGTTTGTCGCCGGCACCGCTTCGGCTGCCGAACTGGCTTGCCTGATCACCAAGAACAACACCAATCCCTTCTTCGTGAAGATGAAAGAGGGTGCCGAGGCTGCTGCAACCGCCGCTGGTCTGGACTTCCAGGCCTATGCCGGTGTAAAAGACGGCGACGCTGCACCGCAGATCGAAGCCATCGAAAACTGCGTCGCGGCTGGCGCCAAGGGTATCCTGATCACGCCCTCGAACGATTCGGTTGGTCCGGCCCTCAAGGACGCCCGCGCGGCTGGCATTCTGGTCATCGCGCTGGACACCGAGCTGGCTGACCCGGAAGCCCAGGACATGACCTTTGCGACCGACAACTTCGAGGCGGGCCTGCTGATCGGCAGATGGGCTGCTGCCACGCTGGGTGATGGCGCTGCGACCGCCAAGATTGGCATGCTGAACATCAACAAGGACAATATCTCGGTTGACGTTCAACGCGACACCGGCTTTCTGGTCGGCTTCGGCATCGAAGTGCCGAACCTGAAGGTCATGGGTTCGGAAACGGATCCCCGCGTGATCGGCCACGAATCGTCGGGTGCCAACCCCGAAGGCGGCGTGACTGCGGTGGAAAACCTGCTGGCCAAAGAGCCGGGCATGAACGTGATCTTCACGATCAACGAGCCGGCTGCCGAAGGTGCCTATCAGGCGCTGAAGGCGGCTGGCAAGGAAGCTGGCGTGCTGATCGTTTCGGTTGACGGCGGCTGTCCGGGGGTGGCTTCGGTCAAGTCGGGCGTCATCGGTGCCACCTCGCAGCAATATCCGCTGCTGATGGCGTCCAAAGGCATCGAAGCCATCGCCGCTTTCGCCAAGGACGGCACCAAGCCGGTCGTTTCGGAAGGTCTGTCGTTCTTCAACACCGGGGTGAACCTAGTGACCGACCAGCCGGCCGAAGGTGTGCCGTCGATCGACAGCACCAAAGGCACCGAACTGTGCTGGGGCTGATCGCGATTCCTGGTGGTCGCGTGAATTTTGAGGAAAACCGGTAACCACTTTTCCTCATCACGCTCTGACCAACGCTTGACGAAGCAAAGGGCGGCTTTACAGTCGCCCTTTGGGTATCCGGCCCAAAGACCGGCCCAAAGACCGGGACGCGCGCCTGTGGGAAGGGACAAACCGCGATGAGCGACAGAGCGGATTTCGAGGCCAGACTTGCCGAGGCCAACCAGACGGTCGCCAGCTTTGAGCGTGACGACAATTCACCGATTGCCCGGGTGCGCACCTTTTTGCGCAACTATCCGACCACAATTCCGGCGCTGATCCTGATTCTGAGCGTGCTGGTGTTCGGCATGATCCAGCCGCGCTTTCTGGGCACCGGTGCACTGTCTACGGTGTTGCAGCAGGTCACTGTCACCGGGATCGTTGCCATCGCGCAGACCCTGATCATCCTGACGGCGGGGATCGATCTGTCGGTCGGGGCGATTCTGGTGGTCTCGGCGCTGATCATGGGCAATATGGCGGTGAATTTTGGCTATCCGGTGGCGGTTTCCATCGCCGTTGGCATGTTTTTCGGCGGATTGATGGGCTGGATCAACGGGGCGCTGATCGCATTCATGAAGCTGCCGCCCTTCATCGTCACGCTGGGCACCCTGTCAGTCTTTACCGCGCTGAAGCTGTGGTATTCCGGTTCGGAATCGATCCGCAACGTCGATATCGAGGCCCAGGCCCCGGCCCTGCTGTGGTTTGGCGAGGCGTTTCGGATCTGGGGGGCCAAGCTGACCTATGGCTCGATCTCGCTTATCGTGCTGGCGGGGATCATCTGGTATGGGCTGAACCACACGGCCTGGGGGCGCCATGTCCATGCCATCGGCGATGATCCGGAAGCGGCGATGCTGTCGGGGATCAAGACCAACCGGACGCTGATTTCGGTCTATTGTGTGGCGGGCGTCATCTGCGGCTTTGCGGCCTGGGTTTCGATTGGCCGCGTCGGATCGGTGTCGCCGGTGTCGTTCGACAGCATCAACCTGGGCTCGATCACCGCCGTGGTGATTGGCGGCACCTCGCTGTTCGGCGGGCGCGGCTCGATCATCGGCTCGGTCCTGGGGGCGATGATCGTGGGGGTGTTCAACACCGGTCTGTCGCTGGCGGGGGTCGATGATTATTGGCAGATGTTCGCGGCGGGCAATCTGGTGATCATCGCCGTCGCTTTGGATCAATGGCTGCGGAGGGCAACGCAATGACGCAGGCGGTTCAACCGATCATCAGGGCCAGCGGCCTGATGAAGCGCTATGGCACCGTCGTCGCCATGAGCGGCTGCGATTTCGAACTGCTGCCGGGCGAGATTTTGGCGGTCATCGGCGACAACGGTGCCGGAAAATCGACGATGATCAAGGCGCTTTCGGGTGCGCTGATCCCCGACCATGGCACCATCGAGCTGGAAGGCCGCATCGTCAACTTTCGCGGCCCGCAGGATGCAAGGGCCGAGGGCATCGAGACGGTCTATCAGAACCTGGCGATGTCGCCCGCGCTGTCGATTGCCGACAACATGTTTTTAGGCCGCGAATGGCGCAAGCCCGGCATCATGGGAACAGTGTTTCGTCAGATGGACCGGCCGCGGATGGAGAAATTCGCCCGCGACAAGCTGAGCGAACTGGGACTGATGACGATCCAGAACATCAATCAGGCGGTGGAAACCCTGTCGGGCGGCCAGCGTCAGGGTGTTGCGGTGGCACGGGCGGCGGCCTTTGGCTCGAAGGTCGTCATTCTGGACGAGCCGACGGCGGCGCTGGGCGTCAAGGAAAGCCGGCGGGTGCTGGAACTGATCCGCGATGTGCGGGCGCGCGGCATCCCGATCATCCTGATCAGCCACAACATGCCGCAGGTCTTTGAGGTGGCCGACCGGATCCATATCCACCGTCTGGGCCGCCGGTTGTGCATCATCGACCCCAAGCAATACACCATGTCGGATGCCGTGGCCTTCATGACCGGGGCCAGGCTGCCCGAAGGCGTGACCGAGGCCGCATGAACGCGCAAGCGCTGGAGGCCGCATGAACACGCAAGCGCTGGCCGATCTGATCCGCCAACGTGCCGAGGGTCAGGGGCGCTTTCTGATCGGCCTTGCCGGACCGCCGGGGGCGGGCAAATCGACGCTGGCGGCCGAGTTGGTGGCGGCGCTTGGGGCAGCGGCCAAGGTGGTGCCGATGGACGGCTTTCATTATGACGACGCCGTGCTGGCGGCGCGGGGCGCGCGCGACCGCAAAGGTGCGCCGGATACTTTTGACGCGCCGGGCTTTTTTCATTTGCTGCGCCGGTTGCGGGTTGAGGATGAGGTGGCGATCCCGCTGTTTGACCGCGATCTGGAGATTTCGCGCGCCGGGGCGGATATTGTCACCAGCACCGACCGAATGCTGGTGGTCGAAGGCAATTACCTGCTGCTGAACGAGGCGCCATGGCATCAGGCCGCGGCTTTGTTCGACCTGACGGTCTGGATCGAGGTGCCTGAGGTGGAGTTGCAGCGCCGACTATTGGCGCGCTGGGCGCGTTACGGCAAGTCGCCCGCCGAGGCGCAGGCCTGGATCGACGGCAATGACATGCCCAACATCCGCAGGGTGACGCAGGGCTCACGGGCGGCTGACGTGGCGGTGAGTTGGTCGTGAGCCGGGCAAGCGGGCACTCATCAAGCCTGAAGAAGGCTTTCTTCGTGCCGTGAAGAAAGCGCTTTTGCGCTTGATGAACGGTGGTTCAGCCGCCGGTATGGCTCATGTGCCTGCTGATCTGACCCGCCACCTTCTGCCGCGAATAGTCGAAATCATGGCCTTTGGGTTTGCGGGCGATGGCGGCGTGGATGGCTTGTTCCAATTGCGCATCGTCCGGGCTGGCGCGTAAGGGGGCGCGCAGGTCGGCCATGTCTTCCTGGCCAAGGCACATGTAAAGCTCGCCAGTGCAGGTCAGGCGGACCCGGTTGCAGCTTTCGCAGAAATTATGGGTCAAGGGGGTGATGAAACCGATCTTCTGGCCGGTTTCTTCCAGTCGCACGTAGCGGGCGGGTCCACCGGTGTTCAGCGGCAGTTCGGTCAGGGTGAAGCGTTCGGCCAATTTGGCGCGCAGGTCTTTCAGCGAGTAAAACTGCATCAGGCGCATCTGCTCGGCACCCATGTCGCCCATCGGCATGACCTCGATGAAGGTCAGGTCATGGCCGTCGCGGGCGCACCACTCGGCGAGGCTGAAGACCTCGTCATCGTTGAACCCTTTCAGTGCCACCGCGTTGATCTTGACCCTGAGGCCCGCCTCGCGCGCAGCCTCGATCCCGTCGAGCGTCTGCGGCAGGCGGCCCCAGCGGGTGATTTCGGCGAATTTCTTGTCGTCCAGCGTATCGACCGAGACGTTGATGCGTTTGACCCCACAGGCTTTGAGATCAGCGGCGTATTTGCGCAGTTGCGAGCCGTTGGTGGTAAGGGTCAACTCCTTGAGCGCGCCTGAGTGCAGGTGGCGCGACATGGCTTGGAAGAGGGTCATTATGCCTTTGCGGACCAAGGGTTCGCCGCCGGTGATCCGCAGTTTCTGGACGCCAAGGCGGATGAAGGTCGAGACCAGGCGGTCAAGCTCTTCCAGAGAAAGCAGCTCGGCCTTGGGCAGGAAGGTCATGTGTTCGGTCATGCAATAGACGCAGCGAAAGTCGCAGCGGTCGGTGACCGAGACGCGCAGATAGCTGATGGCGCGGGCGAAGGGGTCGATGAGGGGTGCGTTCATCGGGCAAGGATAGGCTTGGCCGCGGCGGGAGGCAAGGGGCATCACCTGGATGTGTGGGGGGGCCGGGGGGATTTCACATCCCCCCGCACCCCCTAGTGGGATATTTATGAAAGGATGAAAGGATGAAAGGATGAAAGGATGACAGGATCAGAGGCATTTGGCGGCCTCTTGGCGCGCCCAGGGTTTGAGGGACTGGCCGGGGCCCTGGAGGAAGTCCTGCGTGCGCTGGGGGTCGTGTTTGGCGAGGTCGCGCAGCCACCAGGCCACGGCTTTCTGGATGAACCAGTTCTTGTCGGTGGTCAGCGTGGCGGCCCATGACAGGACGCGGTCGCGGATCGCCAGGTCCGCGGGCTTGGGGAAGTTCTGCCTGGTCCACGGCAGGGTCATCACCAAGCAGGCGCGGCGGGTCCATAGGTTGGGATGTGTCACCCAGGGTTCCAGTTGATCAAGGCGAGAGGGCGATGCCACAAGGCGGCGGTTGCCTGCGGCGCAGGCATGGTCGGCCACGGCCCAGGCGTCGAAGGTGGGGACCCAGCAGGCGATCAGGCGCCAGACCGCTTCATCCTCCGTGATGCGGGCCTGGGTCAGCAGTTTGGCGGCGGCGGTGCGGGCATCGTGGATGCCCGATTGCCACAGATGATCGGCCACGGCGACCCTTTCAGGGGTGCCAAGATGGCCGCGCCATTCACTGGCCATGGCGGTCAGGTCGGGGACTGATATGCCGAGATAGGGCCGGGGGGCCTTGTGATAGGCGGCGGTTACGGCGGCCCGTTCCGGGTTGGCGCGGGCGTAAAGCTGGGCAAGGGCGTCTTGTGGGGTCACAGGTTGGCCTCGATCCCGGTGGGAAAGTGGTCAATGGTTTCACTGTTTTTATCTTGCCAATAGGCGCGGATACCCGCAGGCCCCTTTTCTTCCGACCAAGCATCGGCATCCGGGCGGTTGGTTGCAAAGGTCATGCGCGGCACGCCATAGCCGCAGGACGTTTGCACTAGGTCTACCGTCACGTCGAAAATCTGCCTGGCCGCGATATCGGCGGGGAAATGGCCGTTGGATTCGCCCCATTCGGCATCGCCGTGCTGAATCATCCGGGCCGTGCCATAGCAGCGCAGGATCAAAGGTTGCACGTCAAAGGAACACCACATCAGCGTCATCCTTGGGATCAGCCGCAGATGCCCCGCCGTTTCGTTGCCCGAACCGGTGGAATTGCGCCACAGGATGCGGTTCGGCCCCAACACGCGCAACGAGTCCATACCCTTTGGCGAAGCATTCACCCGCCCGGTCGCGGCGGCAGTTGCAACGAAGAACATATGCTGCGCCTCGATAAAGCTGCGATGCGGCAATGCGATGCGGGAAAATATCTTGGCCATTATTCCACCGTCACCGACTTGGCCAGATTGCGCGGTTGATCGACGTCGGTGCCTTTGGCCACGGCGGTGTGATAGGCCAGAAGCTGGGCGGGGACGGCATAAAGGATGGGGTTGAACAGCGGTGATGCCTCGGGCAGGGTCAGGGTTTTCCAGCACCCCATGCCGGCCTCAAAGATGCCTTGCGCGTCTGAGATCAGCAGGATCTTGCCGTGGCGGGCCACGACCTCTTGCATGTTGGACACGGTTTTTTGGAACAAATGGTCGCGCGGGGCCAGCACGATGACCGGGACTCGGGCGTCAATCAGGGCGATCGGGCCGTGTTTCAACTCGCCGGCGGCATAGCCTTCGGCGTGGATATAGCTGATTTCCTTGAGTTTCAGCGCGCCCTCCAGCGCCAAGGGGAACATCGCTCCACGACCGAGGAACAGCACGTCCTGCGCCTGCGCCAACTCTTCCGCGATGGCGGCTATCTCGGTGGACAGGGCCATGGCGTGGCTCATCAAGCCGGGCAGGGCGGCGAGGTCGCTCAGGTGTTTGGCAAGGGTTTTTCCGTCGATCCGGCCCCGGTCAAGCGCGGCTTTCAGGGCCAAAAGGGCAAGAATGGTCAACTGGCAGGTGAAGGCCTTGGTCGAGGCGACGCCAACCTCGACCCCCGCCATGATCGGCAGGGCAAGGTCGGCTTCGCGCGCGAGGGAGGAGGTCGGCACGTTGACCACGGCGACCAGCTTGGCGACCTTGCCCTTGGCATAGCGCAGGGCGGCGATTGTGTCGGCGGTCTCGCCCGATTGGCTGATGAACAGCGCCCAGGATTTGGGCGACAGCGGCGGTTCACGGTAGCGGAATTCCGAGGCGATGTCGATCTCGGCGGGCAGTTCGGCGAGCTGTTCGAACCAGTATTTGCCGATATGAGCGGCATAGGAGGCAGTGCCGCAAGCCACCATGGTGATGCGGTCAACCCCGGTGAAATCAACCTCGGGCGGCAGGTTCATTGTGCCGTTCTGGAGGTAATGGCGCAGCGCAGCGGCCACCACCACGGGCTGTTCGGCGATTTCCTTGGCCATGAAATGCTTGTAACCGGCCTTGTCCATGCGGGTGGCGTCGAACTGGATGCGGGTCTCGGGCCGGTTGACCAGACGGTCTTGCGCGTCATGGATGGTGGCACCCTTGCGGGTGACCACGGCCCAGTCGCCTTCCGCAAGATAGGTGATGCGGTCGGTCAGCGGCGCAAGGGCGATGGCGTCGGAGCCGATGAACATCTCACCCTTGCCATGGCCGATGGCGAGGGGTGAGCCTTGGCGGGCGGCGATCAAGAGGTCATCCTCACCGTCGAACAGGAAACACAAGGCAAAGGCACCGTGCAGGCGTTTGAGGGTTGCGCGGGCGGCCTCAATGGGCGTGCGGCCCTGGTCCATCAGGTGGCGGGTCAAGAGGGCGACCACTTCGGTGTCGGTTTCGGATTCGACGGTATGGCCAGCGGCGGCCATCTCGGCGCGCAGATCGCGGAAGTTCTCGATGATGCCGTTGTGGACCACGGCAACCGGGCCGGAGCGGTGGGGATGGGCGTTCAGGATGGTGGCGGCACCATGGGTGGCCCAGCGGGTGTGGCCGATGCCGGATTTGCCGGCCAGCGGCTGGTGGACCAAAAGGTCAGACAGGTTGACCAGCTTGCCTACGGCGCGGCGTCGGTCAAGCCGGCCTTGGTTCACCGTGGCGATGCCGGCGCTGTCATAGCCGCGATATTCCAGACGCTTCAGCGCCTCCACCAGAAGGGGGGCGGCTTCGTGGTTGGACAGAACGCCGACAATGCCGCACATCAGGCTTTTCCTTGCGCGGCTTTGATCGCCTTCAGTTTTTCCATCAAACGGCTGGCGAGGCCGGGTTTGTTGACCTGTGCTGCCCGGGCAATCGCAAGGGCCTCGGCCGGGACATCCTGCGTGATCACCGAGCCTGAGGCGGTCAGCGCATCATCGCCGACATTGACCGGGGCTATCAGCATGGTGGCCGAGCCGATGAAGGCGCGTTTGCCGATCTTGGTGCGGTGTTTGCCAACACCGTCGTAATTGCAGGTGACGGTGCCGGCACCGATGTTGGTGAACTCGCCCACGTCTGTATCGCCAAGATAGGTCAGATGGCCGACCTTGACGCCTTCCTCAAGGATCGAGTTCTTGATCTCAACAAAGTTGCCGACATGGACATCCTCGGCCAACTCAGTGCCGGGGCGCAGGCGGGCGAAGGGACCAACAGAGGCACCGCGCGAGATGTGGCAACCCTCAAGATGGCAGAAGCCCTTGATTTCGGCGCCGGATTCTATGGTCACGCCGGGGCCGAAGATGACGTTCGGCCCCAGGGTGGCGTCGCGGCCGATATGGGTATCAAGGGCGAAGAATACGGTTTGCGGCGCGGTCATGGTGACGCCGTTGTCCAGCGCCTCGGCGCGGGCGCGGGCTTGGAAGGCGCACTCGGCAGCGGCAAGCTGGGTCCTGGTGTTGATGCCAAGGGTCTCGGATTCGGGGCAGGTGACAAAGCCGACCGACAGGCCTTGGGCGCGGGCCAGTTCAACAATGTCGGTCAGGTAGTATTCCTGTGCGGCGTTTTGGTGGCCGACCTGTGCCACCAGCTGGAACAGCACTCGCGCCTGCGCACAGACCACGCCAGAGTTGCACAGGGTGATGGCACGCTCGGCCTCGGTGGCGTCGTGGTATTCGGTGATTTTCAACAGTTGATCGCCCTGGGTGATCAGGCGGCCATAGCGGG
>JBCKXH010000005.1:0-45404 GCA_038921555.1 Paracoccaceae bacterium
CGGCCCTGATCTGCTGGCGCAACAGGTCGATCGGAATCAGCTTGCCGTCACGTTTGAAGTGCCAGTAGGTCCAGCCGTTGCACGAGGGAGCACCCTCCAGATGGGCGCCGACCTGATGGATCGAGCCTTTGACGTCGCGGCCTATCAGCGTGCCATCGGCCCGCACCCTGGCGACATGGCGGTTGCCGGTGGAATACAATTCCTCGCCGGGCCGCAACATGCCGCGCTCAACCACCTGACCAAAGGGCACCCGCGGCTCAAGGCGCCTGGAGCCGGTAGTTTCCAGCGCCGAGGCGTCAAACCGCCGGGTGCGCTCGATGCGGTCTTGGGCGACGGCGCGGTAGATCGCTTCCCGCTCGATCCCGATGAAGTCGCGGCCCAGCATCTTGGCCACAGCGCCGGTGGTGCCGGTGCCAAAGAACGGGTCCAGCACGACATCGCCGGGGTTGGAGGTGGCCAGAAGCACCCGATGCAGCAGGCTTTCGGGTTTCTGGGTCGGATGGGCCTTGCCGCCATTGGCGTCCTTGATTCGTTCGTGCCCGGTGCACAGCGGCAGCAGCCAGTCCGAGCGCATCTGCACCCCGTCATTCAGCGCCTTGAGCGCCTCATAATTGAAGGTGTATTTCGAGGCCTCGTCGCGCCCGGCCCAGATCAGCGTCTCATGCGCGTTGGTCAGCCGTTTGCCGCGAAAATTGGGCATCGGGTTCGATTTGCGCCAGATCACATCGTTCAACAGCCAGAAGCCCTGGTTCTGCAACTCGGACCCGACACGAAAGATGTTGTGGTAGGACCCGATGACCCAGATCGCGCCATGGGGTTTCAGCAGACGCTTGGCAGCCGCCAGCCAGTCCTTGGTAAAGGCGTCGTAGCTCGCAAAGCTGGCGAACTGGTCCCAGTGCTCATCCACCGCATCGACAAGGCTGTTGTCGGGCCGGTAGAGATCGCCCTTCAGTTGCAGGTTATAGGGCGGATCGGCAAAGATCAGGTCAATCGACCCGGCCGGCAGCGCATTCATCACCGGCACGCAGTCGCCCGCCAGAATCTGGTTCAAGGGCAGATCCGCCGTTGCCATGTCTTTTGTCTTAATCGCCATGCTCTGCCCCTTCGGTGTTTGCCACCGCTGTTGAGGCCAAGGATGAATCATCGGAGAATCGGCGTCAAATTCTTTATTGAATCAAGGGGTTAGCGATTTATCTTGCCACAAGATGTTGTGGACGGCTGCGAAAGAACGCCTATGAAAGGGGGTTACCCCTAGTTTTAGCAGCGCATCGCGGTGCTCGGCGGTGGGATAACCGGCGTTACGTTCCCAACCGTAACCGGGATACTGTTGCGCCAAATCCACCATGTCACGGTCGCGTGATACTTTTGCCACGATAGAGGCGGCGGCGATCGACAGGCAAAGCGCGTCGCCTTTCACGATCCATTCGGCGCGACCCTGCAAGGCGGCGGGTATCTGGTTGCCGTCGATCAGGTGGTGATCGGCGTTCATTCCGGCAGCGGCCCGTGCCATCGCCAGAAGTGCGGCTTGCAGGATGTTCATTCGGTCGATCTCTGCCACCGATGCGCTGGCGATGCTGACTTGCGCCGTGGCGAGGATCTCGCAGGCCAAGGCTTCGCGCCGGGCGGCGGTCAAAGCCTTGCTGTCGCGCAGGCCGGGGGGGATGCGGGCGGGGTCAAGGATGACGGCGCAGGCGGTGACGGGGCCGGCGAGCGGGCCGCGGCCAACCTCATCAATCCCGGCGACGCGGGTCAGGCCACGGGCGAAGGCGGCGGTTTCCCGGCTGAAATCGGCGGCGAAGCGGCGGATGATCATGGCCGCAGCAAAGCGCATTGTGGTGCTCGGGTCAAATAGGGAAGGCGTGAAGGGCTGCGCGCCCTATGGTTCATGTGCCGATCGGCTCCAGCACCATGGCGGTGATGCAGCTGCGATGGGCGGCGGGCAAAAGGTCGTTGGTCAGCGAACACGATGAGGGGGACTGGCTGGCCTGCACGGCGAACAGCGGACGGCCAGTCAGACCGGCATTGCCAGCGTCGAGGGAGGCGGTGTCGAAGGAGGAGGCAAAGACCACCAGCCCCAAGGCCAGCATGCAGACCAGATCAAAGACGCCATGCGTCAGATTGACGGCATGATGGGCGATGTCGTCGACATGGTCGCGGAACGCGGATGAGATCAGGCTGGGGCGGGGCATGGTGTCCTTTGGGTTGGGTGCCGCAAACGACGCGGCGTAAGTGATGCCCCCATCTCTTGTGCCGGCCAGCAGACAAGCAATGACGGGCCCCTGTCAGGTGATAACATGGCCAGACTGCGGCAAAGGCCGCGACCGATATTGAATAGCAGCGCCGCTTTGGCCAAGATGACGCCAGCCAAAGGAGTTTGCCCATGCCCCGCCTTGCTGTCAGCTTGATCCTCGTGCCGCTGCTTGCCCTGCTGCTGGCCGCCCCGGCGCAGGCGGAATGTTACGTCGATTACAAGGCCAAGCGGGACTATCCCCTGCGGCTGGCATACGGGGTGGCGCAGCTCAGCGATGCGGTTTGCGGCAAGCCCAAGCAGGCAAAGGCCGAGCTTGCCGCCCGCCTTGCCGTTGAAGGCTGGACTTTGCTGAAGATTCTGTCCAGTTTCGGGCCTGAGGGTTTGGGTGAAAGGAAAGCGAGTGCCGGGGAGTTCTACCTCCGTTACTGACAGCCTGAAGGCGGGCAACCGGGTGGTTGCCTTAGGGATTGCGGCCGTGGTTCTGATCCTGCTGATCGCCGCTGTCATCCTGTTTCTCAACCTGCCCGATGCCAATGCCTTCAACGCCAGGGTCGAGCAGTTGTTTGTCGATAACAACGACCTGACCAGCGGCGCCGAGATCAAGCTGTTGGAGATCCTCGCCCAGTCGGGCACCTCATACGCCGATATCTTCGTGACCTACCGGGCGGTGATCTTTGTCCTCTTGGTCTTTGCAACCGCCCTGCTGATCGCCGCTTTGGTGTTTCTGGTCACCATCATTGCACTGAATCGCCGCATCTCGGCCATCCAACGCTCTGGTATCCAGGTGGCCTCCTTGCTGATCAGCCGTGAGGGGCGGGCGGTTTATATCAACGATCTGGAGTTTGCCCTGACCGAGGCGGCGCTGGAGACCCTGGCGGTGCTGGCCGAGGCGCGGATGGATGATGAAGTGCTGACCGGCGCGCAGATCGAGGCGGTGATTTCCGGGCGCCACGAGGCTGACTGCGATGAGGCGGCGGGGGCGACGCGAATCAAGCGGCTGCGCGACACTTTGGGCAATCAACTGGTCAGCGAATTGCTGGTCAAGACGATTGCGCGGCGGGGTTATGTGCTGGCGGTGGGTAAGGATGTCATCAGGATAATTTGAGCGGAAAGACCACTGGTTTGGGGATGTCGCAGAATATGACATGGTGTTTTTTCTTGTGTTCACAATAGCATAGCGATTTTCGTTAACTTTTACGCAAGGATTGCGAATCGGGGGACGCCATGACACCGGAACGGCTTGCGCTTGAGATGGGCCTTGATATTCCCGATTTCGACGTAACGGGCTATTACGGGGCCGATTACGGCACCATGAAGCCGTTTCACCGGGTCGGCAGCCTGTTGTTCCTGTCGGGCCATGTCGCACAGATCGGGGCCGGGATCAGCCACAAGGGGCGGCTGGGGGCGGACCTGAGCACCGAACAGGGCTACGCTGCTGCGCGGCAGACCGGCTTGAATGTGCTTGGCGGCATCAGGCAGGCTTTGGGGTCGCTGGACCGGGTCAAGGGCATTGTGCGCACGCTGAATTTCGTGGTCTGCACGGCGGATTTTCAGGATGTCCACCGGGTGTCTTCCGGGCTGTCGGACCTGTTGGTTGAGGTCTTTGGCCGCGAGCGCGGCTTGGGCGGGCGGGCCACCATCGGCGTGATGGCGCTGGCGGGCGGGGTCTGCTTTGAAACCTGGGCGACGGTCGAGATTGCGGACTGAAGTTGCCCCGCAAGGTCATCTACGCCTTGTCGCGCACCTTCAGGCTGTTGTTTGGACCGGGAAACACCTCGAATCGGCCGGTCCTGCGCAGAAGGTCGGACAGTTTGGCCGAGCCATAGCTGCGCGGGTCGAAATCGGGGTGCAGCTGGGTGATGACCTGACCGAGCAGGCCCAGCGAATAATCGTCCTGATCGGGGTCGATCTTTTTCATCGCGGCAAAGATCAGCGGAATGGCTTTGGCGGCGGGTTCTTTGGGCGGGGGGGCGTCGGGTGATTTATCGGCGGTTCTGCCGGGCCTGGCCTCAGCCGGGGCATCGCCGCCGACGATGTTCTCGATCAGCACGAAGCGGTTGCAGACCTTGCGTAAGCTCTCGGGCGTCTTGGCCTCACCTATGCCGATGACCTGAAGGCCGTCCTCGCGGATCCGGCTGGCCAGACGGGTGAAATCGCTGTCCGACGATACCAGCACAAAGCCGTCAACCTTGCCGGCGTGCAATATGTCCATGGCGTCGATGACAAGGCCGATGTCGGAGGCGTTCTTGCCCTTGGTGTTGGCCGATTGCTGGTGCATGACAAGGCCCAGATCGCGGGCCTGCTCTTTCCATTGCGACAGCGCCGGCGACGACCAGTCGCCATAGACCCTACGCACCGAGGGTTCGCCAAAGCTGGCGATTTCATCAAGGATGGCGCTGGCATTGCGGGCGGTGACGTTGTCGGCGTCGATCAGCACGGCCAGACGAGGGGCGCGGTCGGTGAGGGTCATCTCAGCCTCCAACGGCGGCAATTGCCGCGGCAAGTATGGGCACGGTTCGGGCGTTCAGGCCAGCGATGTTGATCCGGCTGTCACCGACCATATAGATGGCGTGCTGGTCGCGCAGTTGCATGACCTGCGCCTCGGTCAGGCCAAGGCGCGAGAACATGCCGCGGTGGTGGGCGACAAAGTCGTAGCGGCCAGAATTGGTGGCGCGTCTGAGTTCATCGGCCAGCGATAGGCGCAGGGTCAGCATGGTCAGGCGGATATCTTCCAGTTCCGCCTTCCAACCGGCACTCAGGGCGGGGTCGGACAGGATCATGGTGACCAGACGCGCGCCGTGGTCGGGCGGGAAGCTAAAATTCTGGCGGTTCAGGAAGTTCAGGTTGCCCTGCACCAGCGCCTTGCGATCTGGCGAGGTCAGGGCAAGCAGAAGGCCGGTGCGTTCGCGGTAGATGCCGAAGTTCTTGGAGCAGGAAGCGGCGATCAGCACCTCGGGGAAGCTGGCCGCAATCAGCCTTGTGGCGGCGGCGTCCGCTTCCAGACCGTCGCCAAAGCCCTGATAGGCGAGATCAACGAAGGGCACGGCCTGACGCGATTGCAGCAGGGTTACGACTTGGCGCCATTGCTCGGCGTCAAGGTTCGCCCCGGTCGGGTTGTGGCAGCAGCCATGCAGCAGGACAACATCGCCGGGTTGGACGCGGGTCAGGTCTTCAGCCAAGCCCGCAAAGTCGATGCCGCAGGTGGTGGCGTCGAAATAGCGGTATTCGGCCTGCCTCATGCCGAGGTATTTCAGGATCGAAGGATGGTTGGGCCAGGTCGGGTTGGACAGAAAGACCGTCGCCTGCGGGGTGGCGAGTTTGACCAGCTCCAGCGCCTGACGAATGGCACCAGTGCCGCCGGGGGTGGCGACGGCGGCGGCGCGGTCGGCGTAACCTTCGCCAAGGATCATATTGGTCATTGCATTGGCAAAGGCGGGGTCACCGGCGATTGTGGTGTAGGTCTTGGTCGTCTCAACCTGCCAAAGCTGCTGTTCGGCGGCTTTGACGGCGCGCATGACCGGGGTAAGGCCGCTGGCATCCTTGTAGACGCCGACGCCAAGGTCGATCTTGCCGTCGCGCGGATCGTCGCGGTAGAGGGCGATCAGTTGCAGGATCTTGTCTGGCGGCTGGGCGGTCAGGGTCTCGAACATTTCATCCTCTTGCGATGGGCAGGTCGTCACGCAGACCCCATTCCGCCCATGAGCCATCATATAGCGCATGGTCGCGGTGGCCAAGGCGTTCAAGGGCAAGTGAGAGCACGGCTGCGGTGACGCCGGAACCGCAGGTCGTGATGACGGGGCGGCTCAGGTCAACCCCGCAGGCGGTGAAGATGGCGCGCAGGGCGTCGGGCGATTTCATGGTGCCGTCGGGGTTCAACACCTCGGTGAAGGGCAGGCTCAGCGACCCCGGAATATGACCGCCACGCAGCCCGGCGCGCGGCTCGGGCGCGTCACCGCGAAAACGGGCGGCGGAGCGGGCGTCGATGATCTGGGCGCTGTGGGTTTGGCTCGCCGCAAGGACTTGGGCGGCGGATTTGACAAGCTGGGGTTGCGGCTGCGGCGTCAGGTGGGGCGCGCGCAGGTCGGGTGCGGCGTCGCTCAACGGCCGCCCCTCGGCCCGCCATTTCGGCAGGCCACCATCCAGCACGGCGATGCGGGTCAGCCCCATCAGGCGAAAGCACCACCAGACCCGCGCCGCCGAAAAGATCCCCGCGCCATCATAGACCACGACCTGTTGGCCGTCGCCAATGCCAAGACCGCGCAGCCGCGAGACGAATTTCTCGACCGGAGGGGCCATGTGGGGCAGGGGGATGGAGAGGTCGGCGATCTCATCCATGTCGAAAAAGCGCGCGCCTTGGATATGGCCGGCGGCATGTTCGGCGCTTGCGTCGCGGTTCTGGGCGGGCAGATACCATGAGGCGTCCAGCACCCGCAGGTCAGGGTCGGACAGATGCGCCGCCAGCCATAGGGTCGAGACGAGGCTTTGAGGGTCATCCGGTTGCATGGCGCTTCCTGTGTGCGGACCGCCATGACCTAGACCCTGCCGCCAGAAGTGACAAGGGCGGCGACCTGAGCCTATTCGCGGTGGCCGTGCGAGGATGCGGGCCTGCTGGAGGCTCCAGTCGCGCTTGGCGCTGGTTTCGCGTTTGTCGCCCGGTTTGGCGCCCTTGGCGACGCCCAGCTTCAGCTTTACCATGCCCTTGTCGTTGAAATACCGCCTGATCGGCACCAGCGTCATGCCTTCGCGGCCCACAGCGTTCCACGGGCGCGAGAGTCCATCCTTGTTCAATGGCCGTTTAAGCCCAAAGCGGACTGCGTTTAGTCTCTTGGACCTGTTACAAGGCCGCCGGAGTGGCACCGATATGGAATTATGCTCAAGCGGGATTGCGTGCGGATATCACCCATGACGACGTGGGTGCCCAGAAGCCAATCTCGTCCCGTTCCTGGCTGTCAAAAAAGCTGCGCATCTCGCTTTCTATCTGCGGCCGCTTGGCCTCGGCAAGTTTCTCTCCGGCCTCGCGGAATACCTCGCCCCCTGGACCGATCGACAAGGCGAATGCGATGCATTCTTCCGGCGTTGTCCCGACCATGATCTTTTCGTCCACGCGGGTGAAAGTAACGTCCTCATAGCCGGCGCTCTTCATCATCAGGCCAACCATCTCTTGATTGCCCATCGAGAAGGGGCCGGGTCCGCAGGTGTCAGCGTCTTCGCCCGGCGGCGGCAGGTGCCGAAGAGTAATTTCCTTTGCCTCTTGCCAAGCCGGATTGTCTTGCCGCTGACGCCAGACGATATGTGTCATCTGGCCGCCCGGCTTGAGCGCCCGACGCATGCGCCGCAGTGCCGCCACCGGGTTCGTGAAGAACATCGTGCCAAAACGCGCAATCACATAGTCGAACTCATTCTCAGGCAGAGCGATTTCGGCATCGCCGCGGGAGAACTCGACGTGGAACAGTCCTCTTGCGGTGGCGTCTTTCCTGGCCTCCGCCAAAAATGCTTCGACGCAATCAATGCCGACGACTCGGCCCTGAGGTCCGACAATCTCGGCCACTTGGAGCGACATATCGCCCCATCCGCAGCCGACATCGAGCACCGACATGCCTTCTTTGATGGGCAAGTGTGGGAGCACTGCGTTGGAATGGCGTGACAATCCGCCTTGGAGGATGTGCCGGTACTTTGTGAACTTAGGTTCCAGAACCGTGTTCCAGAACTTCACGAAATCTGTGTCGGCTTGGTTGTCTTTTGCCATGATGAAACCCCCATTTGTGAGCAGTCTATCACAGGCGTGGCAGTTTTCCAGTCCCCACATGAACTCGCGGCCTCGATAACCTGAAACAGCGGCTTGCATGGAAACGCCGCCAGTGCTGGCGTTCGGTTCTGTCCGCACAGCAATCGTCCCTTCGCCCTCGATCAGCGGGTGCTGAGCCTATTCGCGCTGCCCGTGCTTCAGGATGCGGGCCTGCTGAATGGACCAGTCGCGCTTGGCGCTGGTTTCGCGCTTGTCGCCCAGCTTTTTGCCCTTGGCGACGCCCAGCTTCAGCTTCACCATGCCCTTGTCGTTGAAATACAGCCTGAGCGGCACCAGCGTCATGCCCTCGCGGCCGACCGCGTTCCACAGGCGCGACAGTTGCTTTTTCGACACCAAGAGCTTGCGGCGACGACGTTCGTCATGCGGGAACAGCTTGGCCTGGGCATAGGGTGCGACATAGGAGTTGATCAGCCACAATTCGCCGCCCTCAACCGAGGCATAGCTTTCGGCGATGTTCGAGCCACCCTGGCGCAGCGCTTTCACTTCCGAACCGAACAGCATGATGCCAGCCTCAAGGTCGGATTCGATGTAGTAATCAAACCGCGCCCGGCGGTTTTCTGCGATGAGTTTCGAATTGGGATCGGACTTTTCTGCCATGACCCGTCCGAGATAAGGCCAAGGCCGGGATAAGTCCAGAAGGCGAGCAGCGGTGTTGGTGCAGATTGCGGTTGGAACCCGCGCGGCTACTGGTCAACCTCAGGCTGGCGGCGCTGCTGATCGAGGCGCTGGAGGCGGCAAGGCTTGGGCAGATCGAGCATCGGCGCCAAGCGCGGGGCATAGCCCGGGCTTGGCGCGCGCTCGTCAGGCCGCAAGGCGGGCGGCCCGGCGGTTCAGGAATTCCCGTGCCGAGGCGGCATCAAGGCAGGGGAAAAAGCTGTCATCCGGGTAGCGCCCGACGCCGTCGATCACGCGGGGGCAGTGCAGCAGCACACCGGAATTGGCGAAGATCACTTCCTCCTCGGCGAACAGCAGGGTGATGACCTCGACCGCCAGATCGGCAAATTCACGGCGGATCAGCGGGTCGGTGGTCAGGGCCATGGCGGGCAGCAGAACATAGGGAACCGAGCCATGGCTGGGGTCGCCCAGAGTGTCGATCAGCACATGCTGACCGGGCAGCAGCATCAGGTCGCAACAAGCGTCATAATGGCCGCCCGGCACATGGATCAGCGTGGATTCCGGCAGTGCGGCAAGGCTGCGGCGGTCCAGCGCCAGGATGCGCGTCAAGCCGCCGTCCAGTGTGTGGACCAAGGTGCCGATCCGCAAGTTGCCGACCGGCTGCCAGCCTGTTGCCGTCTCAACCAGGGTTCCCGCCACAATTCCGCCAATAACCGGCGCGGGCACGACGGGCAGCTGATGCGGTGTCACATGGGCAAATTCTGTGGTCAGTTTGGTGAAATCCTGCATGAACATGGGCTTATCCTCCGAGTTAAGATGTGTGGCGGCCGATCCGGCCATGTGCCCAATCCACACCCCAATTCCGCCATTTTCTTGACGCGCCCGTGAAATGGTTGCGGCAATGTTTCGAATTGATCCACAATCACCGGCAAGGCGGCGCTGAATAAGCCGATCGGCAGCTTGATTATTGTTTCATTAAGCAACAATGCCAGTTCGCACCGGCACCCGAAGCGTGATTCGCCGCGGCGCCAACATTACA
Organism: Paracoccaceae bacterium; assembly: GCA_038921555.1. Taxonomy (GTDB): domain Bacteria; phylum Pseudomonadota; class Alphaproteobacteria; order Rhodobacterales; family Rhodobacteraceae; genus Stagnihabitans. The sequence goes on from JBCKXH010000005.1 coordinate 9,712, forward strand.
GGCGATCTCAGCGCGCATCTTGGCACCGGGCTGTGGCGCGACTGGGCTGCGGCTGGGGTGGCGGATTTGAGGAACCTATCCTCGAGTGCGAAACCGGCCATCGCGGCGACCATGAACAGGCTCTACGCGCAGATTGGCGGTCATGGCGATTTCATCTCGGCAAAAATACTCCCGCCGGAGGCTCCTGCGGTTGGTTCAGGTGCCTCCGGCGGGAGTATTTGCAAAAGGGTAAATGCAAAGGTCAGATTATTCCGGCGTGTCGCATCGCGGACTTGATGCGGGCTTTGGTGCCGTCGGTCAGGGTGAGCAGCGGCAGGCGAACCTCTTCGGAGCAGCGACCGAGCAGCGACAGGCCGTATTTGGCGCCGGCAAGGCCGGGTTCGATGAAGATCGCCTCGTGCAAAGGCATCAGGCGGTCTTGATAGTCCAGCGCTTTGGCATAGTCGCCCGCCAGGGTGGCGGCCTGAAACTCGGCGCACAGGCGGGGGGCGACGTTGGCGGTGACCGAGATGCAGCCGACCCCGCCATGGGCGTTGAAGCCAAGGGCGGTGGCATCCTCACCCGACAGCTGGATGAAGTCGCGCCCGCAAGTGGCGCGCTGCATCGAGACGCGCTCGATCTTGCCGGTGGCATCCTTGACGCCGATGATGCGGGGCAGTTGGGCAAGCTGGCCCATGGTGTCGGGCGACATGTCAACCACTGAACGGCCGGGGATGTTGTAGATGATGATCGGCAGGCTGCAACACTCATGCAGGGCGGTGTAATGCGCGATCATCCCGGCCTGGGTCGGCTTGTTGTAGTAGGGCGTCACCACCAGTGCGGCATCGGCGCCGACCTTTTGCGCATGGCGGATCAGGCTAATGGCTTCGGCGGTGTTGTTTGAGCCGGCCCCGGCGATCACCGGCACCCTTCCTGCGGCGGCTTTCACCACTTCTTCCACTACGCGGCGGTGTTCTTCGTGCGAAAGCGTCGGGCTTTCGCCGGTGGTGCCGACCGGGACAAGGCCGCTGGAGCCTTCGGCTATTTGCCATTCGACAAGTTTCCTCACCGCCACCAGATCCAGCGCGCCATCCTTGAACGGCGTTACCAGTGCGGGAATCGATCCTTTGATCATGGCAGCCTCTCCTTGCTGTGCAAGGCGGCAGCGCGCCGCTTTGTGTGACCGATCTTCTAACCGGCCTTGGGGCCTTTGCCAAGCATCGGCACCGAGCTGCCGATCACGGGCTTATGGGTTGTGGCACGGCGGGCAATAGGGCAGTTTAGCGGGATGATCCGATTTGCCATGGAACCGCTGCGTGCCGCGCTGACGCTGGTGCTGACCCTGATGCTTGCAGCCCTGCCTGCGACCGCCACGGCGGGTGAGGCTTCGAAGATTGCGGCGCTGACTGTCGCGATGAAGCTGGTGGACCAGGGCGACTGGGAGGGCGCACGGGCCTCGGCCATGGCGGCGGGGCCGGTCGGGGCGGATGTCGTGGAATGGAGCCGTTTGCGCGCCGCCCAGGGGTTTTTGGGCGAGTATGAGGGGTTCCTCACGCGGCGGCCCGATTGGCCGGGGCTGCCCTACCTCAAGGAAAAGGGCGAGGTGGCGGTGGCGCGCTCGGATGATCCGCACCGGGTTCTGGCCTATTTCGGTGGAGGTCTGCCGCGCAGTGCTACGGGGTCGCTGGCGCTGGCGCGGGCCTATGACGCGCTGGGCCGCCAGAGCGAAGCCGAGGCCGAGGTGATGCGGGGCTGGGCCGCGCTGAAGTTCAGCGCCGAGGAGCAGGCCGAGGTTGTGGCGCGCTACCCCGCAGCGGTCAGCGTGGTGCATGAGGTGCGGCTGGACCGCATCCTGTGGGACGGCGAGCGCGGCGATGAGGCCAGGCGCATGCTGCCGCTGGTGTCCAAAGGCTGGGCGGCCTTGGCCTCGGCACGGCTGGCGCTGCGGTCGAACAAGGACGGCGTGACGGCGCTGGTGGCGCAGGTGCCGCAGGGATTGCAGGACGATGCCGGGCTGGCCTTTGAGCGGTTCCTTTACCGGATGCGGCAAGACAATTACCTGGGTGCGGCCGAGTTGATTGTCGAGCGGTCAAGCACTGCCGCCCGGCTGGGCGACCCCGAGGTCTGGGCCGAAAAGCGCGCCAGTCTGGCGCGCTGGCTGATGCGCAACGGCGCGGCAAGCCTGGCTTACCTTGTGGCCGCCAGCCATCAGTTGAGCGCGGGCACAGGTTTTGCCGATCTGGAGTTTCTGGCGGGCTATATCGCCCTGCGCAAGCTGGACGATCCAGGCCGGGCTTTGCCGCATTTCGCCCGGTTGCAGGGCGCCTCGACCACACCGATATCGCTGGCGCGGGCGTGGTACTGGACCGGGCGGGCGCAATCGGTGGCGGGTGAGGCGGCGCGGGCCAAGGCGTCTTATGGCAAGGCGGCCTTGTATCAGACCGCTTACTATGGCCTCTTTGCGGCAGAGCGGCTGGGGTTGAACCTGGACCCAACGCTGGTGGCGGATCAGCGCCCGGCGGGGGATTGGCAGGCGGCGAGCTTTGCCGGATCTTCGGTCTTTGCTGCGGCGCAGCTTCTGTTCAAGGCGGATCAATATGCGCTGTCGGCGCGCTTCATGCTGCATCTGGGTGAGGGGCTGAGCGACCGCGAGTTCGAACTGCTGGCCGATTATGCGCTGGAGGAAGGGCAATACCGGACCGCCGTGCTGATCGCCAAGGCGGCGACCGAGCGGGGCCTGATCTTTGCCCGGCCCTATTTTCCGGTGCCGGGTATGGTGCCGGAGGGGCTGGCGGTCAGTCGGGCGCTGGCGCTGTCGATTGCGCGGCGCGAAAGCGAGTTCGACCCCAAGGCGCGCAGCAGCGCCGGGGCGCTGGGCCTGATGCAGGTGCTGCCCGAGACGGCGAGCCAAGTGGCGCGCGATCTGGGGCTGGACTATTCGGTCGGGCGGCTGACCGCTGACCCGGCGTTCAACGTGGCTGTAGGTGCGGGCTATTTGCGCCAGATGGCGGATGAGTTCGGGCCTGCGCTGGCGCTGATTGCCGCGGGCTATAACGCCGGGCCGGGCCGGCCGAGGCAGTGGATTGCAGCCAACGGCGACCCTCGGCTGGAGTCTGTGGATATCGTCGATTGGGTGGAGGCGATCCCCTTTGCCGAAACCCGCAGCTATGTGATGCGGGTGGCCGAGGGGGTGGTGATCTACCGTGCCAAGCTGAAGGGCGTCGCGGGGCCGGTGCGGATTACCGCCGAATTGACCGGGCGGTGAGGCGGCGCTCATCAAGCCCGAAGGGGGCTTTCTTCGCGAAGAAACCTGTCAAGGTTGATGAGCGCTGTTCGGGGATATCGGGAGGGTGATGTGAGCTTAGTGCTGTTGATGGTGGTCGGGGCGGCGGCGGGGTTTCTGGCAACACGGCTGATGAAGATGAACACCGATATTCCGACCACCATGGCGATTGGGGTGGGTGGGGCGGTGATTGGTGGCGTGCTGACCCTGTATCTGTTGGAGATCACCGGCTGGATGGCAGGGTTTGTCGGCGCCGTGTCGGGGGCGCTGCTTTTGTTGTGGGTGTGGAAGACATATATTTCAGGGCGGTAGGGGGTGGTCTGCGGCATCGAGGTCGGTGGGGGTTTGCCACCCCCTCGCCAGCGGTTCTCGGACCGATGGCGAACCACTGGCTCGACCCCGGAGAGTATTTGTGAAAGGGTAAGGGGGGACAATTTGAGGTCAGCTTTAGGGGTCAGGACAGGCGTTTAATGGCGTCTTTCAGTTTGAAGCTCTTGTCGCCGATATTGTCCCAGATCGACTGGCCCTGCCAGGCGGCGAACAGCATGGCGCAGGCTTCGGGGGTGCCGCCATGCTGGGCCAATGCGGTTTGAACCTGCGCGCGCCAGGCCCGGGCGCGGTCGCGCAGTTTGGCGTCGCGCAATGAGGCGGCCAAGAGGGCGGGACTGGGGGCGGGGGACAGCGATTTCAGCAGGGCTTGCCGGCCTTTGGGGGTGGCGGGCATCCCGGCAATCGCCTCGGCGGTCAGGGCGCTGATGCGGGACCATTCGCCGTTCAGGGCGGCGCGGGTCATCTCGGGCAGAGCACCATAGCGTTGCACCAGCGAGGGGGCCGACAGGCCGCTGGCGCGGGCGACCGAGGAGAAGGCCACGGCTTTCTCGCCGCCTTCCGCAATCAGGCGCAGGATGGCGGCGAAAATGGTGCTGTCGGGAATCGTGCGCGGGCGTGACATGGCACCTATGATAAACCAAGGCTGGGCAAACCCAAGGCCCTATGTGAAACAGGGCGGAAAGTGGCGCTACAGCAGCAGACCCGGATCAGCGCCCAGATCAAGGCCGGGAAAGATCACCCGCTCGATCGCCGAGGCTTCGACGCCATACAGGCCGCGCAGGGCATGGGCGGCGAAGGCGCGGACGTCGCGGGTCGGCCTGAGATCGCGGTCGGCCAAGAGGTCGCCGTCGCCAAGGCCCGGCCATTCGCTCAGCACCCGTTTGCCGCGCAAAGCACCGCCTGCCGCGATCATCAGCCCGCCGGTGCCGTGATCGGTGCCCATTGTGCCGTTTTCGCGCGCGGTGCGGCCAAACTCGGTCATCGCCAGCACCAGCGTGGTGCCCCAATGGCGAGCAAGACCGGCCTTCACCGCCAGCACCATGTCGGACAGCGCGGTCAGTTGTTCGGCCATGGTTCTGGTCTGCGAATGGTGGGTGTCCCAGCCGCCCAGCGACAGGCTGGCGATGCGTGAGGCGCCAAGCAGTTGCTCGGCCACATAGCTGCCAAGCTGGGCGTGACCTGCGCCGCCTTTGGGCACTACCTCGCCCATCGTATCCAAGGCCAGTTGCCGGCCTTGCGCGAAGGGCTCGGCAAACAGCGGGTCGGCGGCGTTCACGGCGGCCAGCAGGGTCTGGCCTTGCAGCGATAACGTGCTTTCAGACACCGGAAAGTAGTGCTGGATGTCGTTGCCGCCCTCCAGGATCAACAGGCGTTGTTGGCCGATTGAGACGGCGGTCTGCGGACCCGCGCCGGGTATCACCGACAGCGCGCGGTTCAGCCAGCCGTCATGGCCCACGGTCATCAGACCATCCTGCCCGCCGGTGCCGTTTTCCAGCGCGTCCTGGCCGATGAAATGGCTGCGGCCCTGACGGTAGGGGGTGGCTACGGCATGGGCGAAGGCCAGCTCGCCCTTGTCCCACAGGGGCATCAGGGCAGCGGCGGCGGGGTGCAGGGCGAAAAAGCCGTCAAGATCGCTGGAGGTCGCGGCATCGGCGGCAAGGGTCGGGCGCAGGGCGAGATAGCCGCGGTCACCCAGCGGGCGCACCACGTCCAGCCCGTCCATCGCACCGCGCAGCACGATCACGACAAGGCGGTTCGGCCCGTCCACTGCGGCAAAACTCACCGGGGTCAACAGCGGGCTGGCGGCCAGTGAGCAGCCGATCAGAAAGCTGCGGCGGGACAGCAGAAGATGGTGTGACAGAAAAAGATCTGGGGTCACCCGCATCACCTCCGGCTGAATTCGGGTGAGCCGAGCAGGACCGCCAGACCCTCCCAGCGTTGTTCGGCGCGACCGACCGATTGCAGCAGCAGCGGGCTGGCATAGCTGCCAAGGGCGGCCTCGGTCATCGCCACCGGATCTGCGCGGCCAGCGGCCCGGCGCGCCAGATCGACGGCCCAGTTGAGCCGAGCCGCCATCATCGGCGGGGTCATCCAGCCCGGCGACACCTCAGGCCAGCCATCGGGGCGCAGGGCGCGGAACGGCGGCTGGCCCATGGCGGCAAGCGCGCCGGGAATTTTTCGGTGCAGTTTGGTCATCGCCTCAACGGCCTCAGGTGCTGTCAGCCCCAGAAGGCGCAGGGTGGCGGCGGCATAGTCTTGCGGGCTGCGCAGTTTGCGGCGCTCAGGGTCGCGGGCGGCCGGGTGTTGCAAGAGAACGCGGTAGACCGGGGCCAAGTCGGCGTCATGGTCCAGATAGCTGGCGGCAAGGGCGTTGACCAGACCTCCGGGCGGATCATCCGCGATGAAATGGCGGGCCAGGGTGAAGCCGACGTTTAGCGCAGTTTGCGGGCGGCGGGCGACATCGGCCACCATTCGGTCAATTTCGGCGGCGGGGTCGTCGTCGCTGTAGCTCTGGCCAAGGATCAGCTTGCGGCCGGGCTGCACGCGCCGCGCCTCGACCCTTTGGCCCTTTTCATCCGAGGCCATCCCGGCGAGCAGCATCGCCAAGGCCGTCACATCGGCCTGCGAATAACCCACCCGCATCGAATGCAGTTCCAGAAACTCACGCGCGAGGTTCTCATTCAACCCGCGACCGCGCTTCTTGCCCGCGATGGAATCCGGCCCGTAGGAGTTGGCCTGGGTCAGGTAGAACTGCATGCCGGGGTGCCACAGCGTCGCGCGCAACATGTCGCCGTAATTGCCGCCGATATAGGGGCGAATCGCCTCATCCCGGAAGCTTTGCACATAGCGCATAACACCGCCCGAGGCGTTGGAAATGGTGATCCTATTGGCCCAGAGGTTGACCAGACGCTCGACAAAGCCGGCACTGGCATGGGAAGGGCGGCCCACGAAGGTCTCGGTGTCGGCCACCAACTGCTGCTTCAGAGCGGCGGCGGTTTGCGGCGCCACACCGGCTGCGGTTTTCTTCTGCGCGTTGTAAACGGCGATCAGGGTGAGGCGCTCGGCCAAAGGCGGGCGGTTCCAGGCGCTGCCCTGAGGGTCATCGGCGGTCAACTGGGCCAGCACGCGGTCGGCATCAACGCCGTCCGCGGCCAAGGGGTCGCCCAGACGCGGGCCATAGCCGAAGCGAATTTCCTCAAGCAGACTGGCGGGTTCCATCATGGTCATGCGGTCAAGATGGGCTGTCTGGCCGCGAAATCAAGCTAGGCCTTGCCCCCCGGCACGGCATCGGCGGCTTCCCTCTTAGCCAGCCGCACCGCCTTCTTCGCGCGCCGCGCCGCGCGGGGGTTGCCCAGTTCTGCGGGATCGTCCGGCATGACGCTGACTATCTTCCTGACGCCGACGTGCTTTTCCAGCAGGGACTTCGCCAGCTCGGACAGGCCTGCCTCCTTCAGCACCGGCCATTTGCGGTAATGCACGGTGAAAATCTCGCGGTCCTGCGGCAGCGGTTTGCCGCGCGACCGCCCGCCAAGGATGAAATGCTGGCTGTCGGGCAGGATGTTCCAGCCAAGGCCGGCCTTTAGGATGGCCAGCGGCAGGGTCATCTGGTCAAGATAGGGCCGCTTGTGCGGGATGTCAGGGGCGGCATCGACGGCACGGGCCACCTCATACCAGACCTGCGGGAAGGATTTGCCCTCCGCCGTGCGGTGCTGTTCGGGAAAGCTGAACAGGCCGGATGAGAAATAGGGCAGTTTCCCCGCGCCCTTTTTCTGCTTCGCTAGCCGGATGCGTTCTTGCGGCAGCGGCAGGCCGACGATGTCATAAATCCTGCCCCACATATCCTGATCGCCCCAGCCCATCCAGGCGGCTTGGGTCAGCGAAACATGGTCGGGCTTGGTGATGTTTTCGACGGCATTAGGGCGCAGGCACAGGATGTCGCTGTCCATGAAACAGGAAAACTCGCTGTCGCGCGGCTCAAGGGTGGCGAGGATCTTGTTGCCATGCGGATAGGGCGGCTCAAAGCGGCCTTCGGTAGCAAACCTCCGCACCTCGCAGCCGAGTTTTGCCAGAACGCGAATCACCTCAGGGTGGACCGATGGCAGGCTCAGCGCCGGGCAATAGCCGACCAGTGCGAGTGTATCGCCGAACTGTTCGCGCAGACTGGCCGCCAGATAGCAGGCCATCACCTGATACTCCGGCGGTTCGACAATGAAAAAGGCGGTCAGACGTGGCGACATTGGCCCCTCGTGGCTTGCCGGGGATTGTGCAGGTGCAATAGGATGGTGCAAGGCAAAAGGGCGCAGCCATGGTGGATAAAGCGGATATGGCTGCGCGGCCCAAGGGGGCGCAGGCGCTGTGGGGCAGCGTCGGCTTTGCCTTGCAGCGCCATCTCAGCCCGCATGGTCAGGTGACCGCCGTCTCGATGATGAAAGACGAAGGCCCCTATGTGATAGAGTGGATAGCGCATCATCTGGCGGTCGGATTCAGCGATCTTGTGGTCTATACAAACGATTGTTCTGATGGCACCGATGACATGCTGATCCGGCTGGAGGAGCTTGGTCTGGCCCACCACCGCCGCAACGTGATTGCTGAGGGTTTGCGCCCGCAACCCTCTGCCTTGAACCACGCGCAGGAGGAGCCCGTGGTGTTGGGCTCGGACTGGGTCATGGTGTTTGACGCCGACGAATTTCTGTCGATCCGCTATGGTGACGGCACCCTGGATGACCTGATTGCCGCGACCAAGGCGCAGGGTGCCAATGGCATCGTGGTGACCTGGCGGATCTTTGGCTCAGGCGGCGTGGTCGATTGGTCGCGTGCCCCGGTGACCGAGCAATATCTGCGGGCAGCACCCATGACGTGGAACAAGGGTTGGGGGGTGAAAACCCTGTTCACCTTTGACGCCGAGCATTGGAAACTGGGCATCCACCGCCCCAAGATGAAGACGAAATGGATCAAGACCGACTTCCCCGACCGGGTGAAATGGCTGACCGGATCGGGCGGCGTGATGGAGGATTACTTCAAGTTTCGCGGCTGGCGCTCGATCACCCGGACGGTGGGCTATGGCTGGGTGCAGTTGAACCATTATGCGGTGAAATCTCTTGACAGCTATGCCATCCGCAAGCTGCGCGGCAACGTCAACAACAAGAAAGACAAGTATAATTCCGACTATTGGTCATTGCAGGACCGCAATGAGGTGCCTGACGACACCATGCTGCGCTATTCGCAGCGGCGCGGCGAAATCATTGCGCAACTGCTGGCCGACCCGGTGGTGAGCCGCCTGCATTTCGCGGCCCTTGACCGCACCGAAGCCGGTCTGGCCGAGATCAGGGCCACCGCGGCCTACCGCGAATTACTGGTGGATCTGGCCGCCGCCAGTCAGGTCCCGATCGGCCAGATCACGGCCAAGCCGCCACAGGCCCGCGACAAGGCAAAGATCGCCGCGCTGATGACCGAGGTGGAAAAGCAGCGTGGCACCAAGGCCAAGGCGGAGCGCAAATCCGAAGGGCCGAAGCCTGCGGTCGAGGCGGTTCCGATGGGGTCCTATGTGCCAGGCGCGCCCGATGTCAGCGCTGAATTCGCCGGCAGTTGGGTGGCCAACCACGGGCTGCTGCTGCCCGCCGATTCGAGGATTTTTCGGCCCGGCGCCTTGTCCCTGATCGCTACGGGCAAGTTTGAGCGCGGCTTGGCGCGGCGGTTGCCGATGGTCTTGCCCAAGGCGGCGGAGGTGCTGGAAATCGGCTCGGCTACCGGCTTTGTCGGGCTGCATCTGGCGCGGGTCCGGCCCGATCTGAAGCTCACGCTGCACGAGGACAATCTGTCATTACGAGTGATCATGCAGCGCATCATGGCCAAAAATGAACAATCGTTCCACAATCACCTTGCGCTGTCGCAAACCCCGCTGGGTGAGGTGCCGTCCCGCACCATCGCAGCCCTTGCCACGCAAACCCTTCCGCAAGTTCTGCTGCTGGCCGACCCGCGCCTGACGCCCGCGGTTCTGCTTGACCTGCTGGCCCGCTTGGCCGGGCCGCTGCCCATACAGATCGTGCTTTATGGCCGCCTGCTGGAAAGCTTTCACGCCGACCTTGGCCCGGTTGAAGGTTTGTTCAGCGAACTCGGCTATCAACCGGGTCTGGGGTTTGAGCGCGCTATCGCCCGTGGCTTTGTGCTGGCGCAAGCCAGACTCCCTCGAAAAGACTGACGCCCTCGAAAAGCCAGACTCCCTCGAAAAGACTGACGCCCTCGACAAGCCGCCCCGCCCTATTCATTGTCGCTGAAAACCAAACAGAGGTTGCCCATGTCCACAGAAGCCCGCCGCCCTGTCGCCTCGCTCTGGATTGGTGACAAGTTGCATTATCTCAACCAGTTGTGCCTGCTGAGCCATGTCCGGCACGGCCATCCGACCACGCTGTATTGCACCGACAAAGTGTCGAATGTGCCCGAGGGTGTGCTGGTCAGACCGGCCAGCGACATCATGGCGATTGATCGCGATATCGTGGCGCAGACCTCGGAAAGCTTTCAGTCCAACGTGTTTCGCTACAAGATGATTGCGGCGACCGATGCGGTCTGGATTGATTGCGACGCCTTTTGCGAGCGGCCCTTCCGCGATGAGATGCAGGCCATCTATGCCGGCCACGGGATGCGCGGGGCGCTGAATTGCGGCGTGGTCTATATCCCGCCCAAGGGCGAGTTGATCGCGCAACTGATTGATTATTATGACAATCTGCCCGAGGTGCCGCCGTGGTTCAACAAGAACACCCGCAAGAAGCTGGACAGGCAGCCAACCAGCCTGCCGCAGGCCGTGCGGATCTATAACGCCGAGCGCACCGCCTTTGGCCCGCAGGCTTTCACCTGGTTTGCCCAGCAGACCGGGGATTATGCCAAGGCGCTGACCCCGGACTACCTTTACCCGGTGCCGTTTCAGTTGAACGATGTGTTTTATGACCCCTACGGAAGGGTCGAGGGCCATTTCACCGCCAACACGCTGTCGGTTCACCTCTATACCAACGGCACCAAACCGTGGTGGCGCAAGAACCCGCCTTTGGCCAATTCCTATGCCGCGCGGATGTGCGAGCGAATCGGCGTCGATCCGACGCAAGCGCTGGAGGAGTGATGGTCGATCCCGTGCAAGACGAAGCGGTCGCAGGTTGGGCTGGCAAGCCCAAAGAGGACAGGGCCGCGATTGTGCGGCGGCGGGCCAGGCGCATTCATCGCTTGGCTTGGACGGAGGGGTATCTGAACGGCATTGCGACTCTGCTGCGTCCCGGTGATCTGGCGGTCGATCTTGGGGCCAATGTGGGTGTCGTTACGGCCGAACTGGCGGCGACCGGCGCGGACGTGGTGGCGTTCGAGCCTGATCCGGTGACATTCGCCAAGTTGCAGGCACGGTTTGCCGGGCAAACCAATGTGACCCTGGTGAATGCCGCGGTGGGGGTAGGTGCCGGGACCGTGCGGCTGATTCGGGGCGAAGATTTCGCCAACAATCCCGACCGCGCGTCGGTCAAAAGCTCGATCGTCGACGGGGCGCGGAACGTGAATGCGGCGGATTGGGTCGAGGTGGAGCTGATCGACTTTCCGGCCTGGGTCCGCGCGCAGGTCGCCGCGCGGGGCAGCATCGCATTCGTGAAGATGGATATCGAAGGGTCAGAACTGGAACTGCTGGAAGTCATGGACCGCGACGGGCTGTTCGAGAATATCCGCGGGCTGTTCGCCGAAACGCACGAGCACAAGTTCAAGGACTCGCGTGACCGGTATAAACAGTTGAAGGCGGCGATTGCGGAACATCAGCCGTCCGGGAAGATCATTCTCAAGTGGATTTGAACGCCAAGTCGGCCTGCGCTACTTCACGAAATTGGGCTTGAACGGTGCCATGCCTTCGCGGGCCAGACGGTCGGCCTCTTCGTTTTCGGCATGTCCGGCATGGCCCTTGATCCAGCGCCATTCGACCCTGTGACGGGCCTGCGCCGCGTCCAGCCGCTGCCACAGGTCGGCATTCTTGACCGGATCGCCCCCCGAGGTGCGCCAGCCGTTGCGCTTCCAGCTATGTATCCATGTCGTAACCCCGTTCTTCACATAGGCGCTGTCGGTCACGATGATCAGAGCACTGGTGCGGGTCAGCGCCTCAAGCGCTGCAATCGCGGCCATCAATTCCATCCGGTTGTTGGTGGTATGCGCCTCGCCGCCCGAGAGTTTGCGGTGCTTGACAACAGCGCCAGCCTCGCGCGCCAACATCCAGACGCCCCAGCCGCCGGGGCCGGGGTTACCAGAGCAGGCGCCATCGGTATAGGCAATCAGTTCAACCATGAGCGCCGCAGAACCATTCCAAGAAATTTGGCTCACGGCACGTCCCGCAGCACCCGGGGCACTTTGAATTCGATGTTTTCCTGTGCAGTTTCAACCAGTTCCACCGTCACCACATAACGCGCCCGGAAGGCGTCGATCACTTCGGTCACCAGTTCCTCAGGGGCCGAGGCACCAGCAGTCACCCCAACACTGCGGATGCCTTCCAGCGCGCGCCAGTCGATCTCAACGGCGCGCTGCACCAATTGGGCATAGCCGCAACCCGCTGCGCGCCCGACCTCGACCAAGCGGCGCGAGTTCGATGAATTCGGCGCGCCGATCACCAGCAAAGCGTCGATCTTGCCGGCAATCGCCTTGACGGCGGCCTGGCGGTTGGTGGTGGCGTAGCAGATGTCCTCTGAATGCGGCCCGACGATGGCGGGAAAGCGGGCCTGCAAGGCGGCGACAATGGCGGCGGTGTCATCAACGGAAAGCGTGGTCTGGGTGATATAGGCCAGCTTTGCCGCATCGCGAACCACAAGGCCCGCCACATCGGCGGCGGTTTCCACCAGCAGAACCTCGCCCTGCGGCAGTTGCCCCATGGTGCCGATTGTTTCGGGGTGGCCGGCATGGCCGATCATCACCATTTGCAGGCCGTTTGCGAAATGCCGCGCCGCCGCGTTATGAACCTTGCTGACCAGCGGACAGATTGCATCGACCACGATCATCTGGCGGGTCAAGGCTGCGGCCGCGACTGACTTGGGCACGCCATGCGCCGAAAAGATCACCGGGCGGTCGCCGGGACATTCGTCCAACTCCTCGACGAAGACCGCACCTTTGGCGCGCAGGGCATCGACCACGAACTTGTTATGCACGATTTCATGCCGCACATAGACCGGCGCGCCCCACTTTTGCAGGGCCAGTTCGACGATCTTGATGGCGCGGTCAACACCGGCGCAAAAGCCGCGCGGCGCGGCGAGGTAAAGGGTCAGGGGTTGGGTCATGCAGCCAGACCTAGTGCGGCGGCGCGGGCGCGTCCAGTGCCCCGCAAAGCAAAAGGCCGGATCGGTTTTGCGACCCGGCCAGTTTGCAGTCTTGCCACTTGTTATGTGGCTTCGGTCGTCACTGCTTCGCGGTCGATCGGGCGCGGCTCGCGTGGCGGGCGGCCGATGACTTCGCGGAGTTCGTCCAGTTCGATGAAGTTGTCGGCCTGACGGCGCAATTCATCCGCAATCATCGGCGGCTGCGAACGGATGGTCGAGACCACCGAGACCCGCACGCCCTGCCGTTGCAGGCTTTCGACCAGCGGGCGGAAGTCGCCGTCGCCGGAAAACAGCACGATATGATCGACGCGCGGCGCCAGTTCCATGGCGTCCACGCACAGTTCGATGTCCATGTTGCCCTTGACCTTACGGCGACCCTGGCTGTCGGTGTATTCCTTGGCGGGTTTGGTCACCATGGTAAAGCCGTTGTAGTTCAGCCAATCGACCAGCGGGCGGATCGGGGAATATTCGTCATTCTCCAGCAAGGCGGTGTAGTAGAAGGCGCGCAGCAGGCGGCCCCGCCGCATGAATTCCTGACGCAGCAGTTTGTAGTCGATGTCGAAGCCAAGCGATTTCGCCGCAGCGTAAAGGTTTGAACCGTCGATGAACAGGGCAAGGCGTTCGTCCTTGTAAAACATCTCAATCTCCTCAAATCTGTGCCAGTGACAGGGCGCAGCGCATAATTTACCAGCATCATTGCCTGACATTCCGACTAACAGCCACAGAAACGTCACACAAGTATGCCTATACGAAAGTGTAACCCTGATCATGGGTAAAGTCCAACCCGCTTTGGTTGCCTTTGGGGCCAATCAGCAGATTTCCGGCATGGACCTGTCGGAAACGCTGGATGCGGCTGCGCGGAAACTGGCCGGCCCTGACCTTGAGGTGCTGGCGATGAGCAGGTTCTACGCCAGCCCTTGTTTTCCGGCGGCGGCGGGGCCGGATTATGTGAATGCCGTGGCCTTGCTGGGCACCAGTCTTGAGCCGGCCGACCTTTTGCTGCGCCTGCACCTGGTTGAGGCGGAGTTTGGCCGCGCGCGGGTCCAGCGCTGGGGGCCGCGGACGCTGGACCTTGACCTGCTGGCTTACGGCGAGCTTGTGCTGCCCGATGCCGCCACTCAAGACCATTGGCGCGAACTGCCCCCCTACGGCCAAGCGCGTCTGGCGCCGGATCAGCTGATTCTACCGCATCCGCGCCTGCAGGACCGCGCCTTTGTTCTGGTGCCGCTGGCCGAAGTGGCACCCGATTGGCGCCATCCAAGGCTGGGCCTGACGGTGCTGGAAATGCTGAGCCGGCTGGAATTGGCCGAAATAGCCAAGGTTACCCTGCTGTAACCCGGCAATTTCGTCCGTTTTGCCGCTTGTCAAGCCAGAGCCTTGCCCTTAGACAGTCGCTTCCCGTGCCCCCTACCTTATGGAGCAGACATGGCCCGCGTGACGGTTGAAGATTGCGTTGACAAGGTTCCGAACCGGTTCGAACTGGTGTTGCTGGCCGCCTATCGGGCGCGTGAGATTCAGGCGGGCTCACCCGTCACGGTTGACCGTGACAACGACAAGAACGCGGTGGTCGCCCTGCGCGAAATCGCCGAAGAAACCCAGCTTGCCTCGGCGCTGCGCGAGCGCATGATCGAAAGCCATCAGACCCAGATCGAGATCGATGAGCCGGAAGAAGACCAGATGGCGCTTTTGATGTCGGGCGAGATCGACCGCCCGATGCAGGACGACATGTCGGAAGAAAAGCTGCTGCGCGCCTTGATGGAAGCGCAAGGTGAACACTGATCGGGGCCAAAACTGATCGGGGCCAAAACTGATCGGGGCGAGAGTTAATCCAAGGGCCGAACGGGGATGATCGACGTCGACGACCTGATCGCCCTGGTTCGCAACTACAATCCGCGAACCAATGCCGACCTGTTGCGCCGGGCCTTCGCTTACGGCACCCGGATGCACCAAGGTCAGATCCGCAAGTCGGGCGAGTCCTATTTCACCCATCCGGTGGCGGTGGCCGCGATTCTGACCGAACAGCATCTGGATGATGCCACCATCATCACCGCCCTGCTGCATGACACGATCGAGGACACCAAATCAACCTATACCGAGATCGAGCGGCTGTTTGGCCCTGAGGTGGCCGAACTGGTCGATGGCGTGACCAAACTGACCAACTTGGAACTCAGTTCCGCGCAAAGCCAGCAGGCCGAAAACTTTCGCAAGCTGTTCATGGCAATGTCCAAGGACCTGCGGGTCATTCTGGTCAAGCTGGCTGACCGTCTGCACAACATGCGCACCATCAAGTCGATGGCCACCGACAAGCAGGCCCAGAAGGCGCGCGAGACGATGGAGATCTTCGCGCCGCTTGCCGGGCGGATGGGCATGCAGTGGATGCGCGAGGAGTTGGAGGATCTGGCCTTCAAGGTCCTGAGCCCTGAGGCGCGCAATTCGATCATCCGGCGCTTTTTGATCCTGCAACGCGAGACGGGCGATGTCGTCCATCAGATCAGCGGCGACATCCGCCACGAGCTGGACCGCGCCCAGATCGAGGCCGATGTCTATGGCCGCGCCAAAAAGCCCTATTCGATCTGGCGCAAGATGCAGGAAAAGGACCTGGCGTTTTCCAGCCTGTCGGACATCTACGGCTTTCGCATCATCTGCCGCTCGGTCGCCGATTGCTACGCCATACTGGGCGTCATTCATCAGCGTTGGCGCGCGGTGCCGGGGAAGTTCAAGGATTACATCAGCCAGCCCAAAACCAACGGCTACCGCTCGATCCACACCACCGTTTCGGGCCGCGATGGCAAAAGGGTCGAGGTGCAGGTCCGCACCCAGGAAATGCACGAAGTGGCCGAGGCGGGGGTGGCGGCACATTGGGCCTACCGCGAGGGCAAGCGCACCGCCAACCCCTTTGCCGTCGATCCGGCGAAATGGGTGTCGCAATTGACCGAAGGCTTCGACGAAGGCGACCACGACGAGTTTCTCGAACACGTCAAGCTGGAAATGTATTCCGATCAGGTGTTCTGCTTCACCCCCAAGGGTGACGTGATCCAACTGCCGCGCGGTGCCACGCCGCTGGATTATGCCTATGCCATCCATACGCGGATCGGCAATTGCTGCGTGTCGGCCAAGATCGACGGCATAAGGGTGCCCTTGTGGACCCGCCTCAGGAACGGCCAGTCGGTCGAGATCATCACCGCCGAGGGCCAGACTCCACAGGCGTCGTGGATCGACATCGTCACCACGGGCCGCGCCAAAGCCGCCATTCGCCGCTCCTTGCGCGAAGAGGATCGCGGGCGGTTTGTGAAACTGGGTCACGAACTGGCCCGCGCCGCCTTTGACCATGTTGGCCGCAAGGCAACCGACAAGGCGCTGCGCACCGCGGCCAAGATGCTGGGGCTGGCCGATGAGGATGACCTGCTGGCGCGTCTCGGTTCCGCCGAACTGACGGCGCGCAAGGTGCTGGAAGTGCTGTATCCCGAACTGACCCTGAACCCAAGCGACGAAGTGGACGCCAAGCGCCCGGTTCTGGGCCTTGCCGCCGACCAGACCCTGAAACGGGCGCAATGCTGCCAGCCGGTGCCGGGCGAACGCATCGTCGGCATCACCTATCCGAGGCGCGGCGTCATCGTCCATGCCATCGACTGCCGCGCGCTGGAGGAATTCGAGGAACAGCCGGCGCGCTGGGTTGATCTTTACTGGCAATCGGGGCGGCATCCGGCGGTCTATACCGTGGCGCTGGATGTCGCGATTTCCAACGACGCCGGGGTGTTGGGCCGCATCTGCACATTGATCGGTGAGCAGAAAGCCAATATCTCGGACTTGATATTCAAGGAAAAAAAGCCAGATTATTACCGACTGATGATCGAGGTTGACTTGCGCGACGTCGAACATCTGCACATGGTGATGACGGCACTTGAAGCGGAAACCGATGTGGCGCAAGTGGCGCGGGTGCGGGACGTTTCACGCAAGCCGTAATGGTCACGCAAGCCGTAATGGCCGCGCAAGGCGCAATAGGGAAGTCGAAGTGTTCAAGCGCCGCATACCGCAGACCTGGGTTGACTGGCTGAAAGAGCAAGTCTATCCCAAACGCGGCTTCAAACGGCAGATCAGCTATATCTGGCACCGCCTGCGCCGCCTGCCCGACCCGCCGCACCGCATAGCCCGCGGGGTCTTTGCCGGCACCTTCATGAACTTTCCGCCGTTTCTGGGCGTCCAGATGATCAGCGCCGCAGCACTGGCCTGGATCATGCGCGGCAACATCATCGCGGCCGTTCTGGCAACCTTCCTGTCCAACCCGATCACCACGCCGGTCATCGCCTATGTCTCGCTGGAACTGGGCACCTGGATGCTGGGCTCGCAGCGCGGCATCAATCTGGCCGAGGTCTATAGCGCTTTCCAGGCCGCCGGCGCCGATCTCTGGCACAATGTCGCCGCCGCCTTCGGCCCGGAACAGGCGCATTGGGACGGATTGTTGCGCTTTTGGCGCGAGATTTACCTGCCCTATCTGGTCGGCTCGATCCCGCCCGGCATTGCGACCTCGCTCTTGGCCTATTGGCTGACCATCCCGGTGCTGACGGCCTATCAGGCGCTGCGCCGCCGCCGGTTGATTGCCCGCTCGGCCACGCTGCGCAAGCGGGCCGCAGCGAAATCGGATGACGCGAAAGTGGATGACGGGCCCGCCATAAGCCCTTAGAGAGGCTCAGGTTCAGATTGGGATACCGGCGATGAAACTCACGGGAAAACTGCGGCTTGGCGTGAATGTCGATCATGTGGCGACGGTGCGCAATGCGCGTGGCTCCCTCTGGCCCGACCCGCTGCGCGCCGCCCTCCTGGCCGAGGCGGCCGGGGCCGATGGCATCACCGCCCATCTGCGCGAAGATCGCCGCCACATCCGCGACGCCGATATCGAGGCGCTGGCCGCCGGGATCGGCATTCCCTTGAACTTCGAATGCGCCGCAACACCCGAGATGCAGGCGATTGCTCTGCGCATCAGGCCACATGCCACCTGCATCGTGCCCGAAAAGCGCAGCGAGCGCACCACCGAGGGCGGGCTGGACGTGGCCGGGGACGCCAACCGCCTGGCCGATTTCATCGCCCCCCTGCGTGAGGCAGGCTCAAAGGTGTCGATGTTCATCGCCCATGATCCGCGCCAGATCGAAGCCTGCGCCCGCATCGGCGCCGCCGTCGTCGAACTGCACACCGGGCTTTACTCCGAATTTCTGACCGAGGGCCGCAGCGCCGAGGCGGCAGCCGAACTTGCCGCCCTGCGTCGCGGTGCCACACTGGCCGATTCGCTGGGGCTTGAGGTGCATATGGGCCATGGCCTGACCTATGACAACGTCGCCGCCGTGGCCGCGATCCCCGAGGTGATGGAGCTGAACATCGGCCATTTCCTGATCGGCGAGGCAATCTTTGTCGGGCTGGAGGATGCGATTTCCGCGATGCGCCGGCGGATGGATATGGCGCGGGCTTAGGGCATGATCCTTGGCATCGGCAGCGATCTTGCCAATATCGAACGGATCGAGCGCACGCTGGCCCGTTTTGGCGACCGTTTCCGCAACCGGGTCTTTACCGAACGCGAACAGGCCAAAGCCAATTCCCGCCCGCGTGCGGTGGCCGCAACCTATGCCAAGCGCTGGGCCGCCAAGGAGGCCTGCTCCAAGGCCTTGGGCACTGGCTTGCGCATGGGCATATCGTGGAAGGACATGGGCGTAAGCAATCTGCGCTCGGGCCAGCCGGTGATGGAGGTGACGGGATGGGCGGCGGCGCGGCTGCTGGCGATGACCCCACCGGGCCATGCGGCCTTGATCCATGTGACCTTGACCGATGACCACCCCTGGGCGCAGGCCTTTGTGGTGATAGAGGCAGGGCCGATTGCCAAAGCCAAAGCCAAGAAAACTTGACTCCCCTTCCCCGCCCGCGCATGTAGCGCCGCGAAACCTATTGGAAAGAACACAAATGGCCAGCCGGACCGCGCCCAAGAATGGCATCGTTGAAACCATCAAGACCGTCTTCTGGGCGCTGATCATCGCGGGCCTGTTCCGCACGCTGTTGTTCCAGCCCTTCTTCATCCCGTCCGAATCGATGAAGGAAACCCTGCTGATCGGCGACTTCCTATTCGTCAACAAGATGGCTTACGGCTATTCGCGCTATTCCTGCCCCTTTGCGCTCTGCCCGTTTTCGGGCCGTATTCTGGACGGCATTGTGGGCAGTGACCCCGAGCGCGGCGATGTCGTGGTGTTCCGCCATCCGAGCAATGGTCAGGATTACATCAAGCGCCTGGTCGGCCTGCCGGGCGAACGCCTCCAGATGAAAGAGGGCGTGCTGTTCATCAACGACGTGGCGGCGCCGCAGCAAGCGGCGGGCGAGTTTGTCGAGATCTATGACGCCCAGGGCTCGGAAGGCAACACGCCGAGATGCGAAAACCGCCCGGTGGGAATCGGTGGCGATTGCAAAAGGTCGCGCTCGATCGAGACTTTGCCGAATGGTGTCAAACACTCTGTTCTGAACACCGACCAAAGCAGCTTTCCCGACAACACCGATGTCTTTGTGGTGCCCGAGGGCAAGTATTTCTTCATGGGCGACAACCGCGACAATTCGATGGACAGCCGCTATTCAGCCAATGTCGGCGGCGTCGGCTATGTGCCCTACGAAAACCTGATCGGACGCGCCGACCGGGTGATGTTCTCGTCGGCAGGCTCATCGCTGTTCTACTTCTGGACCTGGCGGGCGGATCGTTTCTTCAAGGCGGTCGAGTGAAGCTCGTGAAGGCCATCCAGTGAAGCTCGCGGCCGACCTTGAGGCGTTTCAGGCCAGGCTGGGCCATGTCTTTGCCAGCCCCGAAGTGTTGCTGCAGGCCGTCACCCATGCCAGCCTGTCCTCACCGACACGGCCCGACAATCAGCGGCTGGAGTTTTTGGGCGACCGGGTGCTGGCTCTGGTGATGGCCGAGGCGCTGCTGGGCGCCGATGCCAAGGCGCACGAGGGCCAGTTGGCGCCGCGTTTCAACGCGCTGGTGCGCAAGGAAACCTGCGCCGATGTGGCGCATGAGTTGGGTCTGGGCGCGGTGCTGAAGCTGGGCCGCTCCGAGATGATGTCGGGCGGGCGGCGCAAAGCGGCTTTGCTGGGCGACGCGCTGGAGGCGCTGATTGCCGCCGTCTATCTGGATGGCGGGTTTCAGGCTGCGCGGACCGTGGTATTGCGGCTGTGGGGCGGGCGGATCGCTGCGGTCGAACAGGACGCCCGTGACGCCAAGACCGCCTTGCAGGAATGGGCGCAGGCGCGTGGCATGGCACCGCCCGCCTATGTCGAGGCGGCGCGCGACGGCCCGGATCACCAGCCGGTCTTTACCGTGCAGGTGACTTTGGCCAGTGGTGAGGTCGAGGTTGCGCGGGCGGGAACCAAGAAGCTTGCCGAACAACAGGCGGCACAGGCGCTGCTGACGCGGATGGAGGCGACCAATGACTGACGATGGCACCTTGCCGGGGCAGGGAGCCGAGACGCGGGCCGGCTTTGTCGCGCTGATCGGTGAACCCAATGCCGGGAAATCGACTTTGCTGAACCGGATGGTCGGGGCCAAGGTCTCGATCGTCACCCATAAGGTGCAGACCACCCGCACCCGGATCAGGGGGGTGGCGATGCAGGGCCAGACTCAGATCGTCTTTGTCGATACCCCGGGCCTGTTTGCCCCGCGCCGCCGCCTTGACCGCGCCATGGTTGCCGCCGCCTGGGGAGGTGCCGCCGATGCCGACCTGATCGTGCTGCTGGTCGAGGCGCATCGCGGTCTGACGGGTGGCACCGCCGCCATCATCGACACCATGAAGGACCGCATCCCGCAGGGCCAGAAGGTGGTGCTGGCCATCAACAAGATCGACCGCGTCAAGGCCCAGGTGCTGCTGGGCCTGTCGGCCAAGCTGAACGCGGCGTTTGCCTTTGTCGAAACCTTCATGATCTCGGCCGAAAAAGGTTACGGCGTTGACAAGCTGAAACAATGGCTGGCCGGTGAGCTGCCGAAAGGCGCATGGTTCTACCCCGAGGACCAGATCGCCGATCTGCCGATGCGGATGATCGCCGCCGAGATGACCCGCGAAAAGCTGACCCTGCGGCTGCACGAAGAATTGCCCTATCAACTGACCGTCGAGACCGAACAATGGCAGGATATGAAGGACGGCTCGACCCGGATCAACCAGATCATCTATGTCATGCGCGACGGTCACAAGGGCATCGTTCTGGGCCACAAGGGCGAGACGATCAAATCGATCGGCACCGCCGCCCGCGCCGAGATTTCGGCCTTTCTGGAACGCCCTGTGCATCTGTTTCTTGAGGTCAAGGTGCGGCCGAACTGGCTGGAAGAGCCCGAGCGCTATACCGAGATGGGGCTGAATTTCAAGGACGGCAACTGACCTCGAAGCACGGCTTTGCGACAAGGCTGTTGCCTCCGGCGGGAGTATTTATGAAAGGGTAAATTGGTGAGCGCACGTCTGGCCTCTGGCATCTGGGTTGCGGCCTATCTCTGTCGGCTGCGGCTGGCCGGGATAGCTTCCTATGTGACGCAGAAGGGTGATGCGAGTGCCGGGGCCGTGGTGGTGAAAGTGGCAACGCTGGATGGGCGGGCGCGGGCCTTTCAGCGCAGTTTTGATCTGGCGGCGGACCGCCGTATCTGGGTCGTGCTGGCTGAAGGGGCCGAGGCCGAGGTGGACGCGGCTCTGATCCGCCAGAAAACCCGCGACCGCGATCTGTGGCTGATCGAGCTTGAGGATAGGGCGGGTCGGACTCTGCTGGACGAGGCTGGTCTGTCGGAATAAGTCGGTCTGATGGAATGGCGGGACGAGGGCGCGCTGATCGCCATGCGGCTGCATGGCGAAAGTGCCGCGATCATCGAAGTGTTCACGGCGGCCCATGGCCGTCATTTGGGCGTGGTGCGCGGCGGTGCCTCACGCCGGATGGCGGCCATGCTGCAGCCCGGCAGCCAGCTTCAGGTCACCTGGTCGGCGCGGCTGGATGAGCATCTGGGCAGCTTTGTTGTTGAGCCCTTGGTGTCGCGCGCGGCGATTCTCTCGGACCGGCTGGCGCTGGCCGGGCTGAACGCCATCTGCGCCCTGTTGCACCTGGCCCTGCCCGAGCGTGACCCTCATCCGGCGCTGTGGGCCGCGACGGTGGCCCTCCTAGATCTGCTGACCACCGGCGACTGGACCCTGGCCTATCTGCGCTGGGAACTGGGCCTGCTGGGCGAACTGGGCTTTGGCCTTGACCTGGGCCGCTGCGCCGTTACCGGCAGCCGCGAGGATCTGGCCTTTGTCAGCCCGCGCAGCGGGCGCGCCGTATCGCGTGGTGCTGCGGGCGGTTGGGCGGCACGGCTTTTGCCGCTGCCGCCAGCGTTGCTCGGCCAGGGGCCGCTGCACGGTGACGACCTCGCGCAGGGCCTTGCCCTGACCGGGCATTTCCTGTACCGCGGCCTGCTGCCCGTGCTGTTCGACCGCCCTTTGCCCGAGGCGCGCAGCAGGCTGATTGCGCTGCTGACCCGCGTATAAAGTCGCAAAGAGAGTCCGACTGTCGCCTATGGCCAAGACGAGGCCGGTCCCTCCCAAACAACTGAGCCATGGCCATTTCTGATTTCCCCATCCCCCTGCCGCGCATCCCCAAATTGCAGCATTTCGCCATACTGATCGGGCTTGAGGCGGCAGTGCGCGGCTCGCTGATCTCGGTCATGCCGCTGGTGGTGCACGACGCCATGGGCTCAACCCAAGACGCCTCGAAGATCTACTTTTTGGCCGGTCTGGTGTCGCTGTTCTGGGGGCTGATGGTGCCCTGGGCCAACCGCACTATCCCGCGGCGCTGGATGTATACCGGGGGCTGCATGCTGTATTTCGTTGGCATGGCGCTGGCGCTGATCGGCACGCCGGCTACGGCGGCGCTGTCGCTGATCTGCAACTCGATGGCGACGGTCACCACCTTTGTCTGCTTCAACGCCTATGTGATGGATTATGTCGAGCGCGCCCATCTGGGCCGCAGCCAAAGCCTGCAGATGTTCTATGCCGCCATGCCCTGGGCCATCGGGCCGCTGCTGGGGGTCTGGCTGCTTGACCAGTGGCGGCCCTTGCCCTTTCTGCTGGCGGGCGGCTTTGCGCTGGCGCTGATCACCACCTTCTGGATCCTGCGGCTTGGCAATGGCAAGCAGATCACCAAAGCCGCCGGTCCCGCCGTGAACCCGCTGGCCTATCTTGGCCGCTTTTTCGCCCAACCGCGCCTGATCGCCGGTTGGGCCTTTGCGGTGATCCGCTCCACCGGCTGGTGGGTCTATGTGGTCTATCTGCCGTATTTCTGCATCGAGCAGGGCCTCGGCAACAAGGTCGGCGGCGTAGCCTTGTCGCTGTCCAACGCCATGCTGTTTTGCGCACCGATCCTGCTGGCACTGGCGCGCAAATCCTCGGTCCGCATATCGGTGCGCTGGGCCTTTGGCCTGTGCGGGGCGCTGTTCCTGTTGGCGACGCTGGTGGCACCGCTGCCCTGGCTGACAGTGGTCACCATGATGGTGGCCTCGGTCTTTCTGGTGATGCTGGATGTGGTCGGCGGCCTGCCCTTCCTGATGTCGGTCAAACCCTCGGAACGCACCGAGATGTCGGCGGTCTATTCCAGCTTCCGCGATGTGTCCTCCATCGTCACCCCCGGCATGGCCTGGGTGGTGCTTTACATCGCCCCCACCGCCGCGATCTTTGCCGCCACCGCCGGCCTGATGGGTCTGGCCTGGGGCATCGCCAGCAAACTGCACCCCCGCCTGGGCACCCAACGCCCATCCCGAGGCAACCCCTGATCCATTTCATCTCGGCACAAATACTCCGGGGGGTCCGGGGGGCTGGCCCCCCGGCGACTTCAACCCACGTCACGCCTTGAAGAACTTGCCCCCCGGCGACAGCGTGAATATCTCGCAGCCCACCGCCGTCACCCCGATCGAGTGTTCGTACTGCGCCGAAAGCGTCTTGTCGCGGGTGATTGCAGTCCAGTCGTCGGCCAGCACCTTGGTTTCCGGGCGGCCAAGGTTCACCATCGGCTCGATGGTAAAGAACATGCCTTCCTCCAGCACCGCCGCCGTCCCCGCCCGGCCATAATGCAGCACATTGGGCGGGGCATGGAGCACCCGGCCCAGACCATGGCCGCAGAAATCGCGCACCACCGACATGCGGTTGGCCTCGACAAAACCTTGAATGGCATGGCCGATGTCGCCAAAGGTGTTGCCCGGCTTCACCGCGGCAATGCCGCGCATCAGGCCGTCATGGGTGATGCGCATCAAACGCTCGGCAAAGGGTTTCGGGGTGCCCGCGGCATACATTCGGCTGCTGTCACCGAACCAACCCTCGACGATCACCGTCACGTCAATGTTCAGAATGTCAGCCTCAACCAGCGTATCGCTCGGCCGTCCCGGTATCTTCGCCCCCGGAATACCGTGGCAAACCACATGGTTGACCGAGATGCACGAGGCGTGCTGATAGCCCTTGTAGCCGATGGTGGCCGAGGCGGCACCGTGCCGTCTCACCTCACCCAGGATGAAATCATCAATCCCGGCCGTCGTGGCCCCCGGCACCACCAGCGCCGCGACTTCATCAAGGATCAGCGCCGCAATCCGCCCCGCCGCGCGCATACCTGCGAAATCCGCATCCTCATAGATGCGAATGCCATCCCGCGTCACCCGCCCGCGCATTTCGTCCATTCTCAAACCTTTCGGGCCGTCATTCCTTTGAGTTTCGCCATAGATAGTCCAGGATACTGGCCTTTACCAGAGGCCGGGGGCTATACAGCCGCTCAGGAGGTTCCCGATGCGCAATCCAACAGCCGCCATGCTGGTGATCGGTGATGAGATCCTGTCCGGCCGCACCCGTGACAGCAACATGCACCATCTGGCGCAAGCATTGAGCGAACGCGGCATCACTTTGTGCGAGGTGCGCGTGGTGGGTGATGACCATGAAGCCATTGTCGCCGGGGTCAACGCGCTCAGGGCCAGCCACGCCCATGTCTTCACCTCAGGCGGCATCGGCCCGACCCATGACGACATCACCGCCGAGGCCGTAGCCTGCGCCTTCGGGGTCGCCATTTCGCAGCGTGCCGACGCCATGGCGCTGCTGGCCGCCCATTACGCCCGCCAATCGCTTGACTTCAACGCGGCCCGCCAGCGCATGGCACGCATTCCCGACGGCGCCACAATGATCGACAACCCGGTCTCCATCGCCCCCGGTTTCACCCTGCAAAACGTCCATGTCATGGCCGGCGTGCCGCGGATATTCGAGGCGATGCTGGCCAGCGTTCTGGCTTGCATCACCGGCGGCGCACCCTTGCTCAGCCGCACCCTGCGCCTGATGCGCGGCGAGGGTGAGATTGCCACCGACTTCGCCACCCTGGCGGCAGAATATCCGACCCTGTCGATGGGCTCCTATCCCTTCCATCAGGACGGCAAATACGGCACCAATCTGGTGGTGCGCGGCATGGATCAGGCCGTTCTGGAGCAGGCTTTTGCCGCGCTTGGCGCGCTGTTCAGATGACCGATCTTGCCGCCGCGCTTGAAGCAACATGGCCCCCGGCCCGGTCTTGGCGTCAAGGGCCGTGGCGGCTGCGGGATGGCGCAGGCGGCGGCAAGCGCGTCTCGGCCGCGACTGCCGAAGGCGCATGGACCCCGGCTGACATCGCAGCACCGCTTTACCTGATCCGGCCGCAGGATGCTGCACTGGACGCAGCCCTTGCCCTGCGTGGCTATGCAAGCATCGACCCTGTCGTGGTCTATTCCGCCCCGACCGCCAGCTTCACCCCACCGCCCCACCTGACCAGCTTCCCGCATTGGCCGCCCCTGCAAGTGGCGCTTGACCTCTGGGCCGCGGGCCAGATCGGCCCCGCCCGCATCGCCGTGATGCAGCGCGCCCATGGTGCCAAGACCGCCATCCTGGCGCGCGCCAATGACCGCGCGTCAGGGGTGGCCTATGTGGCCGTCCACGCCCGCGTGGCCGTGCTGCACGCGCTTGAGGTCACCCCGGCTTACCGCAGGCAAGGTTGCGCGCAAAACATCCTGCGGGCGGCAGCGCATTGGGCGCGCGGCCATGGCGCTGATAGCCTTGCCCTTGCCGTCACCGAGGCGAACCAGCCGGCCCGCGCGCTGTATGCTTCCCTCGGGATGCAGGTTGTGGGACAGTATCACTATCGCCAGAACCAGCCGGAATAGGCCGTTGCACCACAAACCCCTGCTCATCGCCCTGCTGTTAATGACAAGCCCCGCCGCCGCCGAACTGACCTTTGCCACCACCGCCACCCAAATCGGCCAGCGGGTTGACGCCCCCGCCCGCTATGCCTTTCCGATCGCCGCCTTTGACGGCGCGACCGTGCCCACCCGCATCGCCGAGGGCGCATTGGACCAGCGCGCCTACCGCCTCGACGGCTCGCGCGCCAACACGCTGGCGCTTTTGCAACCCCTGCGCGCCCAGTTGGAATCGGCTGGCTACCGGGTGATCTTTGACTGCGCGACGACCGATTGCGGTGGCTATGACTTCCGCTTTGCCATGCAGGTCCTGCCCGAGCCGCAGATGCACATCGACCTTGGCGATTTCCGCTATCTGGTGGCTGAGACCGCAAAGGGCGACATGATCAGCCTGACCATCAGCCGTGCCGGGGGTCAGGGCTTCGTGCAGGTCACTTCGGTCACCAGGCCCGCCATGCCGGTCAGCGAGCTTGGCGAGCCGCAAACCGCCCTGACCCCGCCCGCCCCGGAACTACCCAACCCGAACCCCGAACTGGCCCCCGAACTGCCCGCCCAGCCCGAACCACCAGCGCCGCCGGCACCGCCAGCGCCGCAACCCGACTCCGGCAGCCTTGCCGATCAGATCGACCCCGGCAACCTTGCCGACCAGATCGACCGGACCGGGGCCGCAGCACTTGACGATCTCATATTCGCCTCGGGCAAGGCCGCCTTGGCGACAGGCGACTATGCCTCGCTTGCGGCTTTGGCCGACTGGCTGAAAGCCCATCCCGACCTGAGGGTCACTCTGGTCGGCCATACCGACGCCACAGGCTCTCTGGCGAGCAACACCGCGCTGTCGCGCCAACGTGCCCTATCGGTGCGCGACCGGCTGATCCAGAACTTCGGCACCGACGCCACACAACTGGATGCCCAGGGTGCCGGCTATCTGGCGCCGCGCGCCACCAACCAGACCGCCGAGGGGCGGCAGAAAAACCGCAGGGTCGAAGTGATGCTCACCTCGACCTCGGTAAAATAGCGCTATTATGGGCGTAGGGTGTGCTTCAGCGCTCCACCCTCACCAATTGTCCGGCCCCCTGTTGATATAGCGCCGCGCCAGAAAGTCGATGAAGGCGCGCACCTTGGGCTGGGTAAAGCGTCCCGGTGGATAGACGGCATAGATGCCCTGCACCTCGACCGGCAGGCCCGGAATAGCCTCTTCGACCAGACCCTGCTTCATCGCATCGGCATAGAGGAACGATGGCAGATAGGCAATGCCCAGCCCCGACACCGCGGCATTCAGCAGCGACTGCCCGTCATTCACCGTCAGCCAGCCCGCCGTGCGGACCTGACGCTTTTCGCCGGAGGGTGCTGTGACCTTCCAGACGTTGCCATTGGCCTGGTTGGAGTAATGCAGCAGCTTGTGGTCGTTCAGATCATCAATCTTCAGCGGCCGGCCGTATTTCTGGAAATACCTCGGCGCACCGATCATCCGCTTGGCCGTATCGGTCAGCTTGCGGGCGCGTAACGAGCTGTCCTCCAGATCTCCCACCCGGATCGCCATGTCGAAACCTTCGCTGATCAGTTCGACATAGCGGTTGTTCAGCACCATGTGGACGGTGATATCGGGATATTCCAGCAGGAAATCCCCCAGAATCGGCGACAGCAGGTTCACCCCGAAATCGGTGGCCACGCTGATCCGCAACAGACCCGAAGGCGCCGACTGCATCGAGGTGACCAGCGCATCCGCCTCACCGGCATCGTTCAGCACCCGCCTTGCGCGGTCGTAATAGGCCAGGCCGATCTCGGTCGGCGACACCCGGCGTGTCGTGCGGTTCAACAGGCGGGCCCCGAGGCGCGCCTCAAGGGCCGAGACGTGTTTTGAGACGGCAGATTTCGAAATCCCCATCTTCTTGGCCGCGTCCGTAAAGCCACCCTGGTCCACGACCGTGGCAAAGGCTTCCATTTCCGTCAAACGATCCATTGTTTTCCCCAGGCGAGCAGTGTGGGCAGATGGGTCAACATTGGTCGTGAATTCGGGCGAGATAGCGGCGTTCCGGCGACAAGGGTGGGGTTTTGTAGGGGATAGTTGAAGGCAGGGAAACGGTGGCTTGGGGTGGGGGCAGGGGGCTGGGACGCCGTCGCAAAAGCGTGATGGGGTTTGACCTGACTCACCTACCCGATGTGACGACGGATTTAGCTTGTGCAGGCTGCTTGCCGACTCGACACCATGACGACAACGCGCGACGCTCCTTCTGCTTACCGGATTTACGAGCCTTCGGGCAAGCCCAACCCCCCTTTCCCTGCGGCTTGCGCCTTTGCGCCTTTGGGCAACCCTACCGGGCGACCTGCCACAGGCAGGTCGCACATCCGGTCCTCAGGGCACCCACCCGCCGTGGCGCTGGCTGCGGATCAAACGCGACTCGCTCTAGCCCGTCGTTTCCACGCAATGGCGCCGGAAGGCGCGCTTCAGCATGTCCAACTCTGCCCGCAAAAGGTCCACTTCGGCCCGCAGGTCGTCTTCCATCGCGACGCCGGTGATCACGGTGAAATGGGCCAGGGTTTCCTGCGTGGCCTTGTTGCGGATCAAAAAGCTCTGCACCCCTTCGTTCAGCGCCTCGGACGGCACCGGCACCCGCACCGCCCATTCGCCGGGCCGGTCTGGCACCGCCGTCACGCTGACCCCCGGCAACACCTGCTCCAGCAGCACCACCTCCAGCACCGGCGCTGCAAGCGCGCCCGACAGCACGCCCTCCCACACTCCGGCGCGGATGCGGGTCTTGGTCAGAACCATATCGCTCATCGCATCCTCATGGCTTTGGCCCCTGCAATTCGGCCCCTACAATTCGGTTCTGGGCCGCCGCGAGAAGGTCACGTCGCGCAGGATGACCTGGTTCATCGCGGGGGCCTCGAAGATCAGATCGACCCACAACCGCTCGATCCGCTTTTCGTTGATCTTGCAATAGGCCAGATCGAACTCGACCATGACCTCTGCTTCATGCAGCGGCAGTTCGCGCACGATCTGTTCGACGTTCGGCCCGTGCTTGATGTTCAACCGCGCGAATATTTCCAGCGGCTTTTCCAGCTCGACGATCACATCCAGCCGGATGAGATGCCGCAGCTTCAGCCCGCGCGCCGCCTCTTCCGGCAGGTCCAGCACCAAGGACAGGAACGACCCGTCAAAGCGGAACAGGTCCATGGCAAACCCGAAAGGCGCGATGTCGGCCGCGCGAGTGTTGCGGATCTGGCGGACGGTCAGCTCGCTGTGGCGGCAATCGTGGAAGATCGTCGTGCCGTCGCAGACCTGCGCCTTGCCGGGCACCGAGGCGATGCCGGGCACCACTATGGGGCCTTTCCACAGCATCGGCCGCCACCACCAATCGCTGCCCATCGGCTTGCGCATGACGTTCGTCCCGATGACCGGCAGGGCCAGCCGGTACTCGGCCGCGTGGATCACCACATCCAGATTGCGGCGCAGCGCCCGCGCCCGCCCGCGCCAACGCCGCAGCGTCGCCAGATCAACCGCCTCCACCTTGGAGCCGGCCATCATCCAGCGCCGCAAAGAGCGTCGGTGCAACACTTCCTCGATCCACCCGGAAATTCGCCCCGCCATGCCCTGCTTACCTGTGGCCCCAACTGTTGCCGTCTTGGAAACCATGCCGCTTATTGCGCCAATTCGCTAAAGATTCCACCCCCAAACCCGATTGCACCGGCCCTATTTCGCCGGATTCGCCGCGATCATTGCATCGCCGGTTTCATCGACCAACTTGCGCCCGGCTTGCGAAGTCAGCGGCACCCCCGCGGCACCCGAGGCCGAAATGGTCACCAGCCGTCCCTTGATGCCGATCACGGCACGCCAGTATTCCCCGGCCATCCGGTCCTTCAGATGCAAAAGCAGCCGACCTTCGAGCACGCCAGATTCCAGCACCTCGACATCGCGCGCCCGCCCGCTGCGCGACAGCGCCCGGCGCCCGGCCTCCGAGGCCATGAAGGCCTCCAGCGCCTCAGCCCCCGCCAGCATGACGCCGGCCGAGGCAAACCGCCCGATGGTCACCGTCACCAGCGCCGCCGCGACTAGGCCACCTTGGGTGCAAGGCCCGATCAGCACCACCGCCGTATCGCCAACCGACCGCACCGTCTGGGAGTCGATGCAATAGAGGCGCGGCGCGCGCACCTGAATTTCGCCGCGCAGCAGCGCAACCTGCCGCACCGCGGGCGTGATGCTGCCCAGCTCGCACCCCGCCAGCGCCAGCGCCAACAGCAGCCCGCGCGACATCTTCCTCAAACAAGTCAGGCTTGTCAGGCTTGTCATGGCGTTCCTCTGGCCAGAGGCTCCGTAGCGCAGGCCTATTGCCCCATCCCCCCTGCGGCAAGGGTTATCGGCCAACCCGGGTCCCGATTGCACCCGCCGCACCCCATTGTTAACCTGCGGTAATGCCACCCTCGCCATCGTCTGGCTGTCAGCGCGGCTTATCCTCAGGGTGTAGGGTGCGTGATTTCACGCATCTTCCCCGCCGACAGGCCTTTCCCGAAAGTTACAGCGGCTTGCCTTCAATCCTTTACAGATTCTGGCGGTTTCACGTCAGACAAGATGGTGAAAAACTGGATGTCATCGACGGGCGGCTGAAGAACAGGGCTTCCCCTAGTTCTGACGTTCCTGCCACGTCGCCACCAAGAAAGCCGCCATTGTCCCGGCAAGATTTACCGCCAGTTCGGAGTGGCGGGGCTTTGGCTTCACAGGGTTTCGCCCTTGCCCGTGTGCATCGCCAATCCTGTTTCGGATAGTTCCCAGATAGTTCACGATGCTTTGGCAGTTGCCCAAAATCGCCTTGAAGACCGCTTCCTGATGTTGGCTTGGTGCTAGATTCAGAGTTTCAGATGCCAATGCCCAGAGT
Organism: Paracoccaceae bacterium; assembly: GCA_038921555.1. GTDB lineage: Bacteria > Pseudomonadota > Alphaproteobacteria > Rhodobacterales > Rhodobacteraceae > Stagnihabitans. Next base: position 40,717 of record JBCKXH010000005.1, read on the forward strand.
TTCGGCAGGTCTGCATCTGACGCATAAGGTTTCTTCGCGTCGTCTAGGATATGCTTGCAGACTGTTTCTAGCAGCGTTCGGGCCGAAGTGATCGCGCCTTCCGGGTCCGAAGCCCGCCGGTCCAAAGCCTTCTGCCAAGCCCCATGCACGTTGTCAGGGTCAAAGGCTTCAAGGGCGTCACTGATCGGGGCCACGCCGGGATTCCGGTCTTGGGCTTCCAGATATTCGATCAAAGGACGGAAGGCGTCCCAAATCACGTCTCTCCGCTCTTGGTATGTTCGATATTTGTATTTGACCCAACCCCAGAATTGAGCGGCGTCACGGCAACGCCGGACAAAATCGGGCAGCTTGTCTTTCAGATCGGTTCGGCTGGAAAGGCGAGCGCGAATAGCACGGTAGTCGGCGTCAAATGTCTTAGGTTCCGCGCCGGTGGCAACGGCTATCAGCCCATTCTGAAGCCGCATTGCCGTGTCAAGGTCAGACTCCCCAAGGGTGTCATCGGGCACCATGCCTAACCCCTATCGCTGAAGCCATGCGCTATGGATATCCGCCGTGGCCTTCTTTGGCAAGGTCACGCTGGCCAGTTCCTCTTAGCGGCGGTCAAGCGACATGCCGACCAGTTGCCGGGCCGCCAAGGCGTAAACCGTGGCGTCAAGGGTTTCGGCCCGCTTGCCGAGGATGCTTTCAAACCGCCGTAAGGGCTGCCCTTTGAAATACCAGACTAGGCGGCGCTCGCTGGTCAGTTGCTCAAAGAAGATCGGTTCCAGAGAAAGCAAACCAAGACACTCCCGGCGTTCGGTATGTTGCGCTTTGCGTTTGATCCAGTGAACCAGATCAAACGCAAAACGCTTTATCCCCGCCACGAAGGCTTGGGTCTCGGCCAGCTCGATCGGTCTTTGACCGGTTGCCCTACCTGACCTGATTGCAATTTCCCGCCGCCCGGACTATCTCAGTCGCGACCTATGCGAGCGAAAGGCCAGCCGATGAACTGGATCTCCAACTACGTCCGCCCCAAGATCAACTCGCTGTTCTCGCGGCGCGAGGTGCCCGAAAACCTGTGGTCCAAATGCACCGAATGCGGCACCATGCTGTTTCACCGCGAACTGTCCGACAATCTGAACGTCTGCCCCTCCTGTGATCACCACATGGCGATCACCCCGCGCGAACGCTTTGGCCACCTCTTTGACGGCGGCATCTTCACCGAGGTCAAGGTGCCCGACGCCGTGGTCGATCCCTTGCATTTCCGCGATCAAAAGAAATACCCCGACCGCATGAAAGCCGCCCAGAAAGCCTCGGGCGAGAAAGAGGCGGTGCTGGTGGCGGAAGGTCAGATCCACCGCACCCCGATCGTCGCCTTGGCGCAGGATTTCAGCTTCATGGCCGGTTCGATGGGCATGTATGTCGGCAATGCCATGATCGCCGCCGCCCAGACCGCCGTCAAACACCAGCGCCCCCTCGTGGTGTTCTCGGCTGCTGGCGGCGCGCGCATGCAGGAAGGCATTCTCAGCCTCATGCAGATGCCCCGCACCACCATCGCCGTGCAGATGGTCAAAGAGGCGCGGCTGCCCTATGTGGTCGTCCTCACCCATCCCACCACCGGCGGCGTCACCGCCTCTTATGCCATGCTGGGCGATGTCCAGATCGCTGAACCCAATGCGCTGATCTGCTTTGCCGGTCCCCGCGTCATCGAACAGACCATCCGCGAGAAGCTGCCCGAAGGCTTTCAGCGCGCCGAATACCTCTTGGATCACGGCATGCTCGATCGGGTGACCCACCGCAAGAAGCTGCGCGATGAACTGACCACGATCCTGCGTATGCTGATGGGCCAGACCCCCGCCATCCGCGGCGATCTATCCCCCCCGGTTGCGGCAAAATGACGGGTTCCGACGCCGTTCTTGAGCGGATGACTACCCTTCACCCCAAGGTCATCGACCTGACCCTGGACCGCGTCCACCGCCTGCTGGCAGCCCTTGACCACCCCGAACGCCACCTCCCCCCCGTCGTCCACATCGCGGGCACCAATGGCAAAGGCTCCACCCTGGCCATGCTGCGCGCCGGGCTTCAATCCACCGGCGCTCGCGTCCACGCCTATACCTCGCCCCACCTCGCCCGCTTTCACGAACGCATCCGGCTGGCTGGCGACCTGATCTCCGAGCCCGCCCTGACCGCGCTGCTGGATGAATGCGTGCAGGCCAACGGCTTGGGTGAGATCACCTTTTTTGAGATCACCACCTGCGCTGCCTTCCTCGCCTTCGCCCGCACCCAAGCCGATTGGACGCTGCTTGAGGTCGGCCTTGGCGGTCGTCTTGATGCCACCAACGTGATCACCCCCAAACTGTCGATCATCACCCCGGTCTCGCTCGACCACCAGCAATACCTCGGCGATACCCTGCCCGAGATCGCCTTTGAAAAGGCCGGCATCATCAAGCGCGGAATCCCCGTCGTGGTCGGCCCGCAAGACGATTCTGGCCTTGCAGTGATCGAGCGCCAAGCCGCCCGCCTTCACGCGCCCCTGCTCGCCTATGGCCAACACTGGCATGTGGCGCAGGAAAACGGCCGCCTGGTCTTTCAAGACGACAACGGCCTGCTGGACCTGCCCCTGCCCAACCTGCCCGGCCCGCATCAGATCCAGAACGCCGGCGCCGCAATCGCCGCCCTGCGCCATCTGGGATACGATGCCACCGCCTTTGAGGCCGCCGTGACAAGCGCAGATTGGCCCGCCCGTATGCAACGCCTGCGCCACGGCCCCCTCGTGACCCTTGCACCGCAGGTCGAACTCTGGCTCGACGGCGGCCACAACCCCGCAGGCGGTGCCGCCATCGCCGCCACTCTCAAAGCCATGGCCAATCGCCCGACCCATCTGATCTGCGGCATGCTCAACACCAAGGATGTGCGCGGCTACCTGGCCCCCCTCGCAGCGCAAACCACCACCCTGCACGCCGTCGCCATCCAAGGTCAGCCCAACACAATCCCCGCCGAGGTCACCTGCGCCGCCGCCCTTAGCGCAGGCATCAAGGCCACCACCGCCCTTTCGGTCGCAGCAGCCCTCACCACCATCGCCGCGCGAGACCCAACCGCCCGTGTCCTGATCTGCGGCTCGCTCTACCTCGCAGGCAGCGTGCTGCGCGAAAACGGCTAAGCTGCGCCAAAACGCCCCCCCCCTTACCCTTTCACAAATACTCCACGGGGGTGTGGGGGTGTGAAACCCCCACTTTTCGCTCAAACCGACCCGACCCATTCCGCAAGCCAGAACAGTTGGCCGTAATACCAAAGCCCAAACACCTGCGCCCCGTGCTGCAGGCCCAAGCCCCACCCGAGGCCCCACAACACGAACCCCGCCAGCACAAACGGCACGAACCAGATCACGCTCAGCCAGAGCGACAGCAGGATCAGCCCCCCTTCCCCCGCCTTCGCCTCCAACCGCACCGCCAAAGGCTCGCGCAGTGACTTGAACATCCAGCCCTGAAACCCGATCAGGCTGACCCCAAAATGCAGCGCCGTCGGCAGGGCCGCTGAAAACAGCATGGTATAGATCCACCAATACTGCTCCGGCCGCTCGCGCAGCCCGGCAAACAGCGCGCCGATGTCCAGAATGGCCACCCCGGCCGCAAGGTTCAGCCCGGTGATCACCAGAACCAGCGCCGCGCCCAGACCCAGAAACAGCAGAATGGCGATGATCAGGTCCAAAACCCCAAAGGGAATCGGCCAGCCGGTTCGCAGCCCGAACCTGATCAGGGCCAGCGTTATGCCATAGGACAAGAAGTCGAACAGCGCATTGACCAATGGAAAGACCCCAAAGAACAGGAACAGCGCCCTGCCCTGACCGGTCAAGTCCGCCCAAGGCAGCAGTCGGGCGGCGGCGATCCACAGCAGAGGCAAAACCAAGGTCAACAGCAGCCGCGCCAGACTTTGCCGCCCCTTTTGGTCCAAGCGCATGATTACGGTCGCTGCAACTCCGCCTGCGACTAAGACTGCGAGTGCTACTGCGCCTGCGACTGCGCCTGTGCCTGCGGCTCCGACTGCGAGTGCGACTGCGCCTGCGACTGCGCCTGCGACTGCGAGTACGACTGCGACTGCGCCTGCGCCTGCGACTGCGAGTGCGAGTGCGACTGCGCCTGCGAATGCGAATGCGCCTGCGAATGCGACTGCGCCATTAAGTGCGAATATGAATGCGAATACGAATGCGAATGCGCCTCCGAGTGCGAGTGCGAGTGCGAGTGCGAGTGCGCTTGCGACTGCGAATGCGACTGCGAATGCAACTGCGACTGCGATCACTGGCAGCCCGCCCGAGATCTTTCGAAGGGCAACGCTCGGGCTGGCTGCCAACCATTTTTTTAAGAAAGGTAAAAGAAAGATCATGGCAATCAGGCAAATTATCACCAGGCGCAGTGGCCAGAATGGCGTGCCAGGAACCACCACAATCCAACCCAACCACCCGGCCTGGCCGTCCCAGATCCACCAGCCGACCAGCGCCATGATCGGGTAGATCACCGCAATCAACAGTGCCACATCATACAGCCGCCAGGTCAGCGCCCCGCGCAGCATGCGCCACAGGCTGGCGTCCTCGCTAACCGAACTGTCGGCATAGCGCCTCCAAAGCAGCTTGATCAGCCACCCTATGGCAAACCGGTAAACCTGAATGAAGTTCTTCGCACGCAGGGCCGCGACCACATTTTCCCGCAGGCTGG
>JBCKXH010000006.1:0-44219 GCA_038921555.1 Paracoccaceae bacterium
CCCGAACAGGTCAAAAGTGCCGAACACATTCTGGAAAACCTGTCGCAGCGCATGGCGCAAAACCTGAAAGAGGAAATCGCCTCGCGCGGGAAGGTCAGGGAAAAGGACGCAGAAGAGGCTATGACGGCCATCGTGACCGCGATCCGGCAGCTGGAAGGCTCAGGCGAGCTGGTTCTGGTGACGCCGGAGGATTGAGGCCAAGCCCGCGGAAATCCCCCGGACCCGAGGGAGTTCCGCAGGCTTTGCGACTATTCGCCAGCCACTTGCTTGGGCGAAGTCTGGTCAGCCGCCGGTTCTACGGGCTTTTTGGGCGCACGGCTGCGCGGCTTGGCGGGCCCGGGCGCTGCGGCTGGTTCATGCGCGGCGGCAGGTTCATGCGCGGCGGCGGGTTCATGCGCGGCGGCGGGTTCATGCGCAGCGGCGGGTTCATGCGCGGCGGCGGGTTCATGCGCAGCGGCGGGCTCGGGTTTTACGGCATCGGATCTCGCGACCGCTTTGGGTTTTGCCACAGATTCGAGTTTTTCTGCGGATTTTGGGCCAGCGATAACCACCGGTTCAGCCGGTTTTGCTTCGGCGGGCCGGAAGGCACGGTCCTGATGCGGCTGCTCGACGCGCGGCGGATAGCTGCGGCGCTGTTCGTCCCTTGGCCGGTCATAGCGCGGGCGGTCATTGCGGGCCGGACGGGGTGAGGCCTCGGGCGTATCAACCAGACCGGCATCTCTATCGCGGACATGATCGACAAGGTCATGCGCCGTCACGATGGGCTGTTCATCGGCACCATCGGCGCGGTAGTCCGAGCGACTTTCGGGGCGATTTTCGGGGCGATTTTCGGGGCGATAGTCGGGGCGGTAGTCGCCACGGTCATCGCGGCGCTGGTCCCGATCACCACCTTGCGGACGGTCGCGGTTCTGATTCTGCCCACCGCTCTGGCCGTTCTGGTTGCCGTTCTGGTTGCTGCTCGGCTGGTTTTGCGGCTGATACTGCGGGCGGCCCTCCGGTTCGGCCGCCATTTCACGGTTCGCTTCAACCAGAAGCCGGGTGTAATGCTCGGCGTGTTGCAGGAAATTCTCCGCCGCCACGCGGTCATTTGACAAGCGCGCATCATTGGCCAGAAACTGGTATTTCTCGACCAACTGCGCGGGCGTGCCGCGCACCTTGCCTTCGGGGCCGGAACTGTCGAAGACGCGGTTGATGACGTTGCCGAGGGTGCGCGGGCGGTTCGTTTTCGAACGCGAACGAGACTTGGAAGAGCGCATTGGGTCCTTTGATCCAGATATCCCTTTGCCCTGCGTCAGACACCATCCAGTGTCGTTCCCAAAATCGGGGCCCAAATGGGCAGCGCAGGCAAGGTCGGGTTTCACGCGCCACAGGCAGAACCGTTGATCGGCCCGCCCCTCTGCACGTAGCTCCGGTTAAGCATGGTCCGATTGGGCTGACAAGTGCTTTTCGGCGGTTCCGTGCGGAATCTCGGGTATTTCAGCCTAAAATTGGTCGGATAGGCCTGCACTCGGCGATCTGATGGCCAGCACCACCCGGTCGCGGCCATCAAGGTCGCGGCGAATCTCGATCCCGGTCAGACCGGCGGCACCAAAAAGTGCGGCGACACTTGCAGCTTGGGTCGGGCCGATTTCCACCATGAGGCGCCCGCCGGGCAGCAGCAGCAGCGATGCCTGACGCGCGATGATCCGGTAGGCCGCAAGACCGTCACCGCCGGGGGTCAGCGCCATGACGGGCTCCCACCGGCGCACCTCGGGGGCAAGGGCGGCCATTTCGCTGGCCGCGATATAGGGCGGGTTGGCGGTGATCAGATCAAAGCGACCCGCGACCTCGGCGCACCAGTCGGATTGTGCCCAAGTGCAGCGGGAGGTCAGGCCAAGCCGCTCGGCATTGCCCTGCGCAACCGCCAGCGCCGGGGCAGACAGATCAACCCCCATGCCCTGCGCCTCTGGGCACTCGGCAAGGCAAGACAACAGGATGCAGCCCGACCCGGTGCCAAGATCCAGCATCTTGACAAAGTTCTGTTCCAGTGCTGCGGCGACAAGGGTCTCGGTTTCCGGCCTTGGGTCCAGCACATCTTGCGTCACGGCAAAGCTGCGGCCCCAGAACAGGCGTTGCCCGGTGATCTGGGCAACCGGTTGGCGGCGCGCCCTGGCCTCAAGGGCGACGTCAAAGCGGGCCAGGGCTGCGGCGGGCACCGCGTCGGCCAGATGCAGGGTCAGGCGGTCGGCAGGCAGGCCAAGCGCAAAGGCGAGCAGAACCCTTGCGTCGCGCAGCGCGTCCTCGACCCCGACGGCCCGCAAGCGCAGGGCGGCGGCGGCAAGGGAATCATGGCCGGTCACAACTCCATCTCGGCCAGTTTGCTCGCCTGATCATGGGCAACGAGGGCGTCGATCACCTCGCTCAGATCACCGGCCATGATCTGGGGCAGGGCATAAAGCGTCAGGTTGATGCGGTGGTCGGTCATCCTTCCTTGCGGAAAGTTGTAGGTGCGGATGCGTTCGCTGCGGTCGCCCGAGCCGACCTGCGCCTTGCGCTCGGCGGCGCGGGCACTATCAACGCGGTCACGCTCCAACGCGAAAAGCCGGGCGCGCAGGACCTGCATGGCGATATCCTTGTTGCGATGCTGGGATTTCTGCGCCGAAGTCACGATGATGCCGGTCGGCAAGTGGGTGATCCTGACCGCAGAATCGGTGGTGTTGACGTGCTGGCCCCCTGCCCCCGAGGCGCGCATGGTGTCGATGCGCAGGTCAGAGGCCGGGATTTGCAGGTCAATCTCCTCGGCCTCGGGCAGGACGGCGACAGTGGCGGCCGAGGTATGGACCCGGCCCTGCGCCTCAGTCTCAGGCACGCGCTGAACCCGGTGGACGCCGCTTTCGAACTTCATCCGGGCAAAGACCCCTGTGCCCTTGATCGCGGCGGACACCTCTTTGATGCCGCCAAGGTCGCTGTCTTGCTGTGCCAGAATCTCAAAGGTCCAGCCTTGGGATTCGGCAAAACGCTGATACATCTTGAGCAGGTCAGCGGCGAAAAGGGCGGCTTCCTCGCCGCCGGTGCCGGGGCGTATCTCCAGAATGGCGGGGCGGGTGTCGGCTACGTCGGCTGGCAACAGGGCAAGGCGCAGGCGGTGTTCCATCTGCGGGATGCGCTGACGCAGCTTGGGCAATTCCGCCTCGGCCAGGGCTTTCATCTCAGGGTCGGCCAGCAGCAGTTCGGCCTCGGCCAACTCATCAAGAGCTTGGCGGTAAGCGGCAATTTCCTCGGCCACCGGTTTGAGGCCGGAATATTCGCGCGCCACAGTGGCGATTTCGGCGGGGGCGGCGCCAGCGTTCAGCCTTGCTGCGAGATACTCGAAGCGCTGGGTGATCTGGGCGAGTTTTTCCAAGGGAACCATGCGGCGGGTTTGGCGCGAATGCATGGCTTGGTCAAGGGTGGAGAGACCCGGGGGTTTCACACCCCCGGACCCCGGTGGAGTATTTGTGCCGAGATGAATGGGTCAGGGCGCGCCGAGCCAGTCGCGCAGACCTGCGGCGCGGACGCAACAATCACCTAGGCCAAAGCGTTGCCGATAGTTTTCATCGTGGCGTCTTGGCCCAATGGTAAAGGCAGATCAGCTCATAGGCCACATGGGCGCCGGCGATGGCGGTGGCGCCACTGGTGTCATAGGGCGGCGAGACCTCGACCACATCGCCGCCAACCATGTTGATGCCGGCAAGGTCGCGCAGCATGGCGCAGGCCTGCCACGCGTGCAGGCCGCCCCAGACCGGCGTGCCGGTACCGGGGGCAACCGATGGGTCAAGGGCGTCGATGTCGAAGGTCAGGTAGGTCTTGGTATCCCCGACGATATCCTTGATCTTCGCCGTGGCTGCCGCCGTGCCCTTTTCGTGGACTTCGCGGGCAGAGATGACGTTGAAGCCAAGGCAATCCTCGGTCGTGGTGCGGATGCCGATCTGGACCGAACGCTTAGGGTCGACGAGGCCGGTTTTCACCGCCTTGTACATCATGGTGCCGTGGTCGATGCGGGTCAGGTCGTCATCCGGCCACAGGTCGGAATGGGCGTCGAACTGGATGACCGACAGCGGGCCGAATTCCTCGGCATAGGCGCGCAGGATCGGCAGGGTGATGTAATGATCGCCGCCGAGGGTGATGGAACCGGCCCCGGCGGACAGGATTTTGGCGGTATGTTGGGTCAGGGCTTCGGGGAAATCGGCGACCTTCGCATAGTCGAAGGCGCAGTCGCCGTAGTCGATTATGTTCAACTCCTCCAACGGGTTGGTCGGCCAGCCGTAAGGCGGGTCAATGGTCAACAGGGTGGAGGCTTCCCGGATGGCGCGCGGGCCAAAGCGGGTGCCGGCGCGGTGGCTGACGGCCTGATCAAAGGGCACGCCGGTTATGGCGAGTTGGACGCCGGTCAGGTCTTTGGTATAGTTGCGGCGCAGGAACGAGGTCGCGCCGCCAAAGGCGTTTTCAAAGGTATGGCCGCGCAAGCCTTTGCGGGTAAAGGCGGTGTCGACTTCGGATTTGGCATCTGTTAGGGTCATGGTGATCCCGGGATTTCAGGCTCGGGTCGTTAAGGCCGGAGACGCCGCGGATCCGGTTTCGGGCTGATTGTCGGTCTAGGGTCGGATGGTTGAAAAAGCTGAGTATTTGGGCCAGTATGAAGGGGATCAGAACAGTTTCTGGCGGGCTTTCGCGATGGCAAAGCCGTGGCCCATGGCATTGCTGCAGGTCATGCCGGTCGGCTCCGAGGTGCAGGTGATATCGCCCAGGGTGGCCGAGGCACCGTAGGCGAGTTCCATCCCATCCGGGTTGATGATTGTGTCGCCGTGGCAGATGACCTGGCCCAACGGGTCATTTCGGCCAATGGCGAAGGCGGCGCCCCAGTCAAGGTCGCAATCGGCGGGAGGCGTGGGGAAGCTTTTCGTCAACTCCACCATGTCGCAGCGCACGCCTGCGTAGTCACCCGACGTCAAGAGGCAATGGATGTTGCCGGAGGGGCTGTGGAAATAGAGGGTAACGTCGGCTAGGGCTGGGGTGGCGAGCAGGGCAAACAGGGCGGCGAATTTGAGCATCGTGACCTCCTGAACCAAATTTCTTCGATGACTTTTGGGGTTTCGTCAAGGCAGCGGTTGGGCGCGTTCCACAAGGCGGGCGAAGAAGCTGGCGCCGATCGGGGCGGAATCATCGTTGAAATCAAAGGCGGAGTGGTGCAGACCGGTGCCCGGCCCAGTGCCCATGAAAAGATAGGCGCCGGGGCGGGCTTGCAGCATATAGGAGAAATCCTCGGAGACCATTTTGCGGTTGGCGTGGCCGTCGGTGGCAGCCTCACCGACGATTTCGGCGGCGACTTTTGTGGCGAAGGCGGCCTCAAAGGGGTGGTTGATGGTGGCGGGATAGCCCCAGTCATAGTCGATGCGGGCGGTGACGTTATAGGCGCTGGCATGGCCCTGAACGATTTCATGGAAGCGTCTTTTCAGAAGCGCACGCACCTCGGGTTTGAAAGCGCGGAGGGTGGCGCAGAACATCGCCTGTTCCGGGATGATGTTCAACGCGGTGCCGGTGTGGATTTGCGTCACGGAAATCACCGCCTCATCAAGGGCATGGACGTTGCGCGGGATGATGGTCTGGATAGCTTGCACCATGCCGACCAGTGCCACCACCGGATCGATGCAGTCATGCGGCGTGGCACCATGGCCGCCCTTGCCGGTGATATGGACGAATGCGGTATCGACCGAGGCCATCAGCGCGCCGGGATTGGTCTGGAAATGGCCGAAGGCCAGGTTGGGGGCGTTGTGGATGCCGTAAACCTGGGTGATGGCGAAGCGGTCCATGATTCCTTCCTGCACCATGGCCTGAGCCCCTGCCCCATCCTCTTCGGCGGGCTGAAACATGAGCGCCACCCGGCCGGAAAAGCGCCGGGTCTCGGCCAGGTATTTGGCGGCACCCAAGAGCATGGTGACATGGCCGTCATGGCCGCAGGCGTGCATCTTGCCCGGCACCGTTGAGGCATGGTCGGCGCCCGTCGTCTCGGTGATCGGCAAAGCGTCCATGTCGGCGCGCAGGCCGATGGTGGCGCCGGGACCCTGACCGTTGATCACGGCGACAATGCCGGTGCGGGCGATGCCGCAATGGATCTCATCGACGCCGATCTCACGCAGGCGGTCGGCGATGAAGGCGGCGGTGTTGTGGCAATCATAGGACAGTTCTGGGTTCGCGTGCAGATACCGGCGCCAGCCCTTCATTTCCTCGGCATAGTCGGCGATACGGTTGAGGACGGGCATGGCGACTCCTATCTTGCCCTTTGATCAAATCTGAAAAGGAAGCGATAGGCAATGCCGCTGCCCCATTCTGACGAGGCCTTGGACCAGATTGCGCGCGATCCGGCGGGTGGGATGGCCGGATTGCTGGAAATCATGGCGCGGCTGCGTGACCCCAAGTCGGGTTGCCCGTGGGACATCGCGCAGACATTCGCCAGCGTGGCCCCCTATACGGTGGAGGAGGCGCATGAGGTGGCCGATGCGATCGAGCGCGAGGCCTGGGACGAATTGCCCGGCGAGTTGGGCGATCTCTTGTTGCAGGTGGTCTATCATTCTCAGATGGCCGAAGAGGCCGGGCTGTTCGGCTTTGATGATGTGACGCGGGCGATTTCCGAAAAGATGCTGGCGCGGCATCCGCATGTATTTGGCACCGAGAGAAGCGACAAGTCGGCGGCGCAGCAGTCGGTCGATTGGGAGCGGATCAAGGCGGCGGAACGCGTAGTGACAGGCGGGCCGGCGCGGGTGCTGGACGGGGTGGCGCTGGGCCTGCCTGCGCTGAGCCGGGCGGTCAAGTTGCAAGCCCGTGCGGCGCGGGTCGGGTTCGACTGGCCGTCACCTGTGCAGGTGCTGGACAAGATGGCCGAGGAAATCGCCGAACTGGTCGAGGCGCGCGAAGGGCTGACTGCGGGGCAAGTGGCTGAGGAGTTTGGCGATTTGCTGTTTGTCATGGCCAACCTGGCGCGGCATATGCAGGTGGACCCGGAGGCGGCGCTGCGCTCGGCCAATGCCAAGTTCACCCGGCGGTTCCAGCGCATCGAGGATTGGCTGGCCGCAGCGGGCCGGACGCCGGAGCAGTCGGGTCTGGCCGAGATGGATGAATTGTGGAACCGCGCCAAGGCTGAGGACAAGGCGGGGGAATAATACAGAAGTGTTTTACTCAACTATTTACCTGACCGTGCAACCGGGCTTTAAGGGCGCAATTCCTGACAAAAGGACATGAGCCATGTTACGCCTTGCCTTGCTTGCCCTGATCTTCGCCTTTCCTGCCGTGGCACAGGAGATCAACATCTATTCCTACCGCCAGCCTGAACTGATCCAGCCGCTGCTTGATCAGTTCACTGCTGAAACCGGCATCGCGGTCAATGTGGCCTTTCTCGACAAGGGCATAGTCGAGCGGCTGAAGGCCGAGGGCGACCGCTCACCCGCCGATCTGGTGCTGACGGTGAACGTCGAGCGGCTGGTCGACCTAGTCGCCGCCGATGTGCTGCAACCGGTCGAGACTGCCATCCTGAGTGCCAATATCCCGGCTGAATACCGCGACCCGTCGGGCCTGTGGTTCGGCCTGACCACCCGCGCGCGCATCGTCTATGCCAGCAAAGACCGGGTGAAACCGGGCGAGATCACCAGCTATGAGGATCTGGCCGATGCCAAATGGCGCGGGCGGCTGTGCCTGCGCTCTGGCTTGCACGATTACAACGTGGCGCTGACGGCGGCCTATCTGTTGCACCACTCGCCTGCTGCCACCACGCTTTGGCTGGCGGGTCTGAAGGCCAATCTGGCCCATCGCCCGACCGGCGGCGACCGTGATCAGGTCAAGTCGATCTGGGCCGGGGAATGCGACATTGCCATCGGCAACACCTATTACATGGGCCAGATGCTGGCCGATCCTGAACAAAAGGCCTGGGCCGACGCGGTGCGAATCGACTTTCCGGTTTTTGAGGGCGGTGGCACCCATATGAACATCTCGGGCATCGCGATGACCAAGGCGGCACCCAACCGGGCGGCGGCGGTGAGGCTGATGGAATGGCTGGCCTCGGAGCAAGCGCAGCAGATCTATGCCGAGGCCAACCACGAATTCCCGGTCAAGCCCGGCGTGGCGCGCTCGGCGCTGGTGCAGGGCTGGGGCGGCTTCACCCCGGACACCCTGAGCCTCGCCGCAATCGCTACGGCGCGGTCGCAGGCGGTCAAGCTGATCGAGACGGTCGATTTCGACGGCTGATCCTGGCCCGACATGCCTGACCGGCCCGACATGCCTGACGGGATGGACAAATCTGGCGTTATGGGGTCTGTGGTTGCAAAGGAGACCGCATGACCCATCCCCCGCCCCATCCGCCGCGCAAGATCATCATCGACAGCGATCCCGGTCAGGACGATGCCTTTGCCATCCTGCTGGCGCTGGCCTCGCCCGAGGAGATCGAGGTTCTGGGGATCACTGCCGTGGCCGGAAATGTGCCGCTGGCCTTGACCGAGCGCAATGCCAGGATCATCTGCGAACTGGCCGGCAAGCCGCATGTCAAGGTCTTTGCCGGCTGTGCGGCTCCGCTCACGCGCAAGCTGGTCACCGCCGAACATGTCCACGGCAAGACCGGGCTGAACGGGCCGCTGATGGTGCAACCGACCATGGCGCTGCAGGAGGGACACGGCGTCGATTTCATCATCGACACACTGCGGGCCGAGCCTGCGGGCACGGTGACTTTGTGCGCGCTGGGGCCCTTGACCAATATCGCGACGGCCTTTCTACGCGCCCCCGATATCATCCCGCGGGTTGGCCAGATCGTGTTGATGGGGGGCGGGTATTTCGCCGGGGGCAACATTACTCCGGTTGCCGAGTTCAACATCTATGTCGATCCGCAAGCCGCTGATATTGTGTTCAAATCCGGTATTTCCCTGGTCGTCATGCCGCTGGATGTGACCCATAAGGCGCTGACAACCCGCGCCCGGGTCGAGGCGATTCGGGCGCTGGGCAGCCGGGTGGGCCGGGTCGTCGCCGAATGGGCGGATTTCTTTGAGCGGTTTGATATGGAGAAATACGGCAGCGCGGGCGCACCCCTGCATGACCCCTGCGTGATTGCCTATCTGATAGCACCCGAGTTGTTCAAGGGCCGCCATGTCAACGTGATGATCGAGACCCAATCGGAATTGACCATGGGGATGACGGTGGTGGATTGGTGGGGGGTGACGGAGCGGCCGGCCAATGCGCTGTTCATCGGATCGCTTGATGCGGATGGGTTTTTCGGGCTGCTGACCGAGAGGTTGGGACGGTTGTAAGGGCAGATTGGGGGATTTCACATCCCCCAAACCCCTAGTGGAGTATTTATGCCGAGATGAAATGGGATCAGGTGGCGTTCAGGGCGGTCGCGATGGCGGACCATAGGGGTTCGGTGGGTTCGCAGCCGACCGACAGGCGGATGAAGCCGGGTGCTACCGGGTCGCCCCAGCGGGCGCGCCGCTCACCCGCAGTATGGGTGCCGCCAAAGCTGGTGGTTTGGGCGATATAGGGGCAGGCTGCCAGAAAAGCCTCGGCGCGGGCGGCGGATTCAAGCTCGAAGGTTAGCAGAAAGCCGAAGCCGGACATCTGGCGGGTTGAGATTTCGTGTGAAGGATCGCTGGCAAGGCCCGGATAGCGCAGGGATTTTATTCTGGGGTGAGGGGCGAGCCTTGTAGCGATGACTTGTGCGGAACGGCACATCCGATCCAGCCGCAGTTCCAGCGTTTCAAGGCCGCGATGGACCAGCCAGGCCTCAAACGAGCCGGGGACCGAGCCGGAAATGCGCCGCCAGTCGGTCATCCGTTGCAAAAGTGCCGGGTCGCGGGTGGCGACATGGCCGAACAGCACATCGCTGTGGCCCGCGGGTGCCTTGGTGTCGGCGGCGACCACGATATCGGCACCAAGCTCGAGCGGACGCTGCAACAGCGGCGTCATCGTGGTGTTGTCAACGATCACTTTGGCACCGAGCGCATGGGCGCGGGCAGCAACTGCGGTGATGTCGCAGACCTCAAGGCCGGGGTTGGAGGGGGTTTCCAGATAGACCACTGCGGCACCGCTGAGATCGGCACTGGCCATGGCGGTGGTGGGAACCTCGGTGATCCTGATGCCAAGGCCTGCCAGAAACGCGGTCCCCAGCAGGCGGGTCACATAATAGCCGTCCGAGGGGATGATCAGGTGGTCGCCTGCCTTCAGCGTGGCGAACATTGCGGCAGTTATCGCCGCCATGCCGGAGGGAAAGCTGACGGTGGTTGCGTCCTCCAGGATGGCGAGTTGTTCCTCGACCTCTTGCCAGGTCGGCGAGGACATCCGGCCGTATTTGAAGGCGGCGTCGGTGTCGGGCAGGTGAAAGGTCGTGGCGCTGACGATGCCGGGGGCCACGGGATCGCCCTTGGCCAGTCGGTGGGCGCGGTGGTGCAGCAGGCGGGCGATGCGGTCATCCATGGGTCATACTGGCCTATTCCAGCCGCGCAGGGAAGCCGGATGTCACCGGAAGTGCATGGGATATTTGGCCCTGATCCGGGCGTCGATCTCAGCATCGACCATCAGGCCAGCCTTGGCGAGGATGGCGTTCTTGCGTTGAATGGCCTTGTCCAGCAGCAGGGGCTTGCCGGCCTCGATCCATTCCTTGGGGCTCATCCGGTTGGCGACGGCGGGATAGATATATTCGGTCTGCATCAGTTGCAGGGTCTGGTCGGAGCCGAGGTAATGGCCCGGACCGCCAAGGCAGACCTGCTTCATGGCGTCGATCGAGGTGTTGTCCTCGGTCACTTCGATGCCCCGCACGCAGCGCAGCGCCTGACCCAGCAGATCGTCGCCCAGGATCAGGCTTTCAAAGCAAAATCCCAGCAGCGAGGCGTGCATCCCGACCGCCTCATAACACATGTTCAGCCCGGCAAGACCGGCCAGGGTGTTGGTGATGCCCTGCTCCCATCCGGCCTGCATGTCGGGCAGTTTGCTGTCGGTGATGCCCGAGGCCGCCCCGCCGGGCAGGTCGTAAAAGCGGTGCATCTGGGCGCAGCCTGCGGTCAGCAGCGCCTGTTCGGCCGAACCGCCCGACATCGCCCCGGTGCGCAGATCGCTGACGAAGGGCCAGGTGCCGAAGATGGCCGGAGCACCTTTCCGGATGGAATTGACATAGACCACCCCGGCCAGGCATTCGGCCATGGCCTGCACGATGGCCAGGGCAATCGGCGCGGGGGCGGTCGCCCCGGCCTGGCCTGCCGACAGCAAAAGCATCGGCATGCCGCGCCGCACGCAATCCTCCATCACTTTGCAGCTTTCCTCGGCAAACTTCATCGGCGGGACGACGAAGCAATTGGAATTGCTGACGAATGGCCGTTCGCGCCATTGGGCCTCACCCCCCGCGACCATGTGCAGAATGTCGAAGGCGGGGGCGACGCTTTCCGGCTCGAAGAACGAGGTGCCGACATGTTTGGTGGTAGCGGCAAGGCAGGCGTAAAGGGTGTTCAGATCCATGTCGCGGTTGTTGACGACATCGCGGCAAACCATGGTGCGCTGGTAGAAGTGAATGTTGTCGAGGTGATGCACCAGACGGCCCGCGTCATACAGGTCTTGTGCGGTGCTTTCGCGGTAGGCCAGCGTGATCGGGTCAACGATAAAAACCGCCGCCCCCGCCGTGCCGAAATGCACATTGCTGCCGGTCAGATGCAGGTCATACTTCGGATCGCGTCCGCATAGCGTGATATTGCGGGCGGCGACCGCCAGCATGTCCTCGACCAGAGCGCGCGGAAAGCGGATGCGGCCATCATCGCCCAGAATGGCCCCTGCGCCAGTCAGAATCTCAACGCCGGACGGCGGCGCTTGCGACAGGCCGATCTCTTCCAAGGCTTGCAGGGCACTTTCATGAATTTTGGCGATGCCCGCCTCGGTCAGCGGTCTGTATTGCCCGCCCGCCATGCCGGGACGCACCGGGCGCAGGTTTTCGGCCAAGGGGGCCGAGCGCAGGGCGACCCGGTTGGCCCGCCCTCCGCTGCGCCGCGACCGCGCAGGCTCGCAGACTTCACCGATCTCAACGCCATCTTCCATGATCCGCTCCTTCACCTCGGCATAAATACTCACGGGGGGTCCGGGGGGGGCGTGCCCCCCCCCGGCCTGATTTCATCCACGCACCCTTTCAGACTTCGGATCATACATCGGCGTCAGCGAGGCCGTGGCCGGATGTCTGACCCCTGCCACCTCTATCTCATAGGTTGAACCAAGAATGTCGGCATCGCTTTGGCCCTTGCAAGGGACATAGCCCAGGCCGACCGCCCCGCCGAGGAAATGACCATAGTTGCCCGAGGTCACCGGCCCGACGATTCTGCCATCGCGCACCACCGCTTCGTTGTGAAACAGCAGCGGTTCGGGGTCTGTCAGGCGAAACTGCACCAGTTTACGCTCAAGCCCGCCCTCTTGCTTGCGCAGCACGGCATCGCGGCCGATGAAGTCGGGCTTTTGGGTGCGGACGGCAAAGCCAAGGCCGGCCTCCAGCACATGATCCTCGTCGGTGATGTCATGGCCGAAGTGGCGGTAGGCCTTTTCGATGCGGCAAGAATCCAGGGTGTGAAGGCCGCACAGCGTCATCATGCCGGTGGCGTCAAGCGCCTCGAACACATGGGCGGCCTGATCGGTGGAGACGTAGATCTCCCATCCCAACTCACCGACATAGGTCACCCGGTGCGCCCGCGCGATCCCCATGCCGATCTCGATTTCGCGCATCATGCCAAAGGGATGGGCGGGGTTGCTGAAGTCATTCGGGCTGACCGCCTGCATCAGATCGCGCGACTTCGGCCCCATGATGCACAGCACGGATTCGGCGGCGGTGACATCGGTCACGACGGCAAAGGCGTCGCCGACATGGCGGCGCAGCCAGGCCAGATCGCGTTGCAGGGTGGCACCGGGCACCACGGCCAGATAGGCGGTTTCCGACAGGCGCGTCACGGTCAGATCGCATTCGATGCCGCCGCGCGCATTCAGCATCTGGGTGTAGACGATCCGCCCCGTGGCCACATCCATCTGATTGCCGCAGAGCCTGTTGAGGAAGGCCATCGCGTCGCGGCCCTCAATTCTGATCTTGCCGAATGAGGTCATGTCGAAAAAGCCGACCGCGCTGCGCACGGCCAGATGTTCGGCGCGCTGATTGTGAAACCAGTTCTGCCGCTGCCAGCTATAGCGATACTCGCGCTCCTGCCCGTCACGTGCGAACCAGTTTGCCCGCTCCCACCCGGCCGCCTCGCCAAAGACCGCACCACGGGCTTTCAGGTGCTCATGCAGGGGAGAGCGTCGCACCCCGCGCGCCGTGGCAAATTGGCGATACGGGAAGTGGTCGGCATAGAGCAGGCCCAGGGTTTCGCTGACCCGTTCTTTCAGATAGGCGCGATTGCGCTGGAAGGGTTGGGCGCGGCGGATGTCAACCTCCCACAGATCGAACGGCACCTCACCCTCGGTGATCCAATGGGCAAGGGCCATGCCTGCGCCGCCAGACCCCGCAATGCCGACCGAGTTATAGCCAGCGGCGACCCAGTAGCCGCCAAGCTCGGGTGCCTCGCCCAGATAATAGCGGTCGTCGGGGGTGAAGCTTTCCGGGCCGTTGAAGAAGGTGTGAATGCCAGCGCTCTGGAACAGCGGCAGGCGGTTCATGGCCTGTTCAAGGATCGGTTGGAAATGGTCCCAATCCTCAGGCAAAGTGTCGAACATGAAGTCGTCGCGGATGCCGCCCATGCCCCAGGGCTTGGCCTTGGGTTCAAAGGCGCCGACCAGCATCTTGCCGGCATCGGATTTGTAATAGGTGCATTCGTCGGGCACCCGCAGCACCGGCAGATGGCCAAGACCGGGAATCGGTTCGGTGATCAGGTAGAAATGCTCGCAGGCGTGCAGCGGTAAGGTGACGCCGGATTGTCCGGCCAGATCGCGGCCCCACATGCCGCCGCAGTTCACCACCACATCGGTGGCGATATGGCCGGGCTCGCCGTCGGCACTGGTATAATCCACCCCGGTCACCCGGCCTGCGGCCTTGGTGACGGCGCTGACTCTGGTATGCTCATGGATCTGCGCGCCGCGCATCCTTGCACCTTTCGCCAGCGCCATGGCGATATTGGCCGGGTCGCATTGGCCGTCCAAGGGCAGATGAACCGCGCCGACCACGCCGGTGATGTTCAGATGCGGATACATCGCCTTGGCTTGCGCCGGCGAAATCTCGCTTACCTCGACATCGAAGATGCGCGCCACCGTCGCCTGCCGCAGCAGTTCCTCGTGCCGCGCGGCACTCAGCGCCACCGAGATCGAGCCGACCTGCCGCATCCCGGTCTCGACCCCGGTTTCGCCGGCGAGTTTGACGTAGAGATCAGCGGAATACTTGGCCAGCCGGGTCATGTTGGCCGAGCCGCGCAATTGCCCGATCAGCCCGGCGGCGTGCCAGGTGGTGCCCGAGGTCAGTTGCTTGCGCTCCAACAGAACCACATCGCTCCAGCCCATCTTGGCCAGATGATAGGCCACCGAGCAGCCTGAGATTCCGCCGCCAATCACCACCGCCCGCGCCTGTTTTGGAATGTCAGTCATGCTTTGATCCGTTCGTTTTTCGCGTCCCACAGCGGCTGATCGGCCTGCACCACGGCGGGATACCGCAGCCCAAAGATTTCAACCTCAACCGCCGTGCCCGGCAGATTTACCGCCGTCTGCACCATCCCAAGCCCGATGCAGGCACCCACCCGGTGGCCGTAGTAGCCGGAGGTCACCTCACCCACCACTTGCCCGCCCTGCCAGATGGTTGACATATAGGGCGGGTCCTGATCGCCCGCATCAATCACCAGAGTGCAAAAGCGTTTCGTCACGCCTGCCTGTTTCTCGGCAGCTAGTGCTGCTTTGCCTTTGAAGTCAGGTTTGGCCCAGTCGATGAAGCGCTCCAACCCGCCCTGCAACATTGTGTAATCGGTCGAAAGGTCGCCCTTCCACGTCCGGTAGCCCTTTTCCACCCGCAAGGAGTTCAGCGCGAACATCCCGAAGGGGCGCAGGCCAAGCGGCTGCCCCGCCGCCATCACCGCATCCCAGACCGCTGGAGTATCGGCCAGCCTTGAATGGATCTCCCAGCCCAACTCACCAGCAAAGGACACCCGCAGCAGCCGAACCGTTGCCCCGGCGATATGGGCGGTCTGCAAGGTCAGCCAGCCTTTGGTGAGGTCGCCGTCCGACACCAATGCCAGAATGGCGCGCGACAGCGGACCGGTCAGGATATGGGTTGACCAGTCCGCGGTCTGGTCATCCAGCGTCAGGCCAGAATCCAGATGGCGGGTCAACCATTCGCGGTCATGCGCTTGCGCGGTGGAGGCGGTGATCAGCAGCAGGTCATCCTCAGCCAGCCGCGCCACTGACATCTCGGTGACGATGCGGCCCTTGTCGTCGGCAAAATAGGCCAGACCCAGCCGCCCGACCGACGGCACCTTGCCGGTGATCTGGCGCGAGAGCCAATCTGCCGCCCCCGGCCCGCTAACCCGGAACCGCGAAAAGCCCGGCAGATCAAGAATGCCCGCCGCATCACGAACCGCCAAGCATTCCTGCGCCACCGCGCCAAACCACGGGCCGCAGCGGTCCCAGGTCTGTTGGCTCGCCTCAGACACATCATCGCCGGGCCGCGCATACCACCGGGCACGCTCCCAGCCGTTATAGGGGCCGAACTGGCCGCCAAGCGCCTTGGTGCGGTCATGCACCGCGCTCAATTTCTTATCCCGCCCCGCAGGCCAAGCGTGATGGGGGAACTGCATGGCGTATTCGTGGCCGTAAACCTCGCGCGCTTTGGTCAGGCAATAGGCCGCATCCTCAAAGCCGGTAAAGCGGCGCGGGTCGCAAGACCACATATCCCATTCGGTGGCGCCTTGCGTTACCCATTCGGCCAGAACCTTGCCCGCCCCGCCAGCCTGACAGATGCCAAAGGTGAAGACGCAAGCCTCATAGGCATTGGGCACGCCGGGCATCGGGCCGATCAGCGGGTTGCCGTCTGGAGTATAGGGGATCGGGCCGTTGATGACCTTGGACAGGCCGGCCTTTTCCAGCAAGGGCACCCGTTTCATCGCATCGGCGATATACCACTCCAGCCGTTCCAGATCGTCGGGGAAAAGTTGGAATGAAAAATCCTGCGGAAAGGGGTCGTCTTGCGTCACCCAATGGGCGCGGCAGTTGCGCTCATAAGGGCCAAGGTTGAAGCCGTTCTTTTCCTGCCGCAGATAGTAAGAGCTATCGACATCGCGCAAGAGGGGCAGCTTGTGGCCGGTCTCGGCGCTCCACTTGGCCAGTTCCGGGATGGTGTCGAACAGCAGGTATTGATGGCTCATCACCGTGATCGGCACCGCGCGGCCGAACCATTTGCCGACCTCGCGGGCGTAGTAGCCAGCGGCATTCACCACAATCTCGCAGCGGATCTCGCCCTTGGCGGTGGATACCACCCATTCGTCACCCGCACGCCGGACACCTGTGGCGGGGCAGAAACGCTCGATCCTGGCCCCCATCTGGCGTGCACCTTTGGCAAGGGCCTGGGTCAGTTGCGCCGGGTCGATGTCGCCGTCATAGGGATCATGCAGCGCGCCGGTCAACTCGTGGGTTTCGACAAAAGGGAAGATCGAACAGATTTCACCCGGCGACATTATGTTCAGATCCATGCCCTGATAGCGCCCCATGCCGACCACGCGCTGAAACTCCTGCAACCTCTCACGGCTATGCGCCAAACGAACCGACCCGGTGACGTGATAGTTCATCGGATAATCGACCTCTTCGCCCAAACCGCGATAAAGCCCCGCCGAATAGCGCTGCATGTTCATGATCGACCAGCTTGAGCTGAAGGTCGGCACATTGCCCGCCGCGTGCCAGGTGGAACCCGCGGTCAGCTCGTTCTTCTCCAAGAGCACGCAATCGCTCCAGCCAGCCTTGGCAAGGTGGTAAAGCGCCGACACCCCGACCACCCCGCCACCGATGATGACCACGCGCGCCGTGCCCGGAAAATCAGCCATCACTCCCCCTTTGCTCGCGCGCAGTATCGCCGCCACGGCCCGCCCTTTCAATTCGCAAATGACGGCGCTATTGATCGAGAAAAACGATCAGGGGCCAGCCCATGCAGATCGAACTGCTCGACACTTTCCTTGACCTCATCGAGACCCGCAGCTTTCACCGCACGGCAGAGCGGCTGCACCTCACCCAATCCACCGTCTCGGCCCGGGTCAAGGTGCTGGAGGCGGCACTCGGGGTGCGGCTGTTCACCCGGTCGCGGGCCGGCACCAACCTGTCAACCGAGGGCCTGAAGTTCGATCCGCACGCCCGCGCCCTGCGCCATGCCTGGACCGAGGTTTTGCGCGCAGTTGCACCCTCTGCCACCGCCATAACCCTGCGGATCGGCATTCAAAACGACCTTGCGGCCGGCCAGATCGGCGAATGGGTGGCGAACTTTCGCCGCGCCCTGCCGGAATGCGCCTTCTACATCGAGCCGGACTATTCGCTGCAAATGTGCCGCGATCTGGACCGCGGTGCTTTGGATTTCGCCGTGGTCTATTCGCCGCAAGCGCTGCCCGATCTGCACATCGTCTCGATCGGCGAGGTGCGTTACCGCCTGATCAGCAGCGAGGGGTCGCGCAGGGCCGATCTGGACCCGCAGCACTATGTCAGGGGCAGCTATTCCGCCGCTTTCGACGTAGCCCATCGCCAGATGATGCCGGAGCATAGCGCCTCCCTACTGGCCTCGGGGCAGAATAGTGCTGTGGCGGGGCTTTTGGTCAGGCTGGGTGGTGCCGGTTTCGTGCTGGAGGATACCGCGCAGCAGATGGTCAGCGCCGGACAGTTTCACCTGGTCAGCGATGTCGAGCCGATTGCCCAGCCGATCTATGCCGTGATGCACCAGCGCCACCGCACCTCGCGGATGCACCGCCGCCTGACCCGGATCGTGGCCAAGGAAATTTCTGGTCGCGGCGAATAGGGCGTGATGGGACAGGGCGGAATCGGCGCTTTGCGGCATTGAGGTTGGCGGGGGTTTCCCACCCCCGCACCCCCGGGGAGTATTTTGGAAAGGGTAAGGGAGGCGAAATTTCAGTCTGATTCGCGGAATTGCCGGAAAACCGGATGGTTCCAACGAACCTCATCCAGATCTAAAGCAGCGTCTGCAAGCGGTAGCCCGGCGCATGGGCCAGCCTGACCCAGGTGATCGCGGCATCTGCCCCGCCACCCCAAGTGCAGCGTTCGGTGATGAACAGGGCGGCACCCGGTGCTACCGCAAGCGCAAGCGCCTCGGCGGCAGAGGCGGCGGCGGCTGAAAAGGCGATGTCGCCGCTGGCATAGGCGACATTGGCGACCAGCCATTCATTGACGCTGATCTTGGCAAAGTCGGGCTCGGGCAGCGGCAAAACAGCAGGGTTCAACCAGCGATCCTCATAGACCTGCGGGCTTCCATCGGCCAGATGCAGGCTTTGCAGATGCAGCATCCGCGCCCCCTGCGGCAGGCCCAGCCGCAGCGCCACGGCAAGCGGAGGTGCGGCAAGGCTGCGCGCCAGCAGGCGAACCGCATAGGCCTGCCCGCGCGCTGTCACCTCGGCCCGGATCACCGCAATGGCAAAGCTGGCCTTGCGGACCGGCAGCATGGCAACCCTTGTGCCGGCCTTGCGCTTGCGTTCCAACAGCCCCGCCCCGGCAAGCTCGCTCAGCGCCCGGTTCACCGTGGCCCTTGCACAGCCGAACTCCAGCGCCAAAGCCTGCTCGGACGGGATCAACCCGCCCGCAGGCCAGATCCGGGTGCTTATGCGCTGGATGACCTCGGCGCGGATTGCCTCCCAGCCCTTCGGCATCTACAGCGCCCCGCGCAGACGCGCCACCGTGGCACCGTAAGCCCGCGTCACGGCGTCACTGGCATAGTGGCGGCCCCCGCTGACCAAGGGCCGCCCCGCCGACCACAAAGACTGCACCATCCGGTCGCCACGGGCAAAGATGAAGATGTCCAGAATGCTATCGCCTTGCACCCCGGCCACATCGGGATGGCTCAGGTCCAGCGCCAACAGGTCCGCCCATAGCCCCGGCGCAATCGCCCCCGCAGCCCGCCCCGCCGCCTGCGCGCCACCCTGCACCGCAGCCTCAAACAGCAGCCGCCCGCAGGATTGCTCGGCGGTAGCCAGAATCGCCCTGCCCCTCAGCGCCAGCCGCTGCGAATATTCCAGGCTGCGCAACTCCTCGCTCAGCGAGATGCGGACATTGCTGTCTGACCCCACCCCGAACCGCCCGCCCGCCGCCAGATAGCGCTGGCCATCAAAGATGCCGTCGCCCAGATTGGCCTCGGTGATCGGGCACAGACCCACCACCGCCCCCGAGCGCGCCAAAGCCGCAGTTTCCTGCGGTGTCATCTGCGTTGCGTGGATCAGGCACCAGCGGGCACCTATGGCGTGATGATCCAGCAGCCATTGCACCGGGCGCTGGCCGGTTGCGGCCTGAACCTCTGCAACCTCGGCCTCCTGTTCGGCGACATGGATATGAATGGGTGCACTCGGCGCTAACCCCGCCGCCAGCGTAAGCCCCTGCGGGCTGACCGCGCGCAAGGAATGCGGTGCGACGCCAAGAACGCTATCGGCAGGCAGGTCGCGCAGCGCATTCCCCGCCGCCGCCCACAGCGCCGCAAACTGGTCCGGGTCATTGCCAAAGCGCAACTGCCCGGCACTCAACGCCCGCCCGTCACAGCCTGCGCGCTGATAAAGCACCGGCAGATGGGTCAGCCCCAGCCCGGTGTCCAGCGCCGCCTGCGCGATCCGCCCGGTCATCTCGGCCAGATCACCATAGCGCGCCCCCCCGGGCCCGTGGTGCAGATAGTGAAACTCAGCGACCGAAGCAAAGCCCGCCTCGGCCATCTCGACCATCGCCATCGCCGCGATGACCTGCACATCCTGCGGCGTCAACTGGTCGAGAAAGCGATACATCTGCGCCCGCCAGGTCCAGAAACTGTCCTGCCCGGCGGAGCGCCGTTCGGTCAACCCGGCCATGGCGCGCTGAAACATATGCGAATGCAGATTGACCGGCGCAGGCAGCAGGCAGTCCACCCGCTGACCCTCGCCTAGCACCCCCGGCGTCACCCTGACGATACGCCCGCAGGCAATCTCGACTGCCACATCGCGGTGCCAGCCTGTGGGCAACAGCGCGGTGCTGGCGTGCAGGATCGTCATGGCTTGACCTTCGCATTATGTGCAGACATAATAGCCATAAGACCAGACATAAGGCAAGAGATGTCCCAGCTTCTGTGCAACCTGACCCTCGCGACCATGGCGGATGGCTACGGAATGATCGCCGATGGCGCGGTGGTCATCGAGGGCGACCGCATCAGCTGGTGCGGCCCGCGCGCCGAAATCCCCGGCCCCTATGACCGCCTGCCGCCCACCGACCTTGGCGGGCGGCTGGTCACACCCGGCCTGATTGATAGCCACAGCCACATCGTCTTTGCCGGTGACCGCGCTGCCGAGTTCGAGATGCGGCTGAACGGCGCCAGTTACGCGGAGGTCGCCCGTGCCGGTGGCGGCATCCTGTCCACGGTGAAGGCCACGCGCGCCGCGTCCGAGGCCGAACTGCTGGCGGCCGCCCTGACCCGCGCCGATCAGATCATCGCCGGTGGGGCGACCACGATCGAGGTCAAATCGGGCTACGGCCTGACCGTGGCGGATGAGGTGAGAATGCTGCGCGTCGCCCGCCAGATCGGTCATGCCCGCCCGGTAAGCGTGCTGACCAGCCACCTTGCCGCCCATGCGGTGCCGCCCGACTACCAAGGCCGCGCCGATGCCTATATCGACGAGGTGGCGATCCCGTCGCTGCACGCCGCCCATGCGCAAGGGCTGGTCGATGCGGTGGATGCCTTCTGCGAAGGCATCGCCTTCTCGCCCGATCAGGTCGAGCGTTTGTTCAACGTGGCCCGTGACTTGGGCCTGCCGGTCAAACTTCATGCCGAGCAATTGTCCGACCTGAAAGGTGCTGTCATGGCCGCCCGCTTCAATGCAATGTCGGCCGATCACCTTGAATACCTCGGGCCGGACGGCGTGGCCAGCATGGCCTGCGCCGGCATGGTCGCGGTGATCCTGCCCGGCGCGTTCTATACCCTGCGCGAGACCCAAAGCCCGCCGATCGCCGCCCTGCGCGCGGCTGGTGTGCCGATGGCGCTGGCCAGCGATTGCAACCCCGGCTCCTCGCCGGTGACCTCGCTAACCCTGGTCATGAACATGGCCTGCACCCTGTTCCGCATGACCCCGTTGGAGGCGCTGCAAGGCACCACGATCCATGCCGCCCGCGCCCTCGGTCTGTCCGACCGCGGCAGCATCAAAGCCGGGCTACGCGCCGATCTGGCGGTGTGGCAGGCGCGCCACCCGGCTGAGCTGTCTTACCGCATCGGTGCCACCCAACTGCACAAGCGCATGTTTGGAGGCCGCTTTGATCCAACCGCAGTTTGATACTGAAACTCTGCTCCCCGGCCGAACCAGCCTTGCCCAGTTGCAACGCATCTATCTGGGTGCCCCGGCCCGGCTGGACCCTGCCGCCCGCCAAGGGGTTGAGGCCGCCGCCGCCCAGATTGCCGCCGCTGCGGCAGGTGAGGCGGCGGTTTACGGCGTCAACACCGGCTTTGGCAAGTTGGCCAACGTAAGGATCGCCCCGCAAGATACTGCACAACTGCAAAGAAACCTGATCCTGTCCCATTGCTGCGGCGTGGGGGAGTCTATGCCGCGCCGGGTCGCCCGGCTGATGATGGCGCTGAAGCTGCTGTCGCTTGGCCGTGGCGCATCGGGGGTGCGCTGGGAGGTCATCGCGCTGATCGAGGCAATGCTGGAGTGCTCCGTAACACCTGTGGTGCCCGCCCAAGGCTCGGCCGGGGCTTCTGGCGACCTGGCACCTCTGGCCCATATGGCCGCGGTGATGATTGGTGAGGGGCAGGCTGAGTATTTGGGAAAGGGTAAGGGGGGGGGCCGAGGCTTTGCGTGAGGCCGGGCTTCAGCCGATTGTGTTGGGGCCGAAAGAGGGGCTCGGGCTGGTCAATGGCACCCAGTTCTCAACGGCCTACGGGTTGGCGGGGCTGTTTGACGGTTGGAATGCGGCGCTGTCGGCGCTGGTGACTTCGGCCATGTCAACCGATGCGATCATGGGCTCGACTGAACCGCTGCACCCCGAAATTCACGCCCTGCGCGGTCATGCCGGCCAGATCGAGGCTGCTGCCGCCATGCGCGCCCTGCTGGACGGTTCGGCGATCCGCGAAAGCCACCGGACCGGCGACGCCCGCGTGCAGGACCCCTATTGCATCCGCTGCCAGCCGCAGGTCACCGGGGCGGCGATGGATGTGCTGCGGATGGCCGCGCACACGCTGGAGGTCGAGGCCAATGCGGCCACCGACAATCCGCTGGTGCTGAGCGACGGCAGCATCGTGTCTGGTGGCAACTTTCACGCCGAACCTGTTGGTTTTGCAGCGGATATGATGGCAATGGCCCTGTCCGAGATCGGCGCCATCGCCCAGCGGCGGATCGCCGTGATGGTCGATCCCACCCTCAGCTTTGATCTGCCCGCCTTTCTGACCCCGCGCCCCGGCCTGAATTCCGGCCTGATGATCGCCGAAGTCACCACAGCGGCTTTGATGAGCGAGAACAAGCACCTCGCCCATCCCACCGTGATCGATTCAACGCCAACTTCGGCCAATCAAGAGGATCATGTCAGCATGGCCGCCCATGGTGCGCGGCGGTTGATGCGGATGGTGGAAAACCTGAACGTCATCCTGGGGGTCGAGGCGATCTGCGCCGCGCAAGGCATTGATTTTCGCGCCCCTTTGCTGACTTCGCCGAGGTTGCAGGCGGTCGTGGCGCGGCTGCGTCAAGACATCGCCCCCCTTGGCGATGACCGCTATCTGGCCCCCGACCTTGCCGCCGCCGCCGCTCTGATCGCATCGGGCGCGCTGAGCCGTGCCGCCGGCTTAACCCTGCCGACCCTGTGAGACCCTTATGACCCGCCACAACACCCGCGACATCTATCCCGCCACTGGCAGCACGATCAGCGCCAAATCCTGGCAGACCGAGGCGCCGATGCGGATGCTGATGAACAACCTCCACCCGGATGTCGCTGAAAACCCGCATGAATTGGTGGTTTATGGCGGCATTGGCCGGGCGGCCCGGACCTGGGAGGATTTCGACAAGATCGTCGCCACCCTGCTAAGCCTGAACGAGGATGAGACGCTTCTGGTGCAATCCGGCAAGCCGGTCGGGGTGTTTGCCACCCATAAGGACGCCCCCCGCGTGTTGATCGCCAATTCCAATCTGGTGCCGCATTGGGCGACCTGGGACCATTTCAACGAGTTGGACAAGAAGGGCCTGGCGATGTATGGCCAGATGACGGCGGGTTCGTGGATCTACATTGGAACTCAAGGCATTGTGCAGGGAACCTATGAGACCTTCGCCGAGGCCGGGCGCCAGCATTATGGCGGCAATCTGAGCGGCAAATGGATATTGACTGCGGGTTTGGGCGGCATGGGCGGCGCGCAACCTCTGGCCTGCGTCATGGCCGGGGCCTCATGTCTGGCGGTGGAATGCGACGAGACCCGGATCGATGCCCGCATCCGCACCCGCTATCTCGACGCCAAGGCCAAGACACTGGACGAGGCTTTGGCCCTGATTGCGCGCTGGACCGCCAAGAGTGAGGCCAAATCGGTCGGCCTGCTGGGCAATGCTGCCGATGTGTTTCCCGAACTGGTGCAACGCATGAAGGACGGCGGCCACCACCCTGATATCGTTACCGATCAGACCTCGGCCCATGACCCTCGCAATGGCTATCTGCCGCAGGGCTGGACGGTTGAGCAGGCCAAGGCCACGCGCGAGACTGACCCAAAGTCGGTTGAGGCGGCCGCCCGCGCCAGCATGAAGGTGCAGGTCGCGGCGATGGTCGATTTCTGGAATGCCGGGGTGCCGGTGCTGGATTATGGCAACAACATCCGGCAGGTCGCCTTGGACGAAGGTCTCAAAGACGCCTTCGCCTTTCCCGGCTTTGTGCCGGCCTATATCCGTCCGCTGTTCTGCCGTGGCATCGGTCCGTTCCGTTGGGTGGCGCTGTCGGGGGAGCCTGCCGACATTCATGCCACCGATGCCGCGATGAAGCAATTATTTCCTGATGACAAACACCTGCACCGCTGGCTTGACATGGCGTCCGAACGGATCGCCTTTCAGGGCCTGCCCGCCCGCATCTGCTGGATCGGCCTTGGTGAGCGTCACAAGGCGGGGCTGATGTTCAACAACATGGTGCGTTCGGGCGAGCTTAAAGCCCCCATCGTGATTGGCCGCGACCACCTTGATTCTGGCTCGGTCGCCAGCCCCAACCGCGAGACCGAGGCGATGAAGGACGGCTCGGACGCCGTGTCGGACTGGCCCTTGCTGAACGCGCTTCTGAACACCGCTTCGGGGGCGACCTGGGTTTCGATCCATCACGGCGGCGGCGTCGGCATGGGGTTTTCGCAGCATTCCGGCATGGTGATCTGCGCCGATGGCAGTGACGATTCCGCGCGGCGCATCGCCCGCGTGCTGTGGAACGACCCGGCCACCGGCGTCATGCGCCATGCCGATGCCGGCTATGACAGCGCCTTGGATTGCGCGCGCGAGCATGGCCTGCGCCTGCCGGGCATCCTTGGCAATTAGCCTATAGAACCCGTGGGTTGCGGGCCGAATCCCCGGTCCAGATCGGGTTCGACCACGCGCGCCGCCCGGCCGCATCAATCACCGCGGCGCGGAGCCATGGCGAATTGTGCAGCCGCTCCAGCGGCACCTCGCCACGGGTCAGCGAGGCGCCATGCACCGCCTTGGCCGCCGTCCCCCAGCCGATTGCGATGATCGAGGCCACCGCCGAACATTCCACCACCAGATTTCCGTCCTCGATCCGCACATCGCGCAACTCCGGCCCCTGCGTTGAATAGAAATGCCCGGCCTTCAGCGCCGTCAGCAGCGCCTCGGGCGCATTCGCTTCGGCCTTGACCATGACCCAGCCGCCGAAATGGTCAGGCTCGGAGAAATGGGCATCGTCGGTGGCGATCATGGTCAGGCGGCGGCCTTCGCTCAGCAAAAGGTCGGCGACCATAAAGCCGTCGGGCCGGTCACACCCCACGGCGCAACCGTGGTTATAGACCTCGACCGCATGGGCCGCGCCAATCGAGCGGGCATCCGCCATCGTCATGCCCGACCATTGCGGATGGGCAATCGCCACAAAGGCCCCGGCCGCCACCGCGCGGGCGGCAATCTCGGGCCCGCTTTCTTGTCCTGCGAGTGGCACGAAACCGGGCGCATTCGACGGCGCGAAATCAGCCGGCAGACCGACGGCAAGGATATGCCAGATCTCGCCGTTCTGCATCGCGCCGGAATGCAGTTCCGCCCCCAGAATGGTGGTAAAACGGTTGGTTCGCATCGGCAGCGTATCCACGATGGGATAGGAGTAGCGACCGACGAAATGATCGGTCAGCGCCAGGAAATCATAGCCCTCGTCGCGGTAGCGCCGGCAGACCTCGTCCGGTCCAAGCACCCCGTCAGAGCGGGTCGAATGGCTGTGCAGATTGCCGCGCCAGAAGCGACCGGTTGCACTGAAGGCGGGGTGGCGCAAAGTGGGGTTGGGCAAAGTGGGGTTGGGCTGGGTCATGGCGTATCCGTTGCGAAAGGATCTCTGCGCAGGAACGGCGCAGCAAGGTTTTGGTAAGGAGTCAGGCGCAGCATAGGCCAAGGTCGTGTTGCGGATTGCTGACAAAAGCGGCACGGCTGCGCGGGAAATGGCGCTTTTCTGACCTATGCCATGAAAATGCCGCAATGGATTGTTGACCTTGACACAACGATGTTCCGAAAAGGGGGCCATCATGTCGGTTACTGATACAATGGCGCTGACCCTGCTGGTGACGGGCAGCCTGTCGCTTTACCTCATCGTCCACGCCTGCGTGGACCTGTATCGCCACGGCTGGCGCGAACCCAAAGACCACTGAAGGGCCGCTCACCCCCGCCCGATATAGGGCATGTCGCGCGCCATGATCGTCATGAAGGGCACGTTCACCGCCAGCGGCAACTCAGCCATGTGCAGAACGGCGCGGGCGACATCCTCCACCGGCATGGTCGGCTCGACCCGGATTGCGCCGTCGGCCTGCGGCACGCCAAGGGTCTGCGCGCGAGCCATCTCGGTCAGCGCATTGCCGATGTCGATCTGACCGCAGGCGATGTTGAAGGCGCGGCCATCCAGACCCAGCGTCCGGGTCAAGCCGGTCACCGCATGTTTCGACATCGTATAGGGCGCCGACCCCGGACGCGGCACATGGGCCGAGATCGAGCCGTTGTTGATGATCCGCCCGCCCTGTGGCCTCTGGTGGCGCATCTGGCCAAAGGCGGCGCGGGCGCACAGGAACATGCCGGTGATGTTGACATTCGCCACCTCTAACCAGGTCTCAACCGGTATTTCGTCAATCGGAGCACCCTTGGCCGCGATGCCGGCGTTGTTGAACAACACATCCAGATGACCCCACTCCGCCATCGCCCAGGCAAAGGCCGCGTCAACCTCGGCGGGCTTGGTCACGTCACAGGGCAGCACCAATGCACCCGTATCCCCCGCAGTCTCCTGCAACGCCCCTACCCTGCGCCCGATCAGGCCAACCTGCCAGCCCGCCGCCACAAAAGCCTGCGCCGTGCCACGGCCAATGCCCGAGCCTGCCCCGGTGATGAGGATGGTTTTCATATATTTGCCCATATGTTACAGCCATTTCTTCCAGCGAAAATAGATATAGCTCGCCGCCGCCGACAGAACCATCAACGCCAAAGCCGCCGGATAGCCCCAGGTCGCGCCAAGTTCCGGCATCATGCGGAAGTTCATGCCATAGACCGAGGCGATCAGCGTCGGCGGCAAGAACAGCACCGCCACGACCGAGACGATCCGCACCGTGCCGTTCTGCAACAGGTTGATCATGCCCAGCGTCGAATCGGTGGCCTGCGCGATGCGGGTGGCAAGGTAATCGCAATGGACCTCCAGTGCCGAGATGTCGCGCTGCAAGCCCTTGGTCACGGCGCGCAGGTTTGGCTCATTCTTCTTGTCGGCCAGACCAACCGCGTTGAAACCAAGGGCGCGTTCCAGGGTCAGCAAGGACAGTCTGATGCGCGCCACCAGCTCGCTTTCGCGGCCGACCTTTTCCAGCGCAGATTGCAGGGTGGCGGGCGCGTTGCGCTGATCTCCGGCCTGATAAACTTGGCGGTAAACCTCTTCCAACCCGCGACCAGCCCCTTCCAAGAGATCGGCCAGCCGCCCGATGATTTCTTCATAAAGCCCAAGGAACAGCTTTTCCGGGCTGTCGCAGCCCGCCGCCGCCTTGTCGGCGCGTTCGGGAAAGGTCTCAAACGGGCGCGGGACATGGTGACGCAGGGTGATCAGACGCGCATGGCTCAGGATAAAGCACACCGGGCTGGAGATCGGCTCTTTGGCCTCCGAATGGCCGGGTAGGACGACCGTCATGTAGTTGACGCCGACCTCGCGGTAGAGGCGGTTGGAGATTTCGATCTCTTCCATGTCGGCGAGGGTCGGCACTTCGAGACCAAAACCCGCAACAAGGTCAACCTCGGCCGGCATGGGCTGGTAAAGGTCGAGCCACAGCGCCTGATCCAGACTTTCGTCCGGCGCCAGCCTCTCCAGTTTGCCCGCTTTGGCGCGGTAGGCATTCAGCATATCGGCTCCTCCGAAACCCAGCATGATGCCTAGCCTGTGGCGCAGCGCAATAAAAGGGATTCCTGCGCCGCCAGCTAACGCGCGTTGCGTTAACCTGGTTGCATCGTCCCGCCTGTCCCTACAGATAGACCACGGATAACCTACAGATAAAGGGCGGATAAACTACGCCATGATTTTCGGCGATTAGCCTTGTTAACCAAGGGCGATCCGACTGATTCGCCCCCCGCCCACCGCCGCCTTGACCCCGGTGGTGCTGGGCCCCGAAGTCGGCATACCATACAGCACCCGAACCGCCAGATAGCCAAAAGCCTGCGCCTCCAGCATATCGCCATCCAACCCGGAAGTCTCGATCTTTTGCACCGCCACACCCGGCATCCGCGCCGCCAGTTCCGCCATCATAGCCGCATTGTGCCGCCCGCCGCCGCTGACCAGAAGGCGGGCGATCTCAGCCGGAAAATGCTCCGCGCCGCGCGCCACGGCCGCAGCGGCAGCAGCCGTCAAAGTGGCCGCGGCATCGGCGTCAGACAGTTGCGAGGTCAGATCAAGAAGCAGGTGGAAGTCATTGCGATCCAACGACTTTGGAGGAATCCGGTAAAAGTGCGGCAGCGCGAGAAACCGCGCCAGAACGCCCAGGTCCACCCGCCCGCTCAGCGCCAAAGCGCCACCCTCATCCAGCACCTGACCCCGGCGTGCCATCATCATATCGTCCAGCGGCGCATTGGCCGGCCCGGTGTCGAAAGCCAGCACAGCCCCCGGTGCCTCCGGGGTCGACACAGCCGGATCAATCCAGGTCACATTGCCCACACCGCCCAGATTAAGCATCGCCAGTGGCCGATCCGCCCCGATGAACCGCGCACAGGCATGATGGAAAAACGGCACCAAGGGCGCGCCCTGCCCGCCCATCGCGACATCCATGCTGCGAAAATCCCAGACCGTGGTGATGCCCAAAGCCTGCGCCAGCAAAGCGCCATTGCCCACCTGATGGGTGCCGCGCCCGCGCGGATCATGCGCCAAGGTTTGTCCATGAAAACCAATGACTTCCGCGCCACTGAACCGGCTTAGAACCTCCAGATGCGCGGTCTCGACAACCTCGGTTGCCTCCGCCACATCCTCTCCGGGCCACTTGCCAAAAGCCGCCCGGATCACCCGGCGCTCGGCACCTGAATAGGGGCGGTAAGCCTGCGGCCCGAACTCCAGCAGCGCTCTGCCATCGGTCAGCACCATTGCCGCATCGACCCCGTCCAGCGAAGTGCCCGACATCGACCCCAGTGCCCACAGTGCCCGCTTCCCCTTCATCCGTCCCCCCGCTATACCTTCGCCATATAAGCACGAGGCCTCCATGACCTACCATGCGAAATCAGACTTCCTGCGCGTGATGACCGAACGAGGCTTTCTGGCAGATTGCACGGATTATCAAGCCCTTGACGAGGCGTTTCTGAAAGGAGTCGTGCCGGGCTACATCGGCTTTGACGCAACGGCCAGGTCGCTGCATGCAGGCTCCCTGATCCAGATCATGATGCTGCGCTGGTTGCAGAAATGCGGCGGCAAGCCCATCGTTCTGATTGGCGGCGGCACCACCAAAGTCGGTGATCCCTCGTTCCGCGCCGAGGAACGGCCCGTGCTGAGCAATGAACAGATCGACGACAACATCGCCGGGATCAAACGCGCCTTTGCGCCCTATGTCCGCTTTGGCGACGGTGCCTGCGACGCCATCATGGTCAACAATGCCCTTTGGCTGGACGATCTGAACTACCTGACCTTCTTGCGCGACATCGGGCGTCATTTCTCGGTCAACCGGATGCTGTCGTTCGAAAGCGTCAAGTCGCGGCTGGACCGCGAACAAAGCCTCAGCTTTCTTGAGTTCAACTACATGATCCTGCAAGCCTATGACTTTCTTGAACTAAACCGCCGCTATGGCTGTCTGGTCCAGATGGGCGGCTCGGACCAATGGGGCAATATAATCAACGGCGTTGACCTGACGCGCCGGGCGATTGACCATGAGGTTTATGGCCTGACCTCGCATCTTCTGACCACCTCGGACGGCAAGAA
Organism: Paracoccaceae bacterium; assembly: GCA_038921555.1. Classification (GTDB taxonomy): domain Bacteria; phylum Pseudomonadota; class Alphaproteobacteria; order Rhodobacterales; family Rhodobacteraceae; genus Stagnihabitans. The sequence continues at coordinate 29,764 of JBCKXH010000006.1, forward strand.
GATGGGCAAATCGCAAAGCGGCGCGGTCTGGCTGAATGCCGAAATGTATTCGCCCTACCAGTTCTGGCAATATTGGCGCAACACGACCGATGCCGATGTCGGCCGCTTTCTGAGGCTCTACACCGAACTTCCCGTGGCGGAATGCGACCGGCTCGGTGCCCTGCAAGGTGCCGACATCAACAGCGCCAAAATCCGTTTGGCCAATGAAATCACTACTTTGCTGCATGGAGTTCCAGCTGCAGCTGCGGCCGAAGCTACCGCCCGCGAAGTGTTCGAGAATGGCGGTGTCGGGGAGGATTTACCTGTTTTTTACGTCACTCTCGCTGACCTTGATGCTGGAACTGCCAATACCGCCCCATTCGTTGCTCTCGGGTTCGTCGGGTCAGCGAAAGAAGCGAAACGCTTGATGCCAGCCGGAGGACTCAAGATGAATGGTGTCAGGCTGGCGTCATCAGCACGATTGTCCCGCGCGGATTTCGATGAGAACGGGACCATCACCATATCCACCGGCGCGAAGAAGTTCGGCAGGGTCATACTCAGATGACCCCGCCCTTTTCATCTTTTCCTAAATATCCCGGGGTCGAGCCAATGTTTCGCCACTGGTTCAAGAAACCATTGGCAAGGGGGGGGGCTGGCCCCCAATCACTCCTGAACAGTGACTTTCACCATCACGTCCGGATCGCTGACTTCGCCATTCTGCCCCGCGCCGCGCTTGATCTGATCGACCACATCCATGCCCGCGATGACCCAGCCCACGACGGTATACTGCCCGTTCAGGAAATCACCCGGCGCGAACATGATGAAGAACTGGCTGTTGGCCGAATCGGGGTCTTGTGACCGCGCCATGCCGACAATCCCGCGCTCAAAGGGCAGTGCCGAGAATTCGGCAGGAAGATCAGGCATTTCCGACCCGCCCATGCCGGCCATCGAGGTGTCGCCACCCTGCTTGCCGTATTGGACATCACCGGTCTGCGCCATGAAGCCGTCGATCACCCGGTGAAAAACCACCTTGTCATAGAAGCCCGCTTTGGCCAGCGCCACGATCTGCGCCACATGCAGCGGAGCTGCGTCCAAGGCAAGGTCGATGACGATCTGGCCATTGGCGCTGCCCGCCACCTCGATCACCAAATTGGGGCCGGGTCCGTCACCTTCGGCAAAGACCGCTGTTGCGAACAAGATCGGGGTTGCGAACAAAAGCACGGCCAGGGCTATGGATCTATTCAACATCGGCGGCAACCCTTACGGTGATCATGCGGTCAGGATTGGCGGGCGGCTCACCCTTGGTGATGGCATCGACATGCTCCATGCCGGAAATCACCCGGCCAAAGACGGTGTATTGCCGGTTCAAGAAGTGGTTGTCCTTGAAATTGATGAAGAACTGGCTGTTGGCGCTGTTCGGGCTGGACGACCGCGCTGCCCCCAGGGTGCCCCGGTCATGCGGGATGCCAGAAAATTCGGCCGCAACGTCGGGCAGGTCAGACCCGCCGCTGCCGGCGCGGCGCAGGTTGAAGTTGTTCTCCATATTACCGTTTTCGACGTCGCCGGTCTGCGCCATGAAGCCGTCGATGACCCGGTGAAAGCAGACATTGTCATAGGATTTGGCACGGGCCAGTGCCTTCATACGTTCTACATGAAGTGGCGCTATGTCCTTCATGAGCTCGATCGCCACTTCGCCGCCTTTCAGCGCCAGGATGATGGTGTTTTCGGGGTCTTTGATCTCGGCCATTGCAGTTTCCCTTGGATGAGGCTGGCATGGAAACTAACCGGGGACCGGGCTGAAGGGAAGTGCCCATGGTTGACCTTTGGCCCCTTTGCGCGGAAAGAAGGGCAAAGCCGCAAGGAGGTGCCAGATGGCCTGGAAGACGATTGATGAGGTTGCATTGGCGGGCAAGACGGTGCTGACACGGGTGGACATCAATGTGCCGATGGCTAACGGCACCGTCACCGACACCACGCGGATCGACAAGATCCGCCCGACGGTCGAGGACATCATCGCGCGCGGTGGCCGCGTCGTGCTGCTGGCCCATTTTGGCCGTCCGGGCGGCAAGGTGGTGCCCGGGATGAGCCTTTCGCATCTGACGTGGGCAGTGCAGGTTTCCTTGGGCCGCAAGGTGATCTTTGGCACCGATTGTATCGGCGCCCCGGCGCGCAAGGCGATTGCGACGGCGGCACCGGGCGAAGTCGTTCTGTTGGAGAACACCCGCTTTCATCCGGGTGAGGAGGCGAACGACCCCGGCCTTGCCGCGCAAATGGCCGCTTTGGGCGAGGTTTTCGTGAACGACGCCTTCTCGGCCGCCCACCGCGCCCATGCCTCGACCGAGGCGATTGCCCACCAGATGCCCTCGGCTGCCGGGCGGCTGATGGCGGCGGAATTGCGCGCGCTTGAGGCCGCACTTGGCACGCCGCAGCGTCCGCTGGTCGCTGTGGTCGGCGGGGCCAAAGTCTCCAGCAAGCTGGCGCTCTTGGGCAATCTGGTCAGCAAGGTCGATCATCTGGTGATCGGCGGCGGCATGGCGAACACTTTCCTGGTCGCCATGGGGGTTGAGGTCGGCCGCTCGCTGGCCGAGCGCGACATGGCTGCGACGGCGCTGGAGATATTGGCCAAGGCCAAGGCGGTGGGGTGCAAGGTCCATCTGCCGATCGATGTCGTGGTGGCGCAGGAGTTCAAGGCGGGGGCGCTCAGCCACACCGTGCGCGCCGATGCCTGCCCGGCGGACCAGATGATTCTGGATGCCGGCCCCGCCACAGTGGCCGACCTGACCCTGGTGTTCGAGGCGTGCAAGACGCTGATCTGGAACGGCCCGCTGGGCGCCTTTGAAATCCCGCCGTTTGATGCGGCCACCACGGCAGCGGCTCGGGTTGTGGCGCGGCTGACCAGAGCGGGCAAGCTGGTCTCGGTGGCAGGCGGCGGCGACACGGTTGCGGCGCTTAATCAAGCAGGTGCTGCGGCGGATTTCAGCTTCATCTCGACGGCGGGCGGCGCCTTTCTGGAGTGGATGGAAGGCAAGACCTTGCCGGGCGTCGCAGCACTTGGGCAGTGATGTCGCGGAACACGACATCGTGTTTTTGGGTTTGTTCACAATTGGATGGCTGTTATCGTTAACCTTTGATCAACCAAATGGATCATCGCTTTACTGCCGCCCTCGCCGACAGGCTGGCCCCGCAGGTTCCCTTGGGCAAGGTGCTGCGACAAAAGCGGCGCCCTTCGCAATGCCTCGCCGGATCGCAACCTGTGTTGACCTGCTCCGTCGCCTCCCATGCCAGACTTGCCCGGCGCAGACCGCCAAAAGCGCCCAGATTCCGGCCCATTTCCGAGGCCTGGCGATGTTAGGGATCGGGTTAACGAATATTTCATTCTTTCTGCCGGACGGAGCGTTGTAAGTTGATTGAGAATGGATTCTGGCCTATTGGCCTTGAACCGGCCAAAGCGTGGTGCCGCAAGGAATCTGTCTGTATGCCGAAGTTGACATGTATAACTACGACTTACAACGACGGAGCGTCCGTGCTTGCCGCCATTGGCTCTGTTCTGGCTCAGAGCCTGGAAGATTTTCAATATATAGTGGTGGACGACGGTTCGACCGACGATACCTTGTCCGTGCTGACCAGCATTGCCGACCCGAGGCTGCAAATCATCCGGCAGGCCAATGACGGGCTGTCCAGCGCGCGCAACCGGGCGTTGCAGCATGTCAAGGGTGACTATGTCTGCTTTCTGGACTCGGATGACGTAAGGCCGAACTGGTCCTTTGCCACGATCGCCGATACCATTGATCGTGGCAGACCGGATGTGATTCTGTGTCGTGGTGTGCTGTCGGAACTGCGTGGCGATTGTTCGGGCTTTTATGACGACACGGTGTTCTTTCAGATTGAAAGCGCCTGCCCGTCCGGTCTGATCGCGCGAACAGACCCGGAATTCGCCCGGCTGCGGCCCCTGATGCAGCGCGTTGAGCCGCAGTCGGCCAACAAGGCCATCCGTTCGGATTTTCTGCGCGGCATCGGGTTGCAATTCCCCAACGGGCATTTCTTCGAGGATATCTACTTCCACACCGGCCTGCTTTCGGCGGCCCAAAGTGTTGCCTTCGCCTTTTCGCCCTGCTTCACCTATTTTCGCCGTTACATGCGCCAACAGATCACCGCGACCTCGGGCGACCGCCGGTTCGACGCCATCACGGTGGCCAAACTGACGCTGGAAAGCTTTGCCCGCACCCTTGAATTCCGCAACGCTGCGACGCGGACGGCGGTTTTGCTGTCCTGCCTGCGCATCGTGTCGTGGTGTGAAGCCACCAGCAGCCACCAGCATCGGGCAGCTTTCAGGCAGACCGTGCGGGCGGTTCTGGCGGGGGTTGACCCGCTGTATCGGAACATCCCGCCGAATTTGCCCGCCGAAGTCGGGCCGACCGATGCCGCCAGGCGCTATCTTGAGGTCATGACAAATGCAGCTTGACGAAGGCCTGCCCGACGCCAAGGACATGAAACTGCCGCCGCCAGTGCAGCCGAAACCCAAGGCGCTGCCGCAATTGGCCGCGCGCGCCTTTGGGCTGAACCTGAAGCTGCATGTGACCTCGGATACTCATCTGCGCGACGACAGCTATTGGCGGCTGCGCTCGATCTATGAGCCGGCGCTGGCCGCCCGGACGCTGGCCATGACCGGCACCGCGCTTGACATCGGGGCGGGCTTTGGCTGCTTTGCCATTCCCTTCGCGCTGGCCAATCGGGGCTGGACCGTCTGGGCCTTTGAGCCGGAGGCCGAAGCTTTTGCCGCCCTGTGCCTGAACATCCGCGCCCAGAAGGCGGCGAATGTCTTTGCGGTGAATGCAGCCGTCGGGGGCGGCGCGGGTGACGCGAAATTGACGGCGATCCGCTCGGCTTTGCAGGGGGTGGCGCTGGCCGGACCTGACAGTGCCTCGGCGATGACCAGACTATGCAAGGCTCTGCCCAACCGGGCATTCCGGCGCCATAGCGAAATGCGCGGCGTCATTGAACTTGGCCCGGTCACCGCAGATGACTTCGAGGCCTGCGAATACCCCTGCCTGCCCTCGGAAGCCTTGCTGAGCCTGTCGCCAAACTTTCTGAAGCTGACCGCACCCTGCGCCGAGGTGGCGATACTGGAGGGCTTGATCGCGGCACCATTGGATCATGTGATCGGCGAAAGCTGGACCCATGTGCCGTCAGATCTGGTCTATGGCCGGGCGGCGGGGCAACGCCAGACCTGGATTGCGCGGGCGGGCGACCCGGTGCTGCGCTTGCGGCGGGCGCCCTCGTTGAACGGGCATCAGGCCCGGCTGGACGTGGTGGTGGCTATGTTCAATGCGCGGAACTGGATCAGGGAATGTGTCGACGCCCTGCTGGAAGATGGCAATGCCGAGGTCCGGGTGCTGGTGGTGGATGACGGATCGACCGATGGGTCGGGCGAGTTGGTTGGCGAGATCTATGCCGGCAACACTCGGGTTGTCTGCCTGCGCAAGGAAAACGGCGGCTGTGCCTCGGCGCGGAATTTCGGTCGGCTGAACTCGGATGCCAGCCACATTGCCTTTGTCGATGCCGATGACGTGGCCGGGCCGGGGCTGTTTGGCGGCCTTCTGGAATTGGCGCGCCATACCGGGGCCGAACTGGTGCAGGGTGGCTTCGACCTCTTGTCGGAGGACGCCGACGGCGGGACAAGCTGCGAGCCGTCCTATGAATCGAAACTGCCCGAAATCATTCATGCCTACCGCCACAACCTTGGCAACGCCACTTGCCTTCTGGTGCCGTCGTGGCTGTTGATCCAGGGCCAGCCGAGCATCTGGCGCCGGGTTTACCGCCGCGATTTTCTGGACAACCGCAACATCTGGTTTCCCGAACATATCCGCGCCTTCGACGACCTGTTTTTTCAGTTGCTGACCCTGCAGCAGGTTCCCGATGTGCCCATGCTGGACGGCGTCCACTATCATTATCGCCAGCATGCCGGACAGGATATCCGTCAGGGGGACGAGCGGCATTTCTACAGCCTGGAGACGTTCCGGCTGGTGCTGAAGCGCGGCGTCAGTGAGGGGTGGAACGACTTTCGCCCGGTGCTTTCGTCATTCCTCAGTACGGTAAATTGGAGCTGGGCAAGCCTGCGGGACGACCTGCGTCCGGCCTTTGAACGTGGTGCTGCCGAGCTATGGGCCTATGCCCGCACCACGCTGGACCCCGCGACCTTTGACGGGTTTTCCGAGGATCAGTTCGCCCCGCCCGACTTTGGCTTTTTTGCGCAAAATTTCCGCGACAAGTTGCGGGCACTAGACCTGTCTTACGGCGCGGTCTATCTGGATTCGATCGACATGCACCCTTCCATGCTGAAAATTCCACGCAATGCCTGAAATGTCGCGGCGATGTCGCAGAATGCGACACCGTGTTTTTCTATTTTAAATCAATTTGTTACATGTTTTTGTTAACCTTTGCGAAAGCACGTTGCGAAGGGTTCGCAAAGGGCAGTTGCGCTGAAGCGCAGCCTGCGGATCAGGCGGAAAGGTTTCCTGGCTGGATTGGGGTTGGTAGGGGCGCGCTTGCGCAGCGGCCCAAGGTGAGTATTTGAGAAAGGGTAAGGGGAAATTCAGTCAAATTGGCGGGGCTTGAGGTGGCTGCGGCTGCGGTCGGGTGCTTTCCGCCAGGCCGAGGCGCGCAAGGGCGGCACCAACCGACCCGGCGCTGTCGCCCAAGAGGACGCGCGGGCGGGATTGCCGGGCCTGAGCGGCTATTTCGGCAAGGCTTGCCACGGTGGTATCGCCGCTGACCCGGGCCGCCGATGTTTGGTGCCAGAGTGGGGCCAAAGTGCCTTGCGTCACTTCAGCCGGTGCAGCCAGGCGATCCGTGCGGCAAGGTCGGGGGCGCTGTAAGCCAACGAACCCAGCACCACCGTCTCGGCCCCGGCTTTGATGAGAAGGGGCACGGTTTGCGCGCGGATGCCGCCGTCGGCGGCCAGAACGCAGCGCGCTTGGTTGGCGCGGCGGGCGATCAACCCTGCGGCCTCCGACAGGCGGGCGGTGGCGCGGGCGTCGAGGCTTTGGCCTTTGACACCGATGTTTGTGCCAAGCATGGTAAGGAAATCAAGCTGTTCCAGCAGGGGGGCCGAGGTTGCAACCGGGGTTTCAAGTCTCACCACCACCCCGGCGCGCAGGCCAAGGGCGCGGATATGGCTGATGGCGGTGGCGGCGTTGGCGTTTTCGGCATGGACCGAGATCAGGTCGGCCCCGGCCCCGGCGAACTGGTCGATCTGCGCCAACAGCATGGCGTCCTGCACCATCAGATGGACGTGAAACGGGAGGACGCTGCGCCTTCGCAAGGCCGCCACCAGGTCGGGAAAGAACAACAGGGCCGGGGCAAAGCTGCCGTCGGCCACGTCGATGTGGTAAAGGTCGGGGTGGCTGCCGACCCGGCTCAGGTCATCCGCCATGGCGAGCAGATTGGCGGACCACAGCGAGAACTCGGCCAAGGGGCGGCTTTGCGGCAGGCGGTCGAACCAGTCAGCGGGCGGCTTTGGCATGGGGCAGACCTTTCAGGAAGTGCAGGATGGCGGATTGCATGGCGGCGACATGGGTGGCACGGTCGCGGCCTTTGGGCGGGACTTTGACCAGGCTGGCGCCGGGGATCAGCCGGGCAAGGGCCTCGGCTTGGGCGAAGGGGTGGAGGAAATCCTCATCCGAACCGAGGATCAGGGTGGGAATGCTCAGGCCGTCAAGATCGGCGGTTGTGATGCCGGGGCCGTCGGCCGCAATGCCGCTCAGCAGGGCGGCGGTTTCCGGCAGAGGTTGGCGGGCGAAAAAGCCGCGTAGTGCTGCGAGGTTGTCAGGCGCGATCTGGGCCAGATGACGGGCGGTGGCACCGGCGTCGAAGGTGGCAAGGGTCGCACCTGCGGCGATCATGGCGCCCACCTCGGCAAAGGGGGCCATGTTGGCCGGGGCGGTCTCGGTGAGCCAGGCCGGGCGCGCCAGGATCAGGGCTTGCACCAGGTCGGGCCGGGTGACGGCAAGGCGCAGCGCCAGGGTGGCACCCATCGAGATGCCACCGACGGCTGCGGGGCGCAGGTGGGCGGCAAGGCTGGCAAGGTCAGAGGTGAAGGTGGCGATAGAGATCTCGGTTCCCAAAGGGCTGGTGCCATGGCCACGGCAGTCCAGCACGGCATGGCCAAAGCCGTGGCCGGAAGGGAAGACCTCAGCCGGTTGGGCGGCGCTGCCACACAACCCGTGCTGCAACAGGACAATCGGGTCGCTGCCCTGTTGCAGATGGCCATTCAGCGGACCGGCAGAGGAGGCGACGGTGATTGCGGCATAACCCTTCATCGCAAGAGGCCGCGCAGGAAGGCGCAGGTGGCGGCGGCCTCATCAGCGCGCAGGCCGTGGGTGACCACCGGGCCGGAAAACCCTGCGTCATCGAGGCATTGCAGGAAGTGTTCAAAGTCGATCACCCCCTTGCCCGCCGTGGCAAAGCTACCATCCGGGGCGCGGTCCTTGGCATGGGCCATGGCGATGCGACCGGCCAGAGTGTCCACGGCGCGGGCGATCAGGTCGCGTAGTTCCGCCGCAGCGGCTCGTTCAAACAGATTGGCCGGGTCAAGCACGACGCGGATGCGGGGCGACTGCATCTGGTCGATCAGGCGGCGGGCGGCGGCGGCGTCGCAGACGACATTGGCCAATTCCGGCTCAACCCCCAAGAGGATGTCGTGCTGCTCGGCAATCGCGATGGCGATCTCGAATGCGGCTAGGAGGTCGGCCCAGGCCGCAGGGATGGTGTTGTCGGGATGGTGGCGCCATTGGTCGGCAGGGTCGCGGGTGCCGCTGCACAGGGTGATCAGGCTTGTGCCCATGGCGGCGGCACTGGCCGCGATTGTCGCAAGGCGGCGGTGGCCAAGGCTACGCAGCGCCGGGTCGGGGTGGATCATGTTCCAGGTGGCGGAGACGGCAAAGATCTGCTGGTGGCACTCGGTCGCGGCCTGCGCCACGGCGGCAGCCTCGGCGGCAGTGATGGTGGCGGGCATGGCGTCAAGGCCCGAGCAGGTCATGTTGTATTGCACCCCGTCAAAGCCCGCATCCCGTGCGCAGGCAAGGACGTGGCCGGGGCTTTGTCCGGCAAAGGTCTTGGCGAAGATACCGATCTCCATCAAAGGCTGCCCGCGACAGCGTCCAGCCGGACCCAGCCACCACCGGCCACCGACCGCGCGATGGCCAGCATGGCGCGGACCGCGGCCACACCATCGGCGATCCCGGCGCCGGTTTGCGGCACCCCGTTCAGCACCGAATCGGCAAAGCCTTCCAGCTGGCGGCGGTAGAAGTGGCCGTCAGCGCCCAGCGGGCGATAGCTGGCACCGTCTTTCTCGCGGAAAATATCTACCTCGGAGCTTTTGAAATACCACGGGTTGAAGGTCTTGCCGATGACCGAACCGTTCTGGCCATAGATCTGAAAGCCCTCGTGCCAATCCATCCGCACGGCAACGGTCAGGTCAAGGTGACCCAGGGTGCCGCTGGCAAACTGAACATCGACGAACCAGCAATAGAGGCCATGGTCCTTGGACAGCCGGGCCTGAACCGCCAGGATCTCACCAGCGAAGTAGCGGGCGGTATCAACGAGGTGGCTGCCATGGGCCAGCATGTAATAGCGTGCCAGATCGGCCTTGGGGTCGTGCAACGGTTGGCGGGCGGCGGCGGATTTGATGATCAGCGGCTGCACGGCGTCGGTGACGGCATAGCGGTGGGTGCTGTCGCAATACCACGCCTTCAGCGCCACCATGGAACCCATCTCGGTGTCGATGAAGCGCTTGGCCTCTTGCAACCCAAAGTCATAGCGCTTCATGTGGCCGACCTGAAAGATCTTGCCGGACCGTTCGACCACGGCCTGCAGGTCAAGCGATTCCTGCAGCCCCATGGCAAGCGGCTTTTCGCACAGCACATGCTTGCCCGCCTGAAGTGCCATGATCGAGGCCTGAACATGGAAGGCGTCAGAAGTGGCGATGATCACGGCATCCAGCGCCGGATCGGCCAGCATCCTGGCGTAGTCGTCATAGGATTTCTGCGGCGCATGGGTGGCGGCCATGCGGTCGCGCAGGTCGCAGGCCACATCGCAGATGGCGTAAAGCCTGGCATTGCGCGCCTTGGTGCAGGCCTCAAAATGGCCGGCCTGTGCGACCTGACCACAGCCCAGAACCCCGACGTTCAACTTGTCCGACATGGTGCCTCCTGCCCTCGCTCGCGGTCGCTTTTCGCGCCATTTTTGCATTTACCGCGCGATGAGGCCAGCCCGGACATGGGCGCAAGCTGGAGAATTCTGCTCGGCTTGATGGACTCCTGGGGGGTTTCACACCCCCCAGACCCCCCGTGGAGTATTTGTGCCGAGATGAAATGCATCTACAGCGGTCCGGACCGGTGCAAGGGTTGAATGGGGTCAGGATTTGAGGCGAAAGCGCTGGATCTTGCCGGTCGGGGTCTTGGGCAGGTTTTCAGTGAACACCACGCGGCGGGGATATTTGTAGGGTGCAATCAGCGCTTTCACATGGTCTTGCAGCTTCTTGACCATAAGCGCGTCGCCAATGTGGCCTTGGGCGAGAACCACATGCGCCTCAACCACATGGCCCCTCTCATCATCCGGCGCGCCGATCACGGCACATTCCAGCACGGCGGGATGCGACAGCAGTGCCGCCTCGACCTCGGGGCCGGCGATGTTGTAACCGGCCGAGACGATCATGTCGTCGGAGCGGGCGACAAAGTGGAAACGGCCCTCGTCGTCTTGCCAAAAGGCGTCGCCGGTCAGGTTCCAGCCGTCCTTGACGTAAGTTTTCTGGCGCGGATCCGCCAGATAGCGGCAGCCGGTCGGCCCACGCACCGCAAGGTGGCCGATCTGGCCGCGCGGCAGGTCTGCCATATCGTCGCCGACGATCCGCGCAAGGTATCCGGTCACCGGGCGGCCGGTGCAGCCGGGATGATGGTCACCCACGCGATTGGTAAGGAAGATGTGCAGCATCTCGGTGGCACCGATGCCGTCCAGCATGGGTTTGCCGGTGCGGGCGATCCACTCCTGATAAACCGGGGCGGGCAGGGTTTCACCGGCGCTGACGGCGACGCGCAGCGAGCTAAGGTCAGCCCCTTCCGCCATCGCCTTCAGCATGACATGGTAGGCGGTGGGTGCGGTGAAACAGATGGTGGCGCGGTGCTGCTGGATCAGGGCGATCATGTTGGCCGGGCTGGCCTGTTCCAGAAGTGCCGCCGCAGCGCCAAAGCGCAGCGGGAAGATGGCAAGGCCGCCAAGCCCGAACGTAAAGGCCAGGGGCGGCGAGCCGACAAAGATGTCGTCGGGCGTGACTTGCAACACCTCACGCGCGTAGCCGTCGGCGATGGTCAAGAGGTCGCGGTGAAAGTGCATGGTGGCCTTGGGCTCGCCGGTGGTGCCCGAGGTAAAGCCCAAGAGCGCCACATCATCGCGCCCGGTCCTTGCCGCCTGAAAGCGCACCGGTTTCGACAGTGCTGCGCGGTCAAGCTCGGCCGCGTGATTGGCGGTGCCGTCAAAGCCCACCACGGTTTTCAGATGGGCCGAGGTTTTGGCGCAGGCGACCAGTTCCTCCAAGAGGCGGGTGTCGCACAGGGCGTGGCTGATCGCGGCCTTGTCCACGATGGCGCTCAACTCGCCCGAACGCAGCATCGGCATGGTGTTGACCACCACCGCGCCCGCTTTGGTGGCGGCCAGCCAGCAGGCCACCATGGCGGGATTGTTGGCCGAGCGGATCAGCACGCGGTTGCCGGGCCTGACACCGTAGCTGTCCACCAGCGCATGGGCGATGCGGTTCGACCAGTCGGCCAGTTCCTTGTAGGTGCGTAGTCGCCCGTTGCCGATCAGCGCCACATGGTCGCCAAAGCCGCGTTCGACCATGCGGTCGCTGAGCTCAACCCCGGCGTTCAGCCATTCCGGATAGTCAAAACCGGTGAACTCGGGCCAGTCCTGTGGTGCTGGCAGGTTGTCGCGAGTGAAAGTGTCAAAGTGTCCGCTGGGGCCAAGCATCTGTTCCTCCATCTATTCCTCTGGCACGACGGCGGTTGCCTCAATCTCCACCTTGGCGCGGTCCTCGACCAGCGCCACCACCTGGACCAGCGTCATGGCCGGATAATGCCGCCCGATGATGGCGCGGTAGGTGCTGCCAAGGTCCTGGAGGGCGGCGAGGTATTCGCGCTTGTCGGTGACATACCAGGTCAGGCGCACCAGATGCTGGGGCTGGGCACCGGCGCAGGCGAGGATTTCGGTGATGTTGCGCAGGGCTTGCGCGGCCTGACCGGCAAAGTCGTCGGTTTCCCAAAGCTGATCGGCACTCCAGCCGATCACGCCGCCGGTCATCACCAGCCGCCCGCGCGCAGCAATACCATGGGCATAGCCTTTGGCGGGTTTCCAGTTGTGGGGATGCAGGATCTCATGCGGGCTCATGGCTTCTCCTTGGGCAGGATCGCGCGGGCGATGACGAGGCGCTGCACGTCGCTGGCGCCTTCATAGATGCGCAGGGCGCGGATTTCGCGGTACAGCCGTTCCACCACGGCACCCTGCCGCACCCCCTCGGCGCCATGCAGTTGCACGGCCATGTCGATGACAAGCTGGGCTGACTCGGTGGCGTAAAGTTTGGCCATCGCCGCCTCGCGCGTAACCCGTGCGGCTCCCTGATCCTTGACCCAGGCGGCGCGGTAGATCAGCAGGGCAGCGGCGTCGATCTGCAGCGCCATATCGGCGAGATGGCCCTGCACCATCTGCAATTCGGCCAGAGGCTGGCCCTGAATGCGGCGGGTTTGCACCCGCGCCAATGTCTCATCCAGCGCGCGGCGGGCAAAGCCCAACGCCGCCGCCCCGACGGTGGCGCGAAAGACATCCAGCACCGCCATCGCCAGCTTGAACCCCTCACCGGCCTGCCCGATCAGCGCGTTGTCGGGCAGATCAACGTTGTCCAGCCGCAACCGCGCCAAAGGATGCGGGGCGATGACCTGCAAACGCTCAACCACCGTCAGCCCCGCCACATCGGCCGGCATGAGAAAGGCCGAGAGGCCGCGCGAGCCTGCGGCTTCACCGGTCCGGGCGAACACCACATAGACATCGGCAATGCCGCCATTGGAAATCCAGGTCTTCTCACCACTCAGCCGCCAGCCGCCCGCCACCCGTTCCGCCGTGGTCGCGGTCGCCGCGACATCCGAGCCTGAGCCCGGCTCGGTCAGCGCAAAGCCCGCAATCGCCGTGCCGGCCCGCGTCCGCTCCAGCCATTTGCGTTGCTCGGGCGAGCCGAACAACGACACCGCCGCCATGCCCAGGCCCTGCATGGCAAAGGCGAAATCGGCCAACCCGTCATGGCGGGCCAGGGTTTCGCGGATCAGGCAAAGTGTTCGGACATCCAGCACGCCTGCGGAGTGTTGCAGCCAGCCGCCCTGCCCCAGCAAGGCGACCAGGTCGCGACAGGCCGCATCGACATCGGCGTGATCCACCGGCAGATGAGCAAGACACCAGTCCTCCAACCCCTGCGCAAGGTCACGGTGGCGGGGCTCGAAGAACGGCCAATCCAGAAAGCTGCGATCCATCATTCATCTTTTCATAAATATCCCGGCGATCAGTCCCCCGCAAACACCGGCTTTTCCTTGGCGACAAAAGCCCGGTAGGCCCGTTCGAAATCGCGGGTCTGCATACAGATCGCCTGAGCCTGCGCCTCGGCCTCGATCGCCTCATTCAACCCCATGTTCCATTCCTGATTAAGCTGGGTCTTGGTCACGCCATGGGCAAAAGTCGGACCCTGCGCCAGCCGCAAGGCCAGCGCCCGCGCCTCGGCCTCCAGCGTCTCGGGCGGATGCAGCGCGTTCCAGAAGCCCCAGGCGAGGCCCTCGGCCGCACTCATCACCCGCCCGGTGAACAGAAGCTCCGCCGCCCTGCCCTGCCCGATGATGCGCGGCAGCATGGCACAGGCCCCCATGTCGCAACCGGCCAGCCCGACGCGGGTGAACAGAAAGGCGCATTTGGCAAGCGGGGTGGCCAGCCGCATATCGGCCGCCATGGCGATGATCGCCCCGGCCCCCACGGCCACACCGTCCACCGCGGCGATGATCGGCTTGCCGCAAGCCAGCATCGCCTTGACCAGATCGCCGGTCAGCCTGGTAAAGGCCAACAGCTCCGCCATCGGCCTGCCGATCAGCGGGCCGATGATGTCATGCACATCGCCGCCCGAACAGAAATTGCCGCCGTTCGGGGCAAAGACCACGACATGAACATCGCGCGCGCTGACCAACGCCCGGAACAGGTCGCGCAATTCGGCATAGCTGTCAAAGGTCAGCGGGTTCTTGCGCTCGGGTCGGTTCAGGCGGAGGGTTGCCACCCCCTGCGCCACCTCCCAAAGGAAATGCTGAGGCTTATGGTCGGCCATCAGGGTCATCGCTGCCCTCCCATCGGTTTTAGAAGCTTGGTCAAAAGCGCGGTCATCTGGTCCAGTTCCGCCTCGG